>JAZSJQ010000047.1:0-19978 GCA_045534445.1 Acutalibacteraceae bacterium
TAAAAACGACCAAAAGGGTGTCCATGACCGCCGTGTAGACAATAACGTTCTGAATAACCGTAACCCAACAGCGGTCATTGATGTATTCCTCGCAATAACCTTTATCGCTTCCCCTTTTGGATTTCTCAAGCAAGGCATTTGCCACGAGCTGTTCTTGTTCGAGCCTTGCTATGGGCTATACAGATTGTATTATTTATTTTTGATATTACGATTTAATGTGTTTGACTTTTGTTCCTCGATGTCGTATCATGTTTACACAAAACGAAAAAGGAGAGAATAAAATGAAAAAATCAGTATTGGCAATTCTTCTGGCAGTTCTTCTTGTATTTTTCTGCGGCTGTTCCTCCGAGACAAAGGAAAGGATCCCCGTTCCCGAGACTCCCGCAGGCTTTGAGGTCTATTCCGACGGTCCTCTCTATGTCTACTATCCCACCGACAAGGGTCTTGAGGACGCTCCCTCCGCAGGCGTTGACTTCCAGGTAGTGAACGGTGAGACCGGCGAAGGTGTCAACGTTGTTTCTGAAGACAAGGTTTTCGGCACTGTTGAAGATCTTTCCGACAAGGACGCAGAAGATATAATCGACACCGTTGTCAAGCAGTTAAAGAACGAGTATGAGGAAGCTCTTGCTCTTGAATGTGACGTTGAATGCACCAGAAAGAAAGTTGAGAAGAAGGCTTTCGGCAACGAGACCTGTCTCGCAGTTTCCTATGACATCACCGTTGCTGTTCCCGATTACGATGTATCTCTGACCACTTCCTTCTATCAGGTCTGCTACATTGATGAATCCAGCCGCACTCTCTACACCGTTACCTATTCCTACTTCCCCGAGGACGACAGCGACAACGCTGAGAAGTATTTTGCTGACGCTATCGACCTTCTCTTTATTGCATAAGACCCGGCTTAATATTCAAAAAGCTTCAGTATCTTTCGATACTGAAGCTTTTTTTGTGTAAGTAAAACCGCACGACAGATAGCGGGACAGCCTTCCTGCAAGGGGAAGCCTTAAACAGAGGGTATTCTTGATGAAAATAACCCTTATTCTGCCGCCTTTTCGCAACGGACGGTGACACGTCTGCGTCCGCCGACGGTGCAGGTAAACAGTGTCAGGTCATACTCGCTTTCCCTGAGGATATCGGCATCTCCGGGCATAAGCGTCTCCTTATCCGCCACAAGATACCGTGTCACACTGCCGTCCACCTCGGTGAAATAAACCTCATCACCGATGGAGAGCGTGTAGAGATTTCCGAAATGACTTGCGTAGTTGTGTGCGCCGATGACAAGGTCGTTATTTTTCACGCTGCCGCTGTAAAGGCAGGGAGCCATTTTTAGTCCTGCTTTGCTCAGCTCATTGAGAACAGGCAGCTCCAGCGAAAGCTTCGGGATAGTGAGAATACCCACATATTTTCGCCCGTCTATTTCGATAACCGCATCATCGTACACCGCGAGAGGGTCACTGTCGGAAATGCTGTTTTTACCGTGATGCTCCTCGGTCATCTGCTGAAAGAGCATATCCGCTGCCTGCCGCGATTCCTTTTCTGCCGTAAGCTCATCGCTTATGTTGAAAATTCCGAGCATAAGAGCGGCGGCAAGAAGCAGAACACCGAGAATAAGCAGGGAGCTTCCTAAATAAAGCTTACTTTTCATCGGCTTTTCGGTTCTTTCTGATAATGACCATGCCTGTCAGGGCGAGTCCTGCGCCGACAACCGCCAGCAGAGGAACGGGCCACCACAGCACACCCGTCTGAGGGATCTGATCCTTTGAGGTGTTGGTGATTATAAAGCTGTAGCCCTTCTGCTCGACAGAGGAGCGATAACCCTCCACAGAGACCTCGGAAATGGTCCAGGTGTGCTTTGCGGAGAGGTCATTCCATGTATACTTCCAGCTTTCCGCATCGCTGAAGGAGACAGTTTCGTATTCGGCATCGTCACAGTAAAGAATGACGGTTATGTAGTCGGGACGCTTGTCAGCCTTGTCGCCCTTCCACTTCTTCCTGACGGTAAGGTCAACGAGCTCGTCGCCCTTTTCGTACTTGGGAAGTGTCTCTGCATCATAGACCCATTTGTTTTCGGAATCTCTGTCGGGAAGCATGATGAGATAGGACTGGGGAGTGTAGGCAGTGTGGTCATCGGTCACATAGGCTTCACCTCTGAGGAGATAAAGTCCCAGAGGAAGCTTTGAGAAGGAGGCAACGCCGTCATCGTCAGTGCTGACGGTGTAGTCTGCCTTTACGGATTTTTCCGAAATATAGCTTTCGGCCTGAGTTACAAGGTCTTCCCATACGCTCTCATCGGGAGATGAGAGGTCAGCAGAAAGCTTTGCGAATTTGGTCGTAAGCTTAAGCTCGGTGTATTCATCCACGGAAGCCAGTCTGTAAAGCCTGAATTTTACGTCCGATGCGGAAATATCATCGGGACGGAAAGTGACAGTGAGGGAGGCTTTTCTGCTTGTGTCGATGAGATCAGCCGCTCTCGCCGGGAGAGTCACTGTCAATATGCAGATCAGGCACATCATCAGAGCTAAAATGCATTTTCCTAAGTTTTTTCTTTCCATTGTTCCGTTCTCCTTCGCCAATAGACATATAAAGCACGACCCCTGTTATTATAAGCAGGAACAGCAGAGGGAGTGCGATGAAAAACGCTGCGGTTGACTTTTCGATCTCTGTAGCATCGGCAGTAAGACGCAGGTTGGGAGCGTCCTCGGGAAGCGCAATACGGCGTCCTCTTACAAGAAGACGGTGGGTATTGCGTCCGTAGGGAGTGCAGGTCATCAGAGTGCAGTAGTCCTTGTTTTCAACTACTCTCAGAGCGTCCACCTCGTGAGGCTCAACGACGAGGATCTGATCGACCTTGTAGGCAAGGGTGGTGTCAAGGACCCGAAGATAGAATATATCGTCCGTCTGAAGCTTATCGAGGTCCCGCAGAAGCTCCGCTCCACGCAGACCGTTGTGTCCCGAAAGGACGCTGTGAGTGCTGAGTCCGCCCACGGGCAGGGAGCTCCACTCAAGATGTCCGATGCCGGTACTGAGAATATCGTCGTCGGTACCGTGGAAGATGGGGAGGGAGGTATCGATCTTCGGGATATCGAGATAGCCCATGATACCGTCCTCAGTGGGAGAAAGACAGCTTTCATACTGCTGACGTATACCGTCGGGCAGTATGAAGTTGACTCCCCGCAAAGACAGCTCAGCATTGTACTGCTGAGCTTCTCTGAGCATTTCACTGCACTGCTGTGCGCTCAGCTCATCAACGCTGTCTTTATACATGGTTATCGCTCTTACGGCTTCGGTTGAATTTCCGAAGCGCATTGCCAGCGGGAGAAGCGCAATGACTGCTCCCGCGGCAAACACGATAACAGAAATGATCGTAAGTATTTTACTTTTTTTCATTCCGTGTCACCTGCAGAGTTAATTCTGCTCTCTTCTTTCGAGGTGCTTCTTCACTGCAAGGACTGCAAAGGCGATAAGCATCAGCACATTGCCCCAGACCATCATGGAAGCGGCTTCCTTTGTACCTGTCTTGGGAAGCTCATAGTCAGCTTCGTTATCGACCTTGGTAATGACGGAGAGGGTATCGTCAGCGTCTTCAAGGCTGAATTCGTAAATGTCCTTCTTGAGCTTGTAGCCGCCGGGAGCTCTCAGTTCCTTTGCAATGTAATTCTCCTCGATAAGACCTGTAAACAGAGCCGTGCCGCTTTCGCCGCTGTCGGTGACCTGAGTGAGATACCAGGTTTTGCCGCCGTGCTTGATGGTCTTTGCGGGCTTCGTGAGAAGGGGGATCGCGTCGTAGTTGTTCTGAGAGATGGCTTCCTTCTGAGAGGGTGAGTAGATACCGAAGTATGCGCCTGAGAGAGGCTTACCCTCTGCCGCATCGACTTTATTGATGCGTACATTCCATGTCTTTCTGACGTTCACACCGCTTATAGCAGCAAGCTTCATGCCGTCGAAGGTGAAGCTGTAGTTGTTTGCGGCGGAGGTGCCTGTGGACTTGAACTTGAACATACTGTCGGGATCTTCAAGCTCATAAACGGTGTAGACCTGACCGTCCATGAAGCTCCAGTCGCCGTTTTCGACCCATGTGCCGCTTGCAGTATCATAGGTCACAGACTTGGAGTTGTTAAGCTCAAGGAGATCGCTTACGCTTTCACCTGCCTTGACATCAACAGAGACCACGATAGCCTTGCGGTTATTGCTCTTGAGGGTGGAGCTTATCTGAGCTTCGGTTCTGCCGGAATTGACATTGCTGAGTGAAGAACCTGAATAGATAAGATATCTGAAGGTTTCGTCCTCCTCGGCGACATAGGGAGTGCCGTCGGGATAGACAAGAGACTTCTGAAGAACGGGAATATACTTGATGCAGATACCGACCTTCAGAGGTGCCGCCTCAAGGGAGAGAGGCTCGCCGAGAACTTTGTAATGATAGCCGAAGCTGTTCCATGCGATGGTTCCCTCAATGGGATCGGTGGTGACCTCGTCATCATTGTAGTCGTCAGCCATTATGATTCTGCCGTTATATTCCACCTGAATGGAAGCGGTATCGGGAATGGTAGTGCCTGTATCATCGTAGATGGAAATACGGAAGGAGCGTGTGGACTTCTTTCGGGTGCTGTACCAGCCCGAATCGCTGGAGTCATCCCAGTCCTTCTCAGAGAACTCGGTGCGGTCGGAGAACATGATCTCATACTGGTCGGGTGCAAGCACGGTTTTGGTGTCACCGACAACCATTGAGACCTCGAACTGAGGATTCTCCGTAAGCTCTACCTTGAAGGCACTGTAACGGGGCTCGGTTGCGGCGAAGGTCTCATGGTCACCTACCTGAGGCAGGTTATCGATCATGACAAACTTCGTAAGAGCCTTGCCTGTTACGTTGTTTACGATGTTGGTGTACCTGAAGGTATCCTTGTGCTCATCGAGGAATATCCAGTTCTTGTCGTCCTTGGAGGATGCGCAGTTGGTCTCGTTTCCGATCTCGCGTATGCGCTTCTCCGAGGTGGTTACATAACCGTAAGCTGCGGTTATCTGAGCGGTGTTTCTTACCGAAGGATCCTTGTCGTCGCCGAAGAGCAGGTGGTTGCCCTGGCTGACAAGCTCGGAATTGTAGACCTGCTCGTTGGGAGTCAAGTATGCATTGTTGTAGTATACCTTGTTTTCCCATGTGCCGAAGTTCTTTGTGGAGAGGTTGACGATAAAGGTTCCGTAAGAGGGGATGAGCAGCCTGTCTGAAAGCATATCGATCTCGAGGATCTCGTTTCTGTTTTCGTCAACGCGGATCCCTACGCTGATTTCAGCATTACCGCTGTTATAGGAGGAGGCAATATACGGGTTGATGTCTATCTTTTCGCCCCTTGTGAACTCAACGGCGGTTTTTGTGGAGGAGCCTGAACCTGTCTGGTATTCCAGGGTGATCTTATCGGGATCATCCTCATCGCGGATAATGGTGAACAGCTTGCCTGAAAGCTGACCGTAATAAGAACTGGAGCCGCTGAAATTGCTGTAGGCTCGGTTAATGCTTACATCGCCCACAAAGCCGTAGTCGCCGTTCATTACATCGGTAAAGGTGTAATTTACAAGGTCATCGGTACCTGTATTGGTCATCATGATCTCCCAGTTTACGATGTCCTCAGAGCCTGCGGTCTCGGGATTGTTGACTACCGTGCCGTTGGTTCGGGTGACACTCTTTGCGTGCTTTGTGATACCGGGGACGATCTCACCGGGGGTAAGTGTAACGTGGGATTCAAGCCACTCCGTAGCAACGCCGCCGCCTGTCATGCCGATGGTGCCTGCATAGGCGGTATCGGTAAGGGTGCAGGTGCCGTCATTGAGCTTATGGTTGTGGGTGGTGGGACCGGTAATGGTTATGTCACTCTTTCTTACACCCTGACCGAGGTAGTCAAAATAGGGCATTGCGGCGTAGTTTGTGGCAACTTCCTCAGTGGTGCCCTTTACACCTACCTTTGCATAGTAGTAGATGTAGATGCCCTCATTGGGAGCAAGATAATACTTATCAAAGAATTCATCGTATTTGAGGTAGGAGGAACCGGTGTTGTTTGTGTAAAGATCAAAGGTCACATGCCTGTCGCCGCTCGTGTATTTACGGGTGATGGAAGCACTCTTCCACTTGGGTGAAAGCTTGTTGCCTTCTGCATCATAAAGGCTGATGGAAGGAGAAGTGCTCAGATAGTATCCGAAATTATATGTGCCGGAGCAGGAGAAGCCCTGGGGCAGATAGTCCTGAATGGGATTGAGATAAAGCCTTGTGTGTCCGCTGTTGTAAAGGACGATGTAGTAGCCTATATACTCAGAAAATCCGCTGGAAGTGGAGCCATTGGTTGAATTGATATAGTAGAAACGGGCATCTTCATGCTTCTTATCAAAATAGGCATCTGAATAGGGGTTTGTACGGTTGGCCATAACACCCTTCTGGAGATAGGCTTCCGCCTCGATTGCCAGATCGTGGGTAACGGTCATCTTCTTCTCACGGACATAGAAGGAGTTTTCAAGTATCGTTTCGCGGTACTTGACGGCATTGTCTATCCAGTCGGAGCCTTCTGCCATGTCAATGGTGACATAGAAGTAGATGGTGCCGCTGAGGTGAATGGTGAAGTCCTCGTCCCAGCGGATATACTGCTGGTCCTCGTGCTCGCCTACGCCTGTCCATGAAGGGGGTGTGGAATCGATATACCATGCGCTGTCCATGTTTCCGTCGTTGAAGGTGAAGGTGAAGTCGCCCTCTTTTGCGGGAACAGCAACCATTCTGATATTGTCCTTTGACCACTTGTATACCTCATGGCGGGTCTTGGGCAGTGAGTCGTAGATGTCGTCGCCGCTGATATCAACAACGCCGCCTGCGGTGTTTGTGATGGAAAGTCTGTAGGTGGTGGGCTTGCCCTCTTCGAATCTGCTGTAGACAGCGAGAGCGTCCTCAGCAGGAGTTGAGCCCTTGTCGGTAACGATGTACTTGTCGAATTTCACCTGAGAGCCTATGAGAGCTTCACCCTCACCGCCGATGGTGTCGTAAAGTCTGTGGCTCTGATGGTCATTGAGCCATGTCTCGTTGTCGAGATAGAACTGCATATCGGAAACGCCTGTTACGGCAGGGTCAACGAGAGCCTTGTAGTCAATGTTAACGGTCTTGTTTCCCTTTATATCGGGGAGATACCATCTTATAAGAGTGTCGAAGCCGCCGCTCGGCATCGGAGTGACAACAATGCTGTCAGCAATGCGTCCGCCTGTATTGACATTCTTATATGTGCCGACCTTGTTGATGGGATAGTAGGAGACACGGTCGATCTTGATCGGGGTAAGACCGTAGGTCTCTGCAAGGTGGTCATTTCCCTTTACGGGAACAAGCATGACCTGACCGCCTGTCATATGGTCGGTAAGGGGCAGGGTGTAATAGGTCTCCTCGCCGGAATGCTGTACCTTCAGCTTATAGTCGATCACATCGCCTATCTCTGCTATCTCGGCATCTGCAACGCCTCCTATGGAGTAATCCTTATAGAGGAAAAACTCTCGATCGGGATATGTGTAGCCCACATATGTATCTTTTCTGGAGGTCTTGCCGTCACCGATCAGGTAATCGACATAAATGTAGTTATAGGGGATGGATACATCGGAGTAGTCCCTGTTATAGTTCCACTCGTCGTCTACAAGGAGCATGAAGGTGTCCTTGACATTTGAATATATATTTCGGGTATAGTGGGTATCGCTTTCAAGGACGTAGCCGTCTATGAAGTCCCACTTTACGGTGTACTTTGCCTCAGAGGTGACAACGTAGCCTACAGCCTCAAGAGCGGCATGGATATTTGTTGCGTCAAGTACATTGCCGTTTAAGGTAAGGGTCTGCTTGCCGTCTGCGGCGGTACAGGTCAGCACGATGGTTGCGTCTGTGGTGTGAGCCGCAGGGTCTTCTGTTTCAAGACCGTTATACTCAGTTCCGAGACCTGTATTATTCTGGATAAGGGTATGTGTCTTACCGCTTGTATCGGTTATGACAGCACCGGGGGTATGAGCCTCTGCAGTATCATTGCAGAGGGTAGCTTTTTCGATCGTTATGGTGAGGCTCTTTATGTTTTCCTTGTCTGCCGCTGCCTCATCAAACATCTTCTGTATGTTTTCGGGCTTGATGTAAAGATATCTGTGAAGAGGATCGTACATATCGAGAATGCCGGGGTAATCGTAAGCATACTGGTTGAGTATACCGACCTCGTAATATGCCATATCGCCCCAGTAGCCGGGGGAATCGATCCATTTTTTGGTGGGAACAAAGTCGGTCTTGCCTGCATCGACCTTATAGCTTACCTCCGAATGGTCTGTCTGATCCTCGGAGTAGCAGAAATGCTGAACGTTGTCTATCTCGTTGAGGACAGTAAATTCATCGTCAAGATGATCGGCGTCAACATAGATAAAGGTCTGCTGATCGGTGTAGTTATAACCGCCTCTGCTGTAGGATCTGCTGATGTCACTGTCGTAATAGATACGAGCAGTGATGGTGTTCATCTCGGAAGAATTGACTGCTGTATTGCGGAGGGAGAAACGAGTGACGATATCCTCGTTCTCATTCACCTCAAGCTTTACGGAGCCGGCAATATACTGGAGATTGGTGCCGTTCATGTAAACAGTGAGGATCCTGTGGTTTACTCCGTCAACATCTGCGTAGAAATAGAGATAACTTCCGCTGTAGGTTACGGTATAAGTGCCGTTTCTTACAGCATCGAGCACATCTTCATGCCAGTGCATACCCTCGGGGAGGGTGAGGGTATCAACAAAGTCAACGCTCTTCATATGGTCCTTGCCTATGCCGAGAAGAGTGTTTCCGATACGGCCCTGAGTGACGGTGTACTGAAGGTTATGGAGATATATCCTGCCGTCATCGCCTCTGCCGCCGACACCCCAACCGGAGTGGCTGTCTGTACTGGTATTGGAGCTGTACCGGCTCTTACTGAGGGAGAAATCATCGGGCTTTGTGTGCCATTCGACCTCGTTGTACTTTTCGGGAGCAACAACACTGTTGCCGACCTGCTCAAGCTCGCCGTTATCGAGAATGACAGGCCATATCTTAGCCTTGCCGCCGCCTGTAGTGGGAGAGGGGTACAGAAGGGTAAGGTTTGCACTGACGGTATCACCGGCGTCAATGCGTTTGCACTCGATGTAGTAAACATTCTCAACATCGGATTCTGCTACGGTCAGGTCATACTTCTTGCCGCTTTCGGTCTGTACACTGTGGGTGCCCAGAGGCCAGCTGAGCTGACCGCCGTCATTGTCAAATGCGATATAGACGCGGACAGCGTCGTAATCGCCTGCGTTTGCGTTGCTTATTGCAACGCTGAGCTTTGCAGGCTCGTTGGTGTAGTAATCGAAGGTGCCCTTGAAGTCGGGGTTGCCCTCACCGCTGTTTTTGCCGGTGATTACTCTGATAAGGGGAAGCAGGTCGGGATTCTGACCGACGAGAGAAAGCTCATCATCGGTCTTTTCGCCGCTTCTCTCAAGTCCTGTGTTGTAGAACAGATAGTCGTATTTTGCAAGATCCTTGTTGTTGAAGGTGTCGTAAGCCTCATCAACAGTGGTCTTGCCGTTTACGCTTTCAAGAGCGGGGCAGTTTGAAAGTGAGCCTGCAGGGAGATATGTGATCTTTTCGGGGGCGGCAAAATCAAGGGAGACAAGGTCACTTGCGGTCTTGATTGCGTTGTCCTCAACACCGATCACATTGTATTTGCCGCCGTTTTCGGAGGGAATGGTATCGGGAACGGTATAGTTCTCAATGCCTTCGGGAACACGGGAAAGAGTAGCGGTGCCCTTCTCCTTGTCAAGGAGATAGAGTGCGCCGTTGGCATCAACATAGTAGTCTCCGGGATATACAGGTGCGATGCTGCTGAAGATCTTTTCCACGTTGATGTAGTTTTCGCCCTTGAAAACGGGATTCTCAAGAGCAGTGCCTGCATTTGCAAGGCTGTCGATAAGCTGAACGGATACTACATCAACGTTCTCGGTGAATGTAAGAGTGTCCATGTTCTTGCAGCCTGAGAATGCAGTGGATGATACTGCTGCAAGGTTCGGATTATCAATGATAAGGTCAGCAAGACCTGAGCAGTCCTGAAATGCATAGTTTTCAATACTTTCAATGGATTCGGGAATGGTGAATTCTGAAAGTGCCGGACAGCTCTGGAAAGTATAGGAGGGGATCTTTTTGATGTTCTCGCCGAAGACTACATTCTCAAGGCTTGAGGAGCCGGCGAAAGCATAAGTTCCGAGAGAGGTAACGCTGTCGGGAATAACGATGCCGGTCAGATTTTTAAAGTTATAGAAGGCGTTGGCTCCGATAGAAGTTACTCCTTCTTCGATGACTACAGCCTTTGTGCTGTTTCTTACGCTCTGGTTGCTGTACCAGGGAGCAGAGCCTGAGCCGTAGTTGGTCATGGCACCGCTGCCGCTGATGGTCAGCACATTGTTCTTATATGTCCATGTAAGGCCGCTGCCGCAAGTGCCGCTGAGCTCGGGCTCGATCTCTCCGCAGCCGCAGACACCGTCTTCAAATATGTGGCAGTTGCTGTTGAGAGAAGGAGTGATGTGGATGGTTCTGGCAGAGCTGTAGTCGTTATACAGGCTGAAGGTGTATGTGACGCCGCCCTTGAGATCAACCGAATACGTGGTGTGGGACCAGCCGCTGTGTATCTGTTTTCCGTCAGGATCAAGGATCTTTACGGGGCTGTAGCCGCTTGAATAGGTATATTTGATAGTGTAGGAATGATCATAGGGAGGAGTAAAGGTGTACTCAGCGTTGGTTACATATCCGTCAACACTGAAGGAGACGGTCTGATCGAGTGCGATGTCAGTACCGGCGCCCTGGATTTCGGGAGTGGTGGCTATAAGCAGTTTGTTGTAAAGAACGTTCATATCCGTTGCGGAAGAAAGCATCTCCTCGGTATCACTGCCGCTTGCGGTACCGGTGCTGTCTGCCGCGTCGGTAGAGGAAGACACGGCTGTCGGGGGAGTCATTGAATCGCTTTCGGATAAGGAAGACTCTTCGCCCTTCTGAACTACGGTGTAGCAGTCCTCACCGTGGGTATGCTCTGATTCTCCTGTCCCTGAGCTTCTGCTCAAGATTCATTCTTTCAAACAGTTCTTTGACTTTGCCTGACATGGTCTGATCGTCCTTTCAATAACTTGATCGAGATTCCCCTATCCAATGCTTCCCATTTTGCTCAATGGGAAAAGTCTGAATAAAACCTTGCCGATTATATATTTATCATCCACCGTTCCTATCTCCGAAAGACGGCTGTCTCCCGAGATGGTGCGGTTATCGCCCAGTATATACCATTCGCCGTCAGGAACCTGCAGGGGAGGGGGAATAATTCCGATATCCGTCCCCGAAGCGGTTATGTATGCTTCACCGCACGGCTCGCCGTTTATATAAACAGTTCCGTTTTCGTCGATCTCCACCCGATCGCCGCCTTTTGCGACAAGGCGCTTTATAAGGATCTTTCCTTCAAAATCGATCGCTGCAACGTCACCCACATCATAGCCGCCTCTTACGCAGACGATGGTGTCACCTGCATATACGGTAGGCTCCATTGAGGAGCCGTGTACGCGGTAGACGGGGAAGACATTCACGATTATCGTCACCAGTACGGCAATAGCCGCCAGAGCGCTGAGCAGACCGATGATCAGCGATTTGTTGCTGATCCTTACGCGTTCCCTCTGAAGCTCCTCTTCAAGCTCGACAATGTCCAGTGCCTCGGTGGTGACAGGCTCTTTCTTACTCATTGCCGCCACCGTCCTTCTTTTTGAAAATGCCGAAAAGTCCGCGCTTCTTTTCAGGCGCAGGCTCTGCTTCGGGAACAGGCTAGGGCTGAGGGACAGCCGATGCCTGACGGGCAAGCTCCTCCTGAAGCTCCTTTTCGGTAACCTTCATGCGCTCGCTTATTTCCTGCTGTTCGGTCTCCATGCGGCGGAGATTCGCAATGTACTGATCTGCCGCATTCTGAGCCGCTTCAAATACACTGTTGAGCTGAAGAGAAGCCTGAGCTATTGAGCCTGCCTCCTTTGCGGTTATTTCTTTGTCGCGGAGTTTCAGCTCGGTACTTTCGAGCTGTTCCTTCAGGAGTTTATTTTCTTTTGCCAGTGCTATCAGCAGCTCAAGAAGCTGAGCGCGGCTAAGCTTTTTAAGATCCTTTTTTTCCACTTTTCATCACCCTGAGAAGCTTTAATTTTTCCAAGCGGTCTAAAAAATGTTGCAATACGCCTTATTTTAATAGTCAAATACATTTTCATTATATATATGTTTTCGGAAAAATTGTCAATATTTACATAGTGTTTACAGACGGATTTTCTCATTAAAGTGCATAAATATTTTTGATAAAAATAAAAAATGCTATTGCGAATTGCTAAATTATAGCTGCTTTCACGATAATGCCACAAAATGTCATGAAACTAAAGTGACCATATCGGCGTTTCGTTTGGCTGCAAACGTTTACAAATTGTTGAAATATACATTGATGTGTCTGCGGCATGATCTGCCCCCTGCGCTTTATTGTTTTCAGTCCATGATAAAAAAGGACGTGCAATGCACGCCCCTACAACGGAAAATCTAAATATGTACAGAATCCTACAACGGGAGGCGAAACGCCTCCACTACGGGTCAGGTTTGGTTTATTATCGTAGGGGCGACTATCAGTCGCCCGATTCGGGGATTCATTGAAATATACGGGAATTAACGGGAGGCATGATAGCTTCCCTTACGTTATCCGCCTCCCGAACCAGCAAGAAAAAGCCGAGTTTTCCCTTTCGGGAAACTCGGCTTTAATTCATTATTTTACCTCAATCAACAATTAGTTGTTCTCGGTGGAGTTAGCGTAAGTAACCTTGGAGGGGTTGATCTTAACGCCGGGGCCCATGGTAGAAGCGATGACACAGGACTTGATGTACTGGCCCTTTGCTGCTGCGGGCTTTGCCTTGTTGATAGCGCCCATGAGGGTCTCAAGGTTCTCTACGAGCTTGTCAGCTCCGAAGGAAACCTTACCGATGGGGCAGTGGATGATGTTGGTCTTGTCAAGACGGTACTCGATCTTACCTGCCTTAGCTTCGGTGATAGCCTTAGCGATATCGGGAGTAACGGTACCTGCCTTGGGGTTAGGCATAAGACCACGGGGACCGAGGACCTTACCGAGACGACCAACCATACCCATCATGTCGGGAGTGGTGATGAGAACGTCGAAGTCCATCCAGTTCTCCTGCTGGATCTTCTGGAGGAACTCGTCAGAACCTGCATACTCTGCGCCTGCAGCCTTAGCAGCCTCGATTTTGTCGTCCTTACAGATAGCGAGAACGCGGACGGTCTTACCGGTGCCGTTGGGAAGAACGATAGCACCACGGACCTGCTGATCAGCGTGACGGCCGTCAGCGCCGAGCTTTACATGGATCTCAACAGTCTCGTCGAACTTTGCGGAAGCGGTGTCGCAGACAGCCTTGCAAGCCTCAGCAACATCGTAAAGGTTAGCTCTGTCGTACTTCTTCAGAGCATCTGTATATTTCTTACCGTGTTTCATTTATAAACCTCCAAAATAGTGGTGATGGGTGAGCATAAGCTTCCCGGGGCGGAATATATCCTCCCACTTTTTCTTGGGGCAATTAGTCCTCTACGACTACGCCCATGCTGCGTGCAGTGCCTGCGACCATGGTCATAGCAGTCTCGATGGTAGCTGCGTTGAGGTCGGGCATCTTGATCTCAGCGATCTCTCTGACCTGTGCCTTGGTGATGGTAGCAACCTTGGTCTTGTTGGGAGCGCCGGAGCCGGAATCGATTCCGCACTTTTTCTTGATAAGAACTGCAGCAGGCGGAGTCTTGGTGATGAAGGAGAAGGAACGGTCTGCATAAACAGTGATGACGACAGGAATGATAAGACCTACGTCATTCTTGGTGCGCTCGTTGAACTCCTTGGTGAACTGCATGATGTTGACACCGTGCTGACCGAGAGCAGGACCAACAGGGGGAGCAGGAGTAGCCTTACCTGCGGGGATCTGAAGTTTGATATAACCTGTTACTTTCTGAGCCATTTGAAATTGCACCTCCAAAATTCGAGGTAGTTATCGGAAATTCCGCATTCGGAATCTCCTCCCACCTGTGCCTTTATAAAAGGCTAAAGGCAAAAGCCGTCAGTCGAGTGCTACAACAGACCCGACGGGAAGCTCGACCGGAGTTTCGCGGCCGAACATACTGATACTTACATTAACGATTCCCTTAGCGGCATCGATATCCGTAACGGTTGCGAACATGCCTTCAAACATGCCGTCAACGACCTTGACGGAATCGCCCACCTCGAAGGGAGCTTCGATCTCAGCCGAACCGACACCCATACGGGCGACTTCTTCGTCGGTGAGGGGAATAGGCTCGGAATCCGGACCTACAAAACCGGTGCAGCCTCTGATGTTGCGCACGAGATACCAGGTATCGTTGGTGCAGATCATCTTAACCAGAACATAGCCGGGGAAGATCTTGCGCTCAACTTCCTTTTTCTCTCCGTCCTTCAGCTCGGTAGCGATCTCGGTAGGCACTCTGACCTCCTGGATCATGTGCTGAAGTCCGCGGTTTTCAACTAACTGCTCTATGCTTGTTGCGACCTTGTTCTCGTAGCCCGAGAAGGTGTGAACAACATACCACAGGGCATCTGGTGAATAGTCTCTGTTATTGTCTGACATTCGCTGCGCCTCCTTAAAACAGATATTCGTTTTCCGACGTGATTACTGTGCGTCAGCGTTGGAAGCGGTATCTGCAGGAGAAACAGGAGCGTCGGGGATGCTTACGGGAACAGCGGGAAGAGTTGCTGCATAAGCGTTGAGCTTAGCGGTAGCTTCGCTCTCGGAAGCAGCGATATAACCCTCAACGAGCTGACCCTTTTCGGTAACAACATAGATATCGGTTGCGCTGATATCAGTACCGGAGAGGAGAGCATCGGTAGCAGAGATCTTGGTTACGCCAAGACCGTAGTAAGCGATCTTGCCTGCGGTCTCAGTGTCGATGACTGCATCGGTGTCGCTGATAACATTCTCAACAGCGGGCTTGCCGTCTGCCTTGAGAATAGCATCGCGGCCGAGGGTGAGTACGCTGTCAACGATCCAGATGAAAAGACCTACGATGACAACTACTGCGATGGTTACGAGAGAATTTTTGATGACTTCCGGAAGAGTAGGCCAGGAGATCTTCTTGAGCTCGCCCTTGTACTCGCGGAAGAACTTGGAAATCTTCTTGCCAAGACCGTCTTTCTTTTCCTTCTTGGCGACTTCCTTCTTTTCGAGATTCTTGTTGTCTGCCATTTTTCTGTTTGCCCCCTTATTTGCTTTCCTTGTGCAGGGTGTGCTTTCTGCAGAACTTGCAATACTTGCGCATTTCAAGCCTGTCGGGGTTGTTCTTCTTGTTCTTGTTGGTTACATAGTTGCGCTGCTTGCACTCCGTGCAGGCCATGGTGATTTTAACTCGCACTTAACGGCACCTCCTGATTATACCGCATATCGCGGCATTTTTAGCCTCCCTCGCTGTGAATTTGAGGGCAACACAAAAAAAGCCCTCTGCGAGGTAGTAAGAGTATAGCACAGATGATGTCAAAGAGTCAAGCAATTTTTTTGGCTTTTTTCTGCGGTTTTGGGCATACTTCTATAGGTTGTGTTATGCACTCTGCGCAGAACAAAATATAGAGCTTTCAAGGTACGGAAAGGAGAGGGAAAAAGGTGTATTTTGTGTGTTTATAATATGTAATAGGGGCGTTTTTCTTGACGGACGGGACATATTGAAGTATTATAGTAGACACCACAACGAAAGGGAGAGTGTAATATGAGGATAAGCAATTTCAGAAAATTTGCGGCAGTTTTTCTTTCAGCCGCGCTGATTCTCTGCATCTTTGCAGGCTGTACTGCAGAGCAGGTTGGAGAAACACTTAACGTAATGTTTGAGGAGCTGTACGAAAGCGGGAGCGATATAAGCGGCATCGGCAGTCTTATGGGAGGGGAAAATCCCTTTGTGCCCGACAGCGATACCGAGGATCTTCCCGATTCGGGCATCACTCTTGAAGGGCTTATGACACAGCTCAACGAGCAGAGAAAGAACGATGTGCGTACCACCATCAGCGATTCGTCCATCTTCCTGCCCGATTATGAATCCGAGGAATTTCAGGCGATAGAGCTTTCCGAGGAAGAGCTCGATCTGCTGACCTACGATGATTATTCCGCCAATGATCCCATCACCTTTGAGGAGGCGGAGAATGATGTTGACTATCTGTTCCGCATTCTCAAGACCTCCTACGCACCCTATGAGTACTTCGGCGGCGACGAGGCATTTGATTATGCAAAGGCGGCAATACTTTCAGAGCTTGCGGTAATGGGAAACAGCATCAGCGACTATGAGTTGGTTGATACAATTGTAAAGAATCTTGACTTTGTCACCGATTCCCACTTCACCCTCAATAACTTCTCGGGTCTTGAGTTTGCCGAGGAGGTCTACTACTACGATTCCGCACTCCGCGAGTTCCGCACTGACGAGAAGGGCTATTTCACCGTTATCGACGGCGAAAAGTTCTATGTAAGAGAGCAGGACGAGCAGTACATGAAGCTTACCGTCGGCAAGACAGGCGAGCTTGTGTACGGCTTCATCACCCTCTGCGAGGAGGGCAAGGAGAGAAGCCTGCCCCGTGAGGCTGTCATCGGCAGTGAGAGCGGCAAGGAATACACTCTTGAACTCAAATGGAAGACTGACCGCTGGAATTATCAGTTTGACCTCACATGGGAGGATACCATAGACGGCATTCCCCTTACAGGCATCGGCTCCATGGCAATAGACGACGATGCAAGCATCGCAGAGATGAATGACTTCGTAAACAGAGCAAAGGAGCTGAGGAATGAAGAGGTCTTCATGCTCGACCTGCGCGGCAATATGGGCGGACTTTCCACCATCAGCTTCATGTGGCTCTATAACCTTACAAACGGTTGTGAGGTCGAAGGCGAATACGCAATGGTATACTATATGAGTATGCTCAACGACTTTGTCACTCAGGGTAATGACGAGCAGGCTATCGAGGGACTTCTCAAGTTCGACTTCTTCGAGGAGAATCCCGACCTGAAGGAAGAGCTTCTTTCCGAGGAGGAAGAGGACGTATACGGCGAGGGCTATGTCTACGACACCGCTGACACATGGAACGAGTACGAGGGTACTGTTTTCGTGCTTTGTGACAAGGCAGTTTCCTCCGCAGGCGAGATGTTCATTCTTGAAATGATGGATCTTGAAAATGTCGTTGTATTCGGCACCAACAGCAACGGCTGTCTCATTTCGGGCGGCACCAACTACTATGTGCCTGTGTACCTGCCCAACTCGGGTGTTTCGGTATACTACAGTACCATTCTTATTCTCACCGATGATTCCGAGCGCTTTGACGCCCGAGGCGTACAGCCCGACGTAATAATCTGCGGCGAGGACGAGGCAGAAGCCGCCGCAAGATGCTGGCACTATTATAATGATTGATATTGAGTGATTTCAGACAGCCCCGAGGTGACCGCCTCGGGGCTGGTTTTTCGTGCCGATTTAAAACAACCATACCGTAGGGGCGAACTGTGTTCGCCCGTTTTTAGATTTTGTGCAAAATTCAAACACACCATCGTAGGGGACGGCGTTCTCAACGCCCCCTGCAACAATAAACCCAAACCACGGATTACGGGACGATGTGGGCATCGTCCCCTACAACGGAATATATCCCACCCGTTTGGGGTTTTTCAAAAAATACAAGCTGAAAACTGCATAAAACATACCCCACCGCAGAGTTTATCCTGCGGTGGGGTTAATACTAAGGAATCAGCTTATAAGGGACTCCAAACAGCATGAGCAGAGCGAGAATAAGGTAAGGCAGAACAGGATTTAAAAAGTAAGCAAAAATCCTCTCTTTTGTGGATAATTGCATTGCTTCATCATCTTTTTCAGCACTGTTAAAACAGCATTTCAGCAGTATCCAAATTATCGGAATACCGACATACCAAATAAACAGCAGGGCAAAAATGGTTGAGAGCATCGGCATACTGATATAAAGAAGCGCCAGAGTTTTCTTTGTATCAGCCGTTGCAGAGGGTCTTCTGATAACCTCGCTGGTTTCCCAATAGTGCTTCAGACCATCTTTTAAGTCATTCTTAATAATGATAAAAGCACTGGCAATGAACAGGATTATAAGCACAAATATAACCACACACGCATTGTCGAAAGCGGCGTCGGTGTCGGATTCCATCCACGGACTTATGTATTTGTCAAAGTAATCGATCCATGTCATAATGATTTTCTTTTACTTTCTGAATTTTAGATTCTATTCCTCCAAAGCAATGTCGGAGAGAGAAATATCAGAGCCCGAAAGATCGCTTGCAGAAGTGTCGGTGTCGGAAAGATAGACTACCGCAGGGATATCGGGGGTGTTGTCTGAGTTAGCCGAGCCGCGGTAGCAGGGACCGAGAAACAGCACCAGCAGAAGCGCGCCCACAAGCAGAAGGAAAATGGAAAAAAGTACAAATTTAAGTGATGTGAATGTAAATTTATTCATGTTGATTTCTCCTAAAAGTTCATGCTGACATAGTAGCATAAATAAAAAGATTTGGCAATAGGCGGCTTTATGGCAAAGTTGACAGGGATTATCTGATTTGATACAATTAAGAAAAATATATTCAGCGAGGGGAAACAAAATGAAATACAAGGTGCATAAGAAGTATTTGAATGCGATAATTATGTTTTGCGTGCTGCCCGTCTGTGCTCTGCCTGTTATAGCGGCTCTCGATATGGGCGGAACGGAGGATAAGAAAATGATTCTGATTACAGGTATCGTCAGCGGAGCAATGCTGCTTGCTGCTGTAATCAGCATATATGTCTTTTTGCGTCCCTGTGTGAAAGTTGATGGAAATAAGGTGCTGTATTATCCGATGTGGGGACTAAAAAGAGAGGTGGACATTTCTGCGATAGACAGCCGAAAGGAAACCGAAAAGTTTGATTTAAACACATGGCTGTACCGTTCGGCAGGGCATACAGTGGTATGCAAAGCGTATAAATATACTTATTACATCGGGGAAAAAGAGGTAATGAAAATATACTCGGATATGGTAAACGCCGAGCGGCTTGACGGCATGATAAAAGGCAGACTTCCTGCGGAAAACGAGGAATAAAGGCTGATAATTTCGCCGATGGAAAGGGGAAAACGCGGTATGGAGCAGGAACAGGTCAATTTACTTATTGAGAAATATACAGGCAATATCGATCATAATACGATCAGAAAAGAAAAAAGTGTAGTTGTTATTGTCTTTGTTATGTCTGCCTGCTTTTTGGTAATGATGAAGAGCTTTATAGCAACAGCAGTTCTGTTTGTCCTGTCTGTTTGTGAGTTTGTGTATTTTTCCGTTATTACAAGAAAAGGGTCGGTGACGTTATATAAGGCGGTCACAGCCAATATTATCATTCTTTTGCAGCTTACAACGATGTTCAATGTGGTATTGCATTTTTTTCAGAAACGCATAGGTGGCTTTGATGATGCGGTAAGCGTTATCACATACATTACTGAAATAATATGCTTTTTCCTGGGTCTTTTCTGCACCTGCCGCTGTGTGCGAAGGGGTACGGTACATAAAATCGGAACTGCGTCTCCAATGCTTTCGCTGATTCCGACAGTTCTCTGTATTGTTATAAGCTGTATTTTAGAAAAAGCGGATGCAGGCACAAAAGATATTCTGTATTTTGCAATATTCACTTTCGCCGCTTCATTGATTTTGTTTTCACTCGGAATGACTTATGCGGCGACCGCGTATTACATAGATAAGCTTGGCATTCCCGACAGAGAAATAAATAATATTGTGCAGTAAGCATCAGAGAAGCAAAGCACCTGCCGCGAATGTGAACAGGTCCAGTAAAAACGGACAATAGACAAAACACCCCCTAATGTAGGATAATAAAACTACATTAGGGGGTAATTGTATATGG
>JAZSJQ010000035.1:0-89785 GCA_045534445.1 Acutalibacteraceae bacterium
CCGGCTTTCGCCGGGGCTATCTGTGGTTATATCAGCTTTTATATGACTTTACTAATCTTCAAGTCTGAAGATATTGCCCTCTTCATCGTATTCTATCTCGAAAAGGTCGAATATGTTGTTTTTCAGCGTTTCGATGAAGTCCCAGGCACTTTCAAATTCGCCATAGGCTGCGTTCTCATTGTAATAAAACATATAGGTTTTATAGGTTATGGGGTCGCCTTCAAAGTCTTCAACACCCATATTTTCAGAAAGCTCAGAGAGCTGCTCGGGAGTAAGGCTTTCGATAATGTTTTTAACTATTGCTTCGTCCTCGTCAGAAGCTTCCATTCCCATTTCTATTTCTTCGGGATACTTGCATAGTCCGCAGCCGAGTTCGACAAATCTCTGAAGTCTGTCCTCGCACCAGAGGTCTTCAAGTTCGAACTGACAGTAGCCGTGCTCAAAGCACTTCCATGTGACTTCGCCGTCATCATTGAGAACAAAATATTCTGCTGCATCGTCTTCGGAAAGCTTTGCTTAATCAAAGGTTTTTTCCATTGTTTTATCGCATCCAAGGCATTTGTATATAACCTTTTCGTTTTCTTTATCAATTTTATACGCAAACATTCCGTCGTCACAGGAACAGATAAATAACTCTTTCAATACCATTTTTGCCATTTTGGTGTCTCCTTTTTATTCAAATTCTTCCAGAAGCTCTTCATCGGTAATGTCGTCAATGAGCTCTTCTCTTGCAAACTCCTTTATGACGTCAATGGCTTCATTGACATCGTCAAAATAGAAATCGGCTCTCTGACATTTGTAAAGCGTTACAATAAAGTCGGTTACTTCCATGCCGTCATCAGGCATATCAAAAGTATCATTGAGCATGGTGGCTATGGCGTCAAGCTGATTTTCCTCAAACCTGCCGAGAAACGCCCTCAGGGTCTCCTCCTCAGCTTCCATATCGGAAAATATTTCTTCGTAATCCTCTTCGGTCAAACGATCAATATAGTCTTGTAATCTCATGCCTGCCACTATAATTTTCCTCCTTCAAGCTATTTTTACCTTAAGTCTATCTGGTCAACTGTTTTGGTGATTTCGTCCTCATCTGTAAACTCTATGACGCCGCCTCTGCCTTCGCCCTCAAATTCACAGCCGTCTTCATAGAAGACATATTCTTTTGTTACGTTATCGAAGGTATAGCGGCGGCACCAGTAATCGCCGGAATAGCCCTCCTCTTCACCCTGAATAAAAATCTGCAGAATATCGTCCATCGAGCTTACACGTTCCCTTACATCGCGGATAAAGTCGGAATCATCGGATAATACTCTGTCATAACAGTCAGAGCCGCTGAAGCCGTCTTCCTTAAAGCCCTTGCCGTAAACACCGTTGTTTACAACAGAGTTCTTGAGCATTTCGATAAGCTCGTTTACATCCTTGCATGAGCAAAGCTGCTTGGGGCTTTTCAGCGGTGCAAGCTGATAATACTCATATGCCCCTTCGCAGTCGGAAATGCCGTTGAAATCAATCAAGCCGCCCTCTTTGAGCTCAATGGATATAAGAAGGGTAAAGCTGCTGGATGATGAATTGGTTACAAAATCTGATCTTTTTTCATATTGATTCTCCTTTATGCTCCGTAGGAATCGTCGCTTTCAAGTTCTCCGTGGGAAACAGATCCGTTCTCAAGGTCGTATGTAGCGGCGTCGCCGCAGAGAATATTTCCTTCCATATCGAACTGCACCTTGCCTTTAAGTTTCTTGGGGTTAACTTCATAGGGATCAAAACCCATATCTTCAAGATAGCCTGCCGCATCCTCGCCGCTCAGAGTACAGCCCATTGCCACACGGATTCTCTTTATATCCTTCATGGATATACTTTCATCGAAAATCGATTTCCCGCCGTAAAGCATATCCCCTTCGGACACCTCAAAGAACTCGATAAGCTCCTTTATGGTCTTGATTTTCAAAAGCTGCTTCATGGCTTCATTATCTTCAGGCATTTCAAAATCACAACCAAGGCCGTATGCGCATTCGCCTTCGTCAGTTTCAAATCTTACGGTCACAAAACTGCTCGACGACGAATTGGTCACAAAATCGGTCCTGATCTTCATCTTTTTCACCTCAACTTAATACAAACTCAGCATAGCTCGTAACCTTGCCGCTCTTCATATCAATTGAATCATAGGTCGTTCCGCCCACACCGTCGGGTCCGTAGCTGCTGCAAAGTCTCTGTGCAAGCTTTTCGATGTTTTCATCGGTAGGATCAAATATATATCTGAAATCCTTGTACTTGTAGAAATGCGAAGAATCAGTCTGTGCATCAGGCTTCTTTATGTATTCAATAAGCTTCTGCTTTACACTTTCCTTTTCATCGCCCTTTGCCTTGCAATACTCCTCTGCAAGCGCACACAGCTTTTCATCGTTATCCGCGACAAGCTCTGCAAATTCGCCCCATGCGTCATACTCGTGAATTACTTCTATTCTGTCGATATCTTCCATTTTTTCGATATTGGATGTAACAGCTGCGGTGAATTCTTCATGCGCCCTTTCAGCCGCATTCATTCCGTCTTCGTACTCTTCATCATCTTCGTCATAACATTCTTCATATATGTCATAAATCTCGTCATCGGTCTCTTCGATAAGATATTCGCAAAGCTCTTTTACAGTCTGCTTTTTTCGCGCTTTTTTCAGATCTCCGTAAAATCTGCTTTCTCCTCCTTCGTCTACATTCATTGCGTAGGAGGTATCAAGAGAATATACATTTCCCTTGGCATCATATATTTTGATTATGGCGACAAAGCTGCTGGAGGAGGAATTTGTAACAAAGTCAGTTCTGATTTTCATTTTTCATATCTCCTTTTTTCACTGCTGCAGAATACTATTTCCGGCATGAGGGGACAACCGCCCATGCAGAGTGCTTTTTTCTCGCAATCGGGGCAGGCACTTCTCATTCGGTTTCTGAACTTTTCAAAGGGCTCGCTGTTCCATCCTTCGGTTATGCTCATTTCTCTGAGGGATACCTCGTATCTCTTCTGCTGGTCAAAGCTGCATGGCACCATTATCATATCAGCGCCTATATAGCAGCTGTACCGTCCACCCTCGCAGGTATCAAGGGATTCGGGAAGTATGGATTTACAGAACTGTATGGCTCCGGGCACGTTGCAGCTGTCCATTCCGACCTTGAAAGGGTGACGTTTGTCCACCTGTGCGAAAAACTCCGCCACTCTCGGGTCATCAACGGAGAGCATATTTTCCCTTGAGCCCTGTCCTGCAGGCTTGTGAAGCAGGAAAATCACTGCGTTTATGCCTTTCGGGAAGTCATTTCGGGAAAGGCGGTCGATAGCTTCGTCTATACTGTTTCTGCCCAGGACATAGTGGATATTTGTTTTGACCTTTGCCTCAAGAAGCATATCTATAGCTCTGAGCGTATACTCGCTTCTGTACCAGCTGACAGCCACTGCTCCGCAGTACTGCTTGCACAGTGCGGCAATTTCGGGAGTCATGCCGTAGCCTGAGGTAGTAAAGTTTGGCACAAGGATATTTTCACGGCAGATTTTGAGTATCTCTTCAAAATGCTCGTGCTGGTCGGGATCTCCTCTGCCGCCTAATGCAAACTGATTGCATCTGCCCTTTGACTGCTCGGCTATCCATTTAAAATCCTCAAGGGACATATTGGGCTTTTCTACCAGCATTCCGCTCTGATAGCAGCCGATTCCCGCCTTTGCGCAAAGTCCGGTTTTGCCGTGTATGCAGTGTCCCATGATTCCGACGTCAATAAGATGAGGGTATGATGCCATAAAGGGGTCAACCCCTGTGTCTTTTCCGTTTTCATCAAGGATACCTGTGCGGACATATGCTCCTGTTTCAGTATCAAAGGCTGTTTTAAACCTGTATTTTTTGTCGTTTATTATGTATCTCATATTATCACGTCAATTATTACCAATCTGCATTTCAAGCACTTTTATTTCAAGCTCTGCTTCTTTTATTTTTCTGTCAAGCTCGTCGATTTTTATGAATATGTCGGTGGCTTCTTCCGATTCGGTTTTAAGGAATCCGTCAGTAAAGCCCTGAGGCAGCATGAATTTCTTTTCACATTTTGCAAACCTGACCCTTACCGATGACCCTTCATGCTCGAAAACAATTCCGTTTCCGAATACTCTGTGTTTTACAAACAGTCCTTTTGCCGAAAAGCCGTCATACTCGCTGCGCTCTGACAGGAGAGCCGAAAGCTCCTCCCTTTTCTGCGCCAGCTCCTCACGGAGCGGTGATACATCAATCCTGTTACTCTCGGATTTTTTAGCCTTTTTCTTTTCCTTTTTCGGAATATCTATATTGCTGTACATACTGTATACAACCGCGCAATAGATTATATCGTATGCAAGGATATGATAATCATCCTCGCTGTACATATCTGCTGTCAGTCTGTCATTGTGAAGCTTCATCAGTTCAGTATTATTCTTTATTTCCTCTGTAAGCTCATCGCACATCCTGTAGTATTTCTCAAGGCTGAAATACTGTCCTGCACCAAAATCGTCCCCATACTGTACGCAGTTCATAAAGGCTCTTGCCTGTGTTGCCTTGAACATATAATTCTGCTCAGGGTACATAAGTGCAAGGTAGAAGATTACCGTACGCATATCCTGCGCATACTTCCACCTGCCCTTTTCATATTTATCAAGCAGATCGTCCGCTTCCGCGAGAAAATCATATATCCTGTTCTGACGGGCTTTTATATCTCCCCCGTCATCTGCATAAAGCTTCCTGAACATTTCTCTGACTGTTTCTCTTGCCTCAGCACGCTCTGCAAGCTTTACTATACCGTTTGTGGGCTGTACTATTCGATTGTTTATCAGAATCCAGGTTTTTCTCACTGACTCCTTGAACATTCCCGCAAAATCAGGAGCATCGATATCCCAGTTATCCCTGAAATGTTTTACAGCTTCCCATTTGTAATATTCTCTGCACTGCTCATTGTTTATCATCTCAAAATTTTCCATGTAATTTGCGATGATCGACCTGAGATTATCTTTATTCATTTTTGCAACCTCACAAAGGATTATTTGCTACATTATATCACATCTCCCGATTTTCTCAACAGTTTATTCGAAAAACAGTTGAGAAAATCACATTCAGCGTGTATTATATTGAACGGAAATATTATACACGGAGGACAAGCCATGAAGTATAAAAATATAATCTGGGATATGGACGGCACTCTGCTCAACACTCTTGATGATCTGACCGATTGTGTAAATGTTGCTCTCTCAAAGTACGGTTTGCCCGAAAGAACCATTGATGAAACCCGTCTTTTTGTCGGAAAGGGTCTTCGCCATATGTTCAACTGCTGTGCGCCTGACGATCTTGACAGCAACAAGGCAGACGAAGTATTTGAATTTTTCAAGGGCTATTATGAGACACACAATCAGATAAAGACAGGTCCTTATGACGGCATCTGTAATATGCTCGCAAAGCTTCATAATGACGGTTTTAAAATGGCTATCGTTTCAAACAAGGTCGACGGCGCGCTGAAAATTCTTGCCAAGGAATTCTTCGGTGACAACATAGATTTTGTCATCGGTGACCAGCCCGGTCTTGCAAGAAAGCCAGAGCCTGATATGGTTGACAAAGCTCTTGAAATTCTTGGTGCTGACAAGAACGAATCTGTTTATATCGGTGACTCCGATGTCGATCTTGCAACTGCTGAAAATTCATCTCTGCCCTGCATCTCGGTACTCTGGGGCTTCCGCACAAAAGAAGAACTCACCGCAAAGGGCGGCAAGGTGTTCTGCGAGACTCCCGAGGAGCTTTATAACTACCTGACAATATAAAACACGACCCGATTATCAGCATAAATCGCCGATAATCGGGTGATTTTTTATGAATTTATAATTTTTCGTGAAAGTTCGTCACATTTCTTCCTTTTAAACTGTTCTATTAGTAGCAGCTGATTCGGCAGCACATATAGTACATATATTTAAAAAGGAGGATATTAATCTATGAAAAGAATCGTTTCTGCAATTCTGTGCCTGGTTTTTGTTTTCTCCGTCATGCAGCTTCCTGTTTCTGCTGCATCCGAAGAAGCATCAAACCCCGGAAATTCCACAAGACTCACTTACATCTATGACGCAAATGTCAACATCGGAAAATTCGGTGATTATGTGCTCGCTTCAGGTCAGCTCAGCTGCAAAGCAAACCTTGTTGAAATGTGTACTGTAAATGTTACGATTTACAGCCGTGACAGAGGTTCTTCCGACCCATGGACATATATGGGTTCAGGCCTCGGAAGTGGTGATAATTACTGTTCAGGCATGAAAAAAGTAACTATCGATACAACGAAGGAGTACAGAGGCAAGCTGCATTGCGCAGCTCACCCCATCGATCCCGATGTTCCTATCGAATACCTTACCTTATACACTGATATTTACAGACCGTAATATAATTCTTATGCCGTTCGAGCTGCTCTAAGAATAATACAAAATCGCAGCGGAGATATACTCCGCTGCGATTTTGTGCATTGTGTACAACTCATCTGCGATTATTTAAACATATGTACAACTATTACCTATAAATATGGACTTCGATATTTTTTTGCTATATAATAAAGTGATTATTCTTGCTCCGGAGGCTAACACCTTGAAAAAACTTTGGTATGATCATCCCGCAGAAGCATTCACTCAGGCTTTGCCGCTCGGAAACGGCAGGCTGGGCGTTATGGCTTTCGGCGGTATTCACGAAGAACGTCTTCACCTTAACGAGGACTCCGTATGGTCCGGCGGTCCCCGAAACAGAATAAATCCATCGTCAGTCAAGTCCATCGAAAAAATACGCAGACTTATCCGTTCGGGTCAGATCGCCTCCGCTCAGAAGCTCGCACGCCTTGCTCTCAGCGGAACTCCCGTAAATCAGCGTGCATATCAGACAGCGGGTGAGCTTCTTATCGATTTTGATAACCCTGTCGATCCCTCGGTATCAGAAATAAATCCTGTCATTTCAAACTATAAGCGTGAACTCGATATCGAAGATGCTGTATACAGCCTCTCTTTTGAATCCGGAGGCATTGAATACACCCGAACTGCCTTTGTTTCTGCTGCCGACAATATCGCTGTGATGCGGCTTTCCTGCTCTCAGAAGGGGGCTCTCAGTTTTACCGCCAGACTCGGGCGCGGCATCTTCCTCGACCGACAGTTTACTGCTGATGACAACACAATCGCAATTGAAATCACTCAGGGTATCCCCTTCTGTGTGATGGCGAAGGCAATTGCGCTTGGCGGCGAAATAAACTGCTTCGGCGGTGTTATTCGTGTTGATAACGCCGATGAGGTCCTTATTTTTGTTGATATCGAAACCTCTTTCCGTCATGAGGATTACTGTGCTGAATGCCTGCGTGTTATCAGCAATGCATCCAAAAAGACATTTTACGAGCTTTTCCACGCTCATGCGGATGATTACAAATACTATTACAATCGCCTGTCCATTGATCTGGGCGGTGACGACCTTTGCGGTGTTCCCACCGATGTCCGTCTTTCAGGGTTTGCAAGGGGTAATGAGGACAACGGTCTTATTTCCCTTTTCTATCAGTACGGGCGCTACCTGATGATATCCTCCTGCCGTCCCGGCACTCTGCCTGCAACCCTTCAGGGCATATGGAACGATCAGCTTGATCCGCCCTTCGGCAGCAGATACACATTGAACGGAAGCACTGAAATGACTTATCTGTCAGCGAATATGTGCAATCTCCATGAGTTCCGTCTGCCGCTTTTTGAGCATCTCAAAAGAATGCTTGAAAACGGAAGAAAGGTCGCCCGTGACATGTACGGTGTCGGCGGATTTGTGTGCCATAACAGCACCGATATTATGGGCGATTGCGCACCTGAAGCTGATATTCCGTCTGTCTCTTACCGTGTTTTTGGTGCTGCGAGGCTGTGTGCCCAAATATGGGAGCATTATGAATATACCATCGACAGAAGATTCCTCTCAAAATACTATCCTGTAATGCGCGAGGCTGCACAGTTCTTCATTGAGTATCTCAGAGAGGACAGCCGCGGCAGGCTTGTTGTCGTTCCTTCTGCCTCTCCGGAAAGCTTCTACCGCCATAAAAGCGGTGATATCGGCTGTCTCTGCGAAGGCTGTACCATGGACCATCAGATTCTCAGAAATCTCATAAAAGGCTGTATAAACGCAGAAAAGGTTCTGGAAATTTCTGACGGCATCTCGGGTACTCTTGAATATATCCTTACCAAAATGCCTGAAACTTCTGCAAATTCCAATGGAATCATTTCCGAATGGTGCGAGGAATTTGATAAAACAGAAGACGATTTCGGACATATTTCTCAGCTCTACGGTCTGTTCCCTTCAAACGAGATATCCATCCTGCATACTCCTGAACTCGCCGAAGCAGCTCGCACTACCCTACGACAGCATTATTCTGTCGTAGGTCATACAGGCTGCGAATCTGCATTGGCGATCAATCTGTGGGCAAAACTTCACGATGCAGAAAAAGCATATGAAAGTCTTAAAACAATTCTTAACAGCTCTGTTTATCCAAATCTCTTCGGAAGCAATCCTCATTTCAACATATATGATAATCTGGGCGCTGATACGGGAATTACCCAGATGATAATTCAAAGCAACGACAATGATATTATTCTTCTGCCTGCACTGCCTAAAGAATGGAGCAGCGGCTCTCTCCGCGGCGTATGCCTTAAAAACGGTGTTACCGCAGACCTTGCCTGGCATGACGGAAAGATCGCTGAGCTTTCCCTCAGATGCTCCCTGCGCCGCCGTGTGACCCTTTACAACAACGGAGCCGTATCTTCTGTTGAACTCTCCCCGGGCTGCACTAAACTTATATAATATCAAGGAGGTTTTACCATGTATGATCTTGAACTTTTAAGAGCCAAAAAAGGTTTCATCTGCGATATGGACGGTGTTATCTATCACGGAAACAAACTGCTCCCCGGTGTCACCGAGTTTGTAAAGTGGCTTCAGGACAGCGAAAAACCTTTTCTGTTCCTCACAAACTCCAGTGAGCGCACTCCTATGGAGCTTCGCGCAAAACTTGCGCGCATGGGACTTGACGTCAGCGAAGATCATTTCTATACAAGCGCTCTTGCAACTGCACGTTTCCTCGGCCGTCAGGCTCCTAACTGCACCGCTTATGTAATCGGTGCACCCGGTCTGCTGAATGCTCTCTATGAAGTGGGCATTACCATGAACGATATCGACCCCGATTATGTCATAGTAGGTGAGACATCGACATACAACTATGATACCATACTAAAGGCAGTAAAGCTTATTAACAACGGCGCAAAGCTCATAGCCACAAACTCAGACATGACTGCCCCCTCCGAGTCGGGCATCATTCCCGCGACCCGTGCTCTGGTAGCCCCCATTGAGCTTGCAACAGGAAAAAATGCTTACTATATCGGCAAACCGAACCCACTTATGATGAGAACAGGTCTTCATAAGCTCGGAGTTCACTCTGCCGATGCTGTCATGATAGGCGACAGAATGGATACCGATATTATCGCAGGTATGGAAAGCGGTCTTGATACTGTACTTGTTCTTTCAGGCTGTACCACCCGTGAGGAGCTTGAAAACTACGCATACCGTCCTCATTATGTACTCGACGGTGTCGGAAGCATTGTTGAAGGTTTATAAATTATTATTTTTAAAGCTCTGTGTGCAAAGCACACAGAGCTTTTTGCATATTTTCGTTTTTTTGGCACAGCCTAACACTTAAGAAAGGGTGTCAGTCATATGAACATTTCTCCCGAAGAATACGGGCGTCTTGCTGAGGAAAAATCCCCGCCGTCGCCAAGTTCCAAAAACTATATCAACGCATTTCTCATCGGCGGCGCAATATGCGTTATCGGTGAGCTGCTCACAAAATTTTTCCAGTATATCTGCAAGCTCGAGCTTCTGAAAGCACGCACCGCAACCTCCGCAGTTCTTATTGCCGCCGCAGCCGCACTTACCGCACTGGGGCTGTTTCATAAAATTGCAAAGGTCGCAGGTGCCGGTACGCTTGTACCCATAACTGGTTTTGCCAATTCCGTTGTCTCCCCTGCCATGGAGTTCAAGCCCGAAGGGCAGGTCTTCGGCATCGGCGCAAAGATTTTCACCATTGCAGGACCTGTGCTGTGCTTCGGCATTTCCGCAAGCGTGCTGTACGGTGTTGTTTACTGTCTGTTTACAGAAGTATTCTGAGCAGAGAAACGAGCTGATCTTTCGATCAGGTCGTTTGATATTTTCATATATGCTTAATTCTTAATTATCAGGAACAGTAATAATGCAACAACCAGAATCGGAATCAGGGGACTGTATATAAATATCCTTTCCCAGATGCTGATCTCATTTTCAACAGGTTCATCACCCCGGACTATTTCAACACAGGTGGTATACAAACTTGTCTTTTCGGGGAAATTACCGTTTTTAAGTGTGCACTGAATTTTTTTACCCACGTATTCATCCGAAAACACAAATACGCCGCCTTCCTCATATGCAGGATAAACCACATCTGCGAATCTGTCTTTCCATACGAACCAGGTGATTTCTCCATCCGCTTCGTACCATTTCGAAAGATCTATCTTCTCTCCTGCCTTCACGGTCAAAGGCAGCTTAATACTATCCTCATTCTCTGTAACAAACGCGTTGACGGGAAGTTCTTCGGTATTTATTTTCTTGAACGTACATCCCGTTGTCAAGATAAGCACCATTACGACAAGCACACTGATAACTATTGCAGTCATTCTTTTCATAATCTAATCCTCCTTATACACTCTTACTTCATTATAAAGCATTTGCTCTCGATTTTCTATTAACTATATGTGAATAATCAAGAAGTACGGATGTTTTTCGTTGTTACAATACATATTTGCTGCAAATCCACACAAAATATGTCCAACATTCTTTTTTCGGGGGTAATGCAGATTGAAGCTCAGTCGTGGAATATTTGAATTTGAAAATCCGCCGCGAGTAGTTTCCTGTGCATCGGTGGTCGGTAAGAAAGAAAAAGAAGGACCTTTGGGACACTGCTTTGATCTTACTCATGAGGATAATACTCTCGGTGAGGATTCCTGGGAAAAGGCTGAGAGCAAGCTTCAGCTTGAGGCTGTCACAACAGCTCTGCACAAAGGCAATCTCAGATGCAGTGATCTTGATTTTCTTTTTGCAGGCGATCTTCTTAATCAGTGCATCGCATCGACCTTCGGGCTTATCACCATCGGTGCTCCGTTTATCGGTATGTACGGCGCCTGTTCGACTATGGCATCTACTCTGATGAATGCTTCTGTTTTTGTATCGAGCGGCTGTGCTCGCTCTGCCGCTGCGGTGACATCTTCCCATTTCTGCTCTGCCGAGCGGCAATACCGTATGCCGCTGCAGTACGGCGGTCAGCGTCCGCCTACCGCACAGTGGACTGTTACGGGTTCGGGTTCGGTCATTCTCAGTTCCGATGAAAACATCTCACCTGTCGGAATCACCGCCGCCTGTGCAGGAATTATCAACGATCTCGGAATAAAAGACCCCAATAACATGGGGGCGGCTATGGCTCCTGCCGCCTGCCATACCCTTGAACGCTTCTTCTCTGAGGGAAAAAGAAAGCCTGAAGATTATGACGTTATCATGACAGGTGATCTTGGTTTTGTGGGGCTTGATATTCTGAAGGAGCTTCTTCTTCGCGACGGCATCGACTTCGGCGAGAAACTTACCGACGGCGGCGTTCTGATCTATGAAAGAGAAGCTCAGGACGTTCACGCAGGTGGCTCGGGGTGCGGCTGTTCGGCAAGTGTTCTGTGCGGCTATTTTCTGCCCAAGCTCTTAAACGGTGATATGAGGAAAATGTTGTTTATTGCAACAGGCGCGCTTTTATCACCTACAAGTTCCTATCAGGGCGAAGCTATACCTGCTGTAGCTCATGCCATTGAGTTTTCGGTGTTATAAAAAAGAGAGAAGCATCGCTTCTCTCTTTTTTATTAAAACACAAATCCTACTTCGGGCATTTCGTCCTCGGGAACTGTACACACATACAAGTCATCCTCGTCCTCTTCCCATTTGCTTTCGGGGAGGATCTCGGGATCAATGTCATACTCGCTGCAGAATTCCTCGTAAGTGGGGTATTCCTCCTTATCCCACACGGGAGGAGGATTAAGGCTGGGATTTAATCCAAATACCAGACAGTAATCTATGTATGAACAGTATACCATCTGAATTTCTTCGTCCCATTCGGGTCTGCAATTTATGTTTTCAGAGGATATCTTTCTTCCGCAATCATAATATTCAAATATATTGAACTCGGACTCGTCAGACCATGAATGAACAAGCATTTCAAGTCCCAGCAGTTTGCTTTTCTGTGTCAGCGGCAGATACCAGTATTCATCAAAATCTGCATCTCTTATGTCATCTTCGGTATATTCGTCGAGGTTGATTGCAGCGTCAGGCTTTTCTTCACAGTAAGCATCCAGCGACCACTTGCAGTTGCCCCTTATCCAGACAACATAATTATTATCTGTGCCCTCTTCGTGAATTATTTCTTTTCTGTCCGCAGAAGCCATGATTGCCGCCATCATAAGAGCCGCTTTTTTCTTTCCTCTTACGTGGATCTCATATTCGCAGTAATTTGCCATTTTATCACCTTTTTTCACAAAAATGCCCCTGCAAATTAAATTTGCAGGGGCATAAAATCTTTTATTCTTCCTTCAGGAGTGCCTTATACATTCTGATGTATGCATTTGCACTCTTGCCCCAGCTGTTATCGGCCTCCATTGCACGCTTTACAAGTATGCTCCAGCCGTCCTTTACAGCGTAGCCTGCAAGTGCACGCTCCAGCGCATAGCGCATATCGCCTGCATCGTACATCTTGAAGGTAAAGCCATTACCCTCATTGTCACCGCTGTCGATGATGGAGTCTTTAAGACCGCCTGTCTCACGTACAACGGGAATTGAACCGTAGCGAAGAGCTATCATCTGGGAAAGTCCGCAGGGCTCGCTCTTGGAAGGCATCAGGAATATATCAGATGCGGCATATATCTTTCTCGAAAGCTCGGGAAGGAATCCGAAGCAGGCAACAAATCTGTCCTTATGCTTCTCCTGCATCTCCTTGAAGAAGGATTCATATTCCCAATCGCCTGAGCCGAGAACAACAAACTGCACATCATTGTTTGAAAGGAACTCGTCAAGCATTTCCTTAACAATGTCAAGACCCTTGTGTCCTACCATTCTGGTAACCATGCCGATAAGAGGCACATCGGGTCTTTCAGGCAGGAACAGTCTTCTCTGAAGCTCACGCTTGTTTTCTGCCTTCGCTTCGACAAAGTTCTCCGTATTGTAGTTCTTGTAAATAAACTCATCAGTTTCGGGATTATAGTTGTCGGTATCAATACCGTTGAGTATTCCGCACAGCTTCCACGAACGTTCTCTGAGGATCGGGTCAAGCTTATGGGCAAACCACGGGTCAAGTATCTCCTGTGCATATGTAGGGCTGACAGTGGTGACCTTATGAGCGGTTTCGATAGCACCCTTCATTATATTGACACAGCCGTTGTATTCAACAAGATGATACTTGTCAGGTGTAATGCCAAGTACATCCTCACAGATTTCTCTGCTGTACTGTCCCTGATACTGGATATTGTGAATGGTAAATACGGTTTTTATTCCCTTGTACCACTCATTGTTTGCATAGTGGATATCATAGTAAACGGGAACAAGACCTGCCTGCCAGTCGTTTGCATTGATTATGTCAGGCTTGAAATCGATATAGGGAAGCATTTCAAGAACTGCTCTTGAGAAGAACGCAAAACGCTCTGCATCGTCATAGTGGCCGTAAAGTCCTTTGCGCTTGAAATAGTACTGGTTATCAAGCAGATAATAGATAACTCCGCCTGCCTTTGCTTCAAAAACACCGCAGTACTGTCTGCGCCATGAAACAGGAACAGAAAGGCTTGTTATGAACTTCATGTTTTCACGAAGCTCCTGGGGTACGCTTTCATAAAGCGGCATTGCTATACGGCAGCCGATAAGTCTCTGTCTCATTGCCTGGGGAAGGCTTCCTGCTACGTCAGCAAGTCCGCCTGACGCAGCAAAAGGCAGTGCTTCACTTGAAACATATAATACTTTCACGGAAATTTCCTCCTATCAGACAATATTTCCCTTGCCGATATATACGGGGTAGCTTTCACAGCCCATAAAGGATCTGCCGTTTCTGACGATTACATCTTTATCGGCAATCACATAATTCATAACGGTGTTGTCACCGATCTCGGTATTCTGCATGATGATGCAGTTAGAGACCTTTGCACCCTTGCCGATCTTTACACCGCGGAAAAGAACGCAGTTTTCAACCTCGCCCTCAATAATACAGCCGTCTGCAATCATTGAATTCTTTACGGAAGAGGTAAGTCCGTAGCGTGCGGGCATCTCATCGCGAACTTTGGTATAGATGGGGCGCATGGGATTGAACAGGTCACGTCTGACATCTGCCTTCATCATATCCATTGTTGCTGCAAAGTAAGCCTGTGCAGAAGAAAGAACGCCTGCATAGCCCTCATGCTTATAGCCGCAGATCTTATATTCATCAACACCGTTCTGCAGAACGTCTCTGATGAAGCTGTTCTTATTCTTTGCAACGGCTTCTTCAACTACTCTCATCAGGAACTCGCGGTTCATTACATAAACGCCCATGCTCCAGTTGCACTTGCCTTCGGGTGCGATACCGTTGACAACTGCTGTGATCTTCTTTGATCTGTTCAGCTCAAAGGTGACCTTATTGGGCAGTGCTGCAGGGATAACACCGTTCTTGTAAAGAACAGTTATGTCTGCCTTCTTCTCAACATGAGCGTTGAGAACATCTTTGAAGTTGATGTTATATACGATATGGCAATCGCTCATTACAACATATTCCTCAGAGCAATGCTTGAGGAAATTGCTGATGCCTGCAAGAGCCTCGATCCTGTCATTATAAAGACCGTTTCCTCTGCCGAAGGGAGGAAGAATATAAAGACCCTCCTTTTTTCTGGAAAGATCCCATGCCTTACCTGAACCAAGATGATCCATAAGGGACTGATAGTTGCTCTTTGTGACAACGCCGACCTTGGATATATTGCTGTTCACCATATTGGACAGCGGGAAGTCTATTGTTCTGTATCTGCCGCCGAAGGGAACTGAACCCATCGTTCTTGCACTTGTAAGCTGCGGAAGATAATCATCATGCATATTGGAGAAAATTATACCTACTACATTTGTGCCTCTCATTATTTCTTCACCTCCGGAACATCCTGCTCTACCATTGCCTTTGCAGGTACAGTTGCATTCTTGCCGACAGTTACTCCGCTGCCGACAACCGCTATGCCCCACTTATCCTTATCTGCTACATTTTCGGGTCTTTCACCGACTACCGCGCCTGCTTCAACAACTGCATTCTCATCAAGGATCGCATACTGTACAACAGCATTCTCCTTGATAACAGCGCCCGGCATGATGATGGAGTCGGTAACTCTTGCACCCTTTTCCACCTTTACGCCTGCGAACAGAATTGCAAACTCAAGGTTGCCCTCAACTTCACAACCCTCTGCAACCAGAGAATTCTGACATACTGCATTCTTTCCAATATAGTGAGGAGGCATTACTGCGCTTCTTGTATAGATGCTCCATGCGGGATCGGAAAGGTCAATGGGAACATTGGGATCAAGAAGATCCATATTTGCTTCCCAGAGAGAATCAATGGTTCCGACATCCTTCCAGTAACCGTCAAACTCCCATGCCATCATGGTCTCGCCTGCGTTGAGCATGGTGGGCAGAACGTTCTTGCCGAAGTCGTTCTGGCTGTTTTCATTTGCCTCGTCTGCCTCAAGATATGCACGGAGCTTATCCCATTTGAACATATAGATACCCATTGACGCAAGGTTGCTCTTGGGTACGGGAGGCTTCTCGTCAAACTCGTAGATGGAGCCGTCGTCATTACAGTTGAGAATGCCGTATCTGGGTGCTTCCTCCATGGGTACTCTGTATACAGCGATAGTGCAGGCTGCATTCTTTTCCTTATGGTATGCAAGCATTGCGGAATAGTCCATCTTATATATATGGTCTCCCGAAAGAATTACGACATATTCAGGGTTGTATCTCTCAATAAACTGAATGTTCTGGTAAATTGCGTTTGCAGTTCCCTTGTACCAGTCACCGCCCTTGCTGCGCTGATAGGGAGGCAGAACATGAACGCCGCCATACATTGTATCAAGATCCCAAGGCTGTCCGTTGCCTATATAGTCATTGAGTACCAGAGGCTGATACTGGGTAAGAACACCGACTGTATCAATTCCTGAATTTACACAGTTTGACAGAGGAAAGTCGATTATTCTGTATTTGCCGCCGAAGGGTACGGCAGGCTTTGCAAGATTACGGGTAAGTGTGTACAGTCTGCTGCCCTGGCCGCCTGCAAGCAGGATGGCTATACATTCCTGTTTTGGTAACATTTGCTGGTCATCCTTTCTTGAAATCACGAATTTTTTCATGATGCTTCGTTTTATTTTCTCCGATTTTGTAAAACCGGTTTTCATGCCTGTTTTCAATGCACGATATTAACTGTTTATGCGCCCCTTTCTCAGTATTGACTACCGGACAAACCGCAAATACACAATGCACATTTATCCAAATATTATAATATCAAATAACAATGATTAAATCAAGTACTTTTTGTCTGTTTTCTTACAAGCTCTGTGAAAACAATATAAATTTTTTGTTGTTTTCCAACAACAAAGTGCTGTACACACAAAAACAAGCATAATTATTATATATTTTGCACAAATAAAGCTCAATTAATGTGCTTTTGCGTTCTGTAAATAATAAAAGGTGCATCTCGTTGATGCACCTTTTATTTCAGAAATCTCTTTCAGTTGTTACAAAGCGCCAGAATTCAATACAGGCGATCAGCAGACATACCTCTGCCTCAGCCTCTCTTACAATGTCACACACAAAATCCGCGCCCGAACGCTTTATCGTCATTATAATTTCATCTTCACTGTCCACCAGTTTATAATCACGGAAGGTCAGTCGTTCGGAATTCTCTATGAACTTATATTCAAGTCCTTCTATATGCGCAAATTCCACATGGTCCGTTGAATCCATATCAAGGGAATCATCGTAATGACCTATTTTTTCATTGCCAAAAAACAGAGGATAGCCATACATTATATCTTCCACATCAACAGGCGCCATATCTACAGTAGCAATCCTTACCTGTGCCTTGGTGTACAGAAGTCGCTTGGGATGTGCATAATCCACTTCCACACTGTAATACCTGAGTTTGTTTTTTTCATCGTAGATATTTATGTATTCATCAAATCCGCTGATTTCTCTTTTAAGTCTGAATCTCATATATGCACCTCCGCACAAAGTGTTGATGAGGTTTTACACTAATTATTGTAACAAACAACAACTATTGTATTGTAACTATAACACATTACATCCTGTTTGAGAAGATGTTTTTGGAAAATTTATATAATTTTTATATAAATTGTGCATTATGCGTTCATCATTCCTCTGATTCTGTTATATCCTCATCAAATTCATCCCGGTGCTGCTGCACACGCTCATATAGGTTTTCTCTTTCGGAAATGCCGTATTTTTCATCTGAACGTTTCTCTGCCTCACTCATCGCAGTTTTCCATCTGGTTCTTGCTTTATCAATGAAATCAAGCAGTGAATCCATTGTCGGGAACATTCTTATGGAGAATTTACCAAAACCGCCCTTGCACAGCATTGCGCCTGCCACAAAGGAAGTAATCGGCACGGTAAACAGAAGGCCGAAGCTTCCCGCCAGCGCACGGAGAAGCTCGCTCGCTATGGTTTCCTGATTCATTATATCAATGAGCGCAATATCGTTGAGTCTCAGCATGAGAAGCAGGTGTATCGCACCGCCTACATATGCGAGTATCAGCGTATTAAGCGATGCACTCATTATATCACTGCCTATTTTAAGTCCCGATGCAGCCATTTCTGCCGCAGTGATATTCGGTGCATGTTCACGCATTTCATCAAGTGCCGATGCTATCGATACGCCAACGTCTATCGTTCCTCCGAGAGAGCCGATAAGCACCGCAGCGAACATGATGCCGTTGAGATCGACCTCTCCGTTTGCAAAATGCAGACCGAGATTTATCGCCTCGCCGCTCGTAAGTCCTGTCATGTGAAGTATCGCATTCATCAATGCGGTGAACAGTCCCGCTACTATGACGCCGCCTGTGGCTCCCAGTGCAGCGGCAAGGGTCTTGACAGTGAAGCCGTACACCAGAACGAGAGTCGTTACTATTACAAAAAGGCAGCCCAGTATTGCTGCTATGACAGGATCCGTGCCTGCAAGCATCATGGGGAGTATGATAAGAATTATACCTGCACAGGTGACGATAAGAGCAACAAAGGATTTTATTCCTCTTTTTCCCGTAAGGAACAAAAGCATAATAAGAAAGATCACAAACGCCCAGATAATTGCAGGCATTCTGTGAAAATCAGTTATTGTTCCGTATTCGCGGGTCACTCCGTCAGCATTTACGGTGAAGAAGCACAGCAGTCTGTCTCCGACCTTACAGAGCTCATATGGTTCTCCTCCCGAAGGATTTGAACGGTCAAACTCCGCAGAGCGCACCTCTCCCTTTCGGGGACCTGTTATGACTTTTACCTTTACTATCTGTTTCCTTATGCCTTCTTCAATATTATCGCTGTAGCTGCTGCATTCTACTACCTCTACAACACAGGTATCCTCGTCATAGCCGTTATAAAGATCTTCATCAACAAAACCAAGATCGGTATAACTGAAATCACTTCCGCTCATATCTGTATAGCTCAGTTCTCCGTTTATATACAGATAATCCTCTTCTTCCTCAGGCACACCGCCCATCATGGAAAAATCCATGGAGGAATAATGCGCTATGCCAACAATGACCACTACTGCAAGAACTATGTATACTACTGCCTTGAACCAGAAAAATCGGTTTCCTTTCACTTATCATCAATCCTTTTCAATATAAAAGATTTGCTTTTGGCGATACAATGTATTATACTGATTGTAATTTCATCAAAAGAGAGGTGTCGGGCGCAAAGCCCTTTATTATGAACGAAAAAAACAGAAAAACTTTTGTAAGAATAGTCTGTCTTGTTCTTGCCGTTATCATGGTATTAGGAACACTGAGTATTGCTCTTACTTCTCTGTTCGGATAATCCGCCTGTCCTGCCTATAAGAAGTGCAGAAATAAAGCCTGTCAGCGCTCCTGTCAGTGTTCCCGCTGCAAGCAGCGGAGCCAGCAGCCATGCAACCTGAGGAGTCGATGTTATCAGCACTGCCACAAGCACCTGAGAAGCAATATGCGCAGCTCCTCCCGCGGCACTTACCCCTATTGGCGAAAGTCCTTTGATCCTGAACAGGAGCATCATGACTCCAAGGCTCAGTATGCCGCCTGCCGCAGAATACAGAAAACCCGAAAAGCCACCGAACAGAAGTGCAGACAGTGTTACCTTGCACATCATTACCGATGAGGCATATCCTCTGCCCAGTCTGTACAAGGCAAAAACCACGGCTATATTACTTATACCAAGCTTTATTCCGGGTATACTTACCACTATAGGTACTGTATGCTCTATGAAGCCGAGTATCAGTGCCGCGGCAGTGAGAAGTGCCGTCAGTGTCAGCTTTTCGGTTCTTTTCATCCCGCAGTCCCCTTCATTTTACAGCTATCTTTAGCAGTATACCACACTTTTTTATTCATTTCTGCAACAATTTGTTAATTTATAAATTCTCTCGGTGATTATTATGCGACGCTTAGGTGTTTTTATTTTATCCGTTCTGCTGTGTTTTTCTCTCTGCGCCTGCTCGGAAAGTAAAAGTGATGCCGAAAAGTTTTCCCGCACCGAATTCATCTTCGGTACTGTTGTCACGCTCACCGTTTATGCCGAGGATGACAGTTCGCTCGATGGTGCCTTCAAGCTTTGCAGAAACTATGAAAACCTTTTCAGCAGCAGTATAGAAGGCAGTGATATTTGGCGGATAAATCACTCGGCAGGCGAAAGTGTTGCCGTAAGCAGCGAGACCGCTGAGCTTATTCTGCTTTCCCTTGAGTACTCCCGTCTGACAGACGGAGCCTTTGATATTACCATTGCCCCCATTTCTGCTTTATGGGGCTTTTCCGATGAGCAGCCGTCCGTCCCGGAAAGGGACAGAATAAACGAGCTTCTCCCCCTTGTGGACTATACCGCAGTTGCGGTCGAGGGCTGCAATGTAACCATTCCTGACGGCTGCAGCATAGAGTTGGGCGCAATTGCGAAGGGATATATTTCAGATAGGCTTTGCGAATATTTCAAAAGCAGTGATGTCAGTGCTGCTCTCATAAATCTCGGCGGAAATGTTGCCACCACAGGTTCAAAGCCCGACGGCTCTCAGTGGCAGATAGGTGTACGCAATCCATCGGGTGATTACTCCGATTATGTATGTACACTGTCTCTCAATGAAACAAGTATTGTTACATCCGGCATATATGAGCGGTGCTTTGATGAGAACGGAATAATGTATCATCATCTTCTCAGCAGTGAGGATGGTTATCCGGTAAACAACGATATCGCTTCCGTTACCATCATATGCAAAAGCGGCGTTGATGCAGATGCTCTTTCCACATCACTCTATCTCATGGGCTTTGAAAAAGCATTTAATTATGCAGAAAACAGTGAATTTTTTGATGCTGTCTTTATCCTGCGTGATGGCAGAATATTCAGAACCGACGGAATCTGATACAACTGAAAAACAGCGAACGGTAAGCCGTTCGCTGTTTACATAATAATCAATTTACTTCTTTTTAACAAGGTCCTCGACCGGAACATCCAACGCTTCGCTGAAAGCGACAAGCTCGATATCGGTTATTCCTCTCTTGGTCGTTTCCATCTTTGAAAGAGTGCAGGCATTGATGCTGACATCAAGCTTCTGAAGCTTTTCTACCAGCTGACGCTGTGTCATGCCTTGTGACTCTCTGATTTCCTTGATCTTGGGGCCGGACAGATTGCGTCCGTCCTCTCCCTGTTTGTTCTGCGTCTTCATAATATCATCCACCATTACATAATATTAAAGATTTGCATAATACAAAACTGCAACTAAATTTTTTCCCACAAACCGATCGTGTTCGCAGCTAAACCGATGCAAACCTTGAATAAATATTAACACATATAAAAACTTATGTCAATATAAAAAGTGTCTTTATTGTGATAAAACATATTAGATATATGCACTAAAACTTATCTATATTGAAAATTGTCTCTTTTCGTTGTATTCCCTTTGTTTATGTTGTATAATAAATGACAATCTAATTTGCAATTAATCCTCGGAGGTTGTTTATATGAAACAAAGCATTGACAATTTGACCATGCTTACAGACTTTTATGAACTTACTATGGCTAACGGTTATCTGAAGTGCGGAATGGCAGATACCATAGCTTATTTCGATCTTTTCTTCAGAAAAGTCCCCGATAACGGCGGCTATGCCATCATGTCGGGGCTTGAATCCATCATTAAATATATCGAGGAGCTTCACTTTACCGACGATGATATCGATTACCTTCGTTCACGCGGCTTCTGCGAGGAGTTTCTCGATTACCTCAAAAACTTTGAGTTTGCCTGCGATGTATGGGCTATCCCTGAGGGTACCCCTATATTCCCCAACGAGCCCATTGTCAAGGTTCGAGGTCCTGTAATTCAGGCCCAGTTCATTGAGACTGCCCTTCTTCTTTTTATAAACCATCAGTGCCTTATAACCACCAAGGCTAACCGTATCACCAGAGCCGCCAAGGGCAGAGCAGTAATGGAGTTCGGCTCCCGCCGCGCTCACGGTGCAAGTGCCGCCATTGACGGCGCACGCGCTGCTTATATCGGCGGCTGTGTCGGTACTGCCTGCACCATAAGTGATGAGCTTTACGGCGTAAAGGCTCTTGGTACAATGGCTCACTCCTGGGTTCAGATGTTCCCCTCAGAGCTTGATGCCTTCCGCGCCTACGCAAGAACCTATCCCGACAACTGCACTCTCCTTGTTGATACTTTCAGCACTCTTAAATCAGGTATCCCCAACGCCATCAGGGCATTCAACGAGGAGGTACTCCCCCGCGGTTTCAGACCCAAAGGCATCAGAATCGACAGCGGTGATATCACCTACCTTACCACCAATGCAAGAAAAATGCTTGATGATGCAGGTTTCCCCGACTGTCAGATATGTGTTTCCAACTCTCTCGATGAGTATCTTATTAAAGAAATGCTTGCTCAGGGTGCGCCTGTTGATTCTTTCGGTGTCGGCGAGCGTCTTATTACCGCTTCCTCCACCCCTGTTTTCGGTGCAGTATATAAGCTTGCCGCCGTTGAGCGTGACGGTATTCTTGAACCCAAGGTAAAAATCAGCGACAACGTTGCAAAGGTCACCATTCCCGGCAATAAACGAGTATGGAGACTTTATGATAACGAAACAGGAAAGGCTATTGCCGATGTACTCACCTGTGCTGATGAAGTCATCGATGATTCCATGCCCTACGAAATTTTTGACAGTGAGTTCACATGGAAGCGTAAAATTTGCGAAAACTTCACTGCAGTGGAGCTTCTGAAGCCCATTTTCACAAAGGGCAAGCTTGTCTACGACAGACCTTCCCTAAACGAGATCCGCGAATACTGTGCTGCTCAGGTTTCTACCCTCTGGAACGAGGTCAAGCGCTTTGAGAATCCTCACGGTTACTATGTTGACCTTTCTCAGAAGCTCTGGGATCTGCGTGCTTCAATGCTCAGCAAGGCAAAGCGCTGAATGCGGAGGATCTAAATGAAGAACTGGTATATCGAAAGTGCAGAGGACACCGCTGCCGCTTTCTCCTCTGACATAAAAAACGGTCTTACAGAGGAGCAGGCTCAGCAAAAGCTGCTTTCCTGCGGCAAAAACAAGCTCAAGGAGAAGGAAAAGAAAACCCTCACCGAGCGATTCTTTGCACAGCTCAAGGACTTTATGGTCGTTGTGCTGCTGATTGCCGCATTTGTCTCCCTTGTTGTGGAGATCGTTGAATCTCACGGAAAGGATATAAATCCTGCCGAACCTATTATAATTATCGCTATCGTCATCCTTAATGCCGTTCTCGGCGTTATTCAGGAGCAGAAGGCAGAAGCTTCTCTCGATGCTCTGAAAAAAATGACCTCCTCCCTTTCAAAGGTCAGACGCGGAGGAATTGTAAAAACCATCCCGTCGGAGGATATCGTTCCCGGTGATATCGTTCTTCTTGAAGCAGGCGACTTTGTCCCTGCTGACGGCAGGCTTACAATATGTGCGGGATTAAAGTGTGATGAAAGCACCCTTACAGGCGAAAGCATGCCCGTTGAAAAGGATGCCGATGCCGGTATAGATGTTACCTGCCCACTCGGAGACCGCATAAATATGGTTTTTTCCGGCTGCTGTGTTACCTACGGCAGAGCAGAATTCGTCGTCACCGCAACGGGTATGCACACCGAAATGGGAAGCATCGCAGGTATGCTCGCAAACGAAGACGAGGAGCCCACTCCTCTTCAGAAGCAGCTTGCACAGCTGGGCAAAAAGCTCGGAACATTTTCCCTTATCATATGTGCGGTAATATTCTTATTCGGTACTTTTATTACCAAAAACTGGCTTGAGACCTTCATGACAGCGGTGTCTCTTGCAGTTGCCGCCATCCCCGAAGGACTTACCGCAATAGTGACCGTCATTCTCGCTCTCGGCGTACAGAAAATGGTCAGAAAGAATGCTATTATCAAAAAGCTCCCTGCGGTGGAGACTCTGGGCGGTGCTTCTGTAATATGTTCAGATAAGACAGGCACTCTTACCATGAATAAAATGACGCTTGTCCGCGCATGGGCATATGAAGATAATTCCCTGCGCAATATAGACGCTCTTGACCCTGCTTCGGACAAGTCCATCGTAAAGCTTATTCAGCTTGCGTCTCTTTGCTGTGATGCTCACATTGAAGAGGACTGCAAGGGCAATGTCTCCGAAACAGGCGACCCTACCGAAACTGCTCTCATCTCTGCTCTGCTTTCTATGGGGCAGACAAAGAATGAGCTTGAAAAAATATACAGACGCGTATCGGAGATCCCCTTTGATTCCGACCGCAAGCTTATGACCACTGTACACTCAACCGAATCGGGGTATATCTCCATCACCAAGGGTGCCCCTGATGTTATTCTTTCACGCTGTTCGAGTGTCGATTCCGACAAAGTAATGGCTGTATGCGAATCAATGAGCCGAGAAGCTCTGCGAGTTCTTGCAGTTGCCTGCAAGCGTCATTCGGGAAAAATCAAAGCCGCAGATGATACTTTCGAAGAAAACCTTACCTTTATCGGTCTTGTGGGACTTATTGATCCTCCGAGAGAGGAAGCACGCAGTGCTGTCAGAATCTGCCACGAAGCGGGTGTGCGCACAGTCATGATTACGGGAGACCATGTTATGACCGCTTCGGCTGTCGCAAAGGATCTCGGCATACTTGCCGAAGGCGAAGAAGCCATTTCGGGTGCCGAGCTTGCCGAAATGAGTGAGGCTGACCTCTGTTCAAACATAAGAAAATACTCCGTTTATGCGAGAGTCTCTCCTGCCGATAAAATCAGAATCGTCAAGGCATGGCAGGATGCAGGCGAGACGGTTGCCATGACAGGCGACGGAGTAAATGATGCACCTGCTCTTAAAGCCGCAGATATTGGCTGTGCAATGGGCATTACCGGCACCGATGCCGCAAAAGGTGCCGCCGACGTCATTCTCACTGACGATAATTTTGCAACCATCGTTTCCGCTGTAAGAGAAGGCCGCGGAATCTTTGACAACATCAGGAAATCTGTTCGTTTTCTGCTTTCCTGCAACCTCGGAGAGATCGTTGCCGTTTTCCTTTGTCTGATAATTTTCAAGGTATCTCCCCTTGCGGCCATGCATCTGCTGCTTATCAATCTTGTTACCGACTCCTTCCCTGCTCTTGCGCTGGGTGTGGAGCCGATGGAGCCCGATATTATGCAGAGAAAACCAAGGGCAAGAGATGAGGGTATTCTGACCCGCAACAGTGCCGTACACACCGTCATTCAGGGTTTTATCATCGGTATTCTTACCGTTATTGCCTTCGCTCTCGGAAAGGCTCTCAGCGGCGGAGACACAGCCGCCGCCTCCACCATGGCATTCGGCACTTTGTCTCTTTCTCAGCTTATGCACGTTCTCTGCATACGCACCGATAAGTCTATTTTCTCCAAATCATTTATCGATAATAAAATGATGCTCTATGCTCAGGCAGGTTCTGTTGCGATAACACTTCTTGCCATGCTGGTGCCTCCTTTTATGAAGATATTCTCATTTGTATCTCTTTCGGGCATCATGTGGCTCTGGATAATAATTCTTGCACTCATGCCGATCGTTATCAGCGAAGCCGTAAAATTCTTATCAGGTGCTTTCGATCGTTATACCGACAGATAGATATAAAAGGCAGTCACCGTTATCAGGTGACTGCCTTTTACTGTCCTGCGTTTGTTTACCCTTTGGTAATATATGTTTACAATACATACATTATTTTAACAAACCTTTTACCCCTTCTTAAAGCAATACGTACAGTTTCTTAACGGTTAAATCACAATCAGGTGCTAAACTCTAATCGTACCCCAAAGAGAGGTGATGCCTATGAAATAACGCACAAGGTCACATGAATTCAAGCAAACACACATAACATCTGCCTTCAGAGGCAGCAAAAACAGGGCATCGCCCTTTTACATATATCATTTCATTTTACTCTCTTCTTTATTACTGCCGCCTGCCGAGGGGTCGGAATACCGCTTCGGCAGGCAACGCAGACAAAACACTTTCTTTTTCCGCTTTATGCGGATTTTTTATTTTGTATTTCTCTCTGAATTTCCAACTGTTTTTTGCAAAACAGTTGGAAATTCTCTTAATATGTGATAGAATATTTGATGATTCAATTTATGTCTATCCCATGGAGGTGAGATTCTTGCGCAGATTGCCACGCCTGATCCTTGTCTGTTCCCTGTGCATATGCATTATGCTTACGCTGCTTTTTGGCTGCACTTCACAGATAAGCGAAACCGTCAATACATACAGCAAGAATAATTCCATTCTGATAAATGAAATCATGTCCTCAAACAGTAACTACGCTCAGGCACAGGACGGTGAATTCTACGATTGGGTAGAGCTTTACAACAACACCGATGAAGACATAAATCTTGAGGGTTACTACTTTTCCGACTCCGGCACCGAGCCTTTAAGATGGAGTTTTCCCAATATAACCATCAAGGCACGCTCTTATCTTGTTGTCTATCTTTCCGGTCTTGATATATGGGACGGTGCTTATGAGGTACACACCAACTTCAAGCTCTCCTCCAACGGAGAGCATCTGATCCTGTCCCATTCCTCAGGCGATGTTCTGCAGCAGATCGATATCCCTTCTATCCCTCGCAATGTTTCTTATGCCCGTGACAGCGAATCCGCCGAGTTTCTCTGGTGTGCAGTGGCAACTCCCGGTGCAGTCAACTCTTCGGGTTCAAAAAACATCGATGAACTTGAATTCCCCACATACGATATCATTATAAATGAATACATGAGCAGCAACACCTATTCCTTTGCCGACAGCAAGGGGGAACACTACGATTGGGTGGAGCTGTATAACCGTTCTCTTGATGACATTGATCTCACCGGATTTTTCCTTACCGATGACAGATACAACAACATGAAGTGGCCTTTCCCCTCAAACACCGTTATAGGATCAGGCGAGTATCTTGTCATCTTCTGTTCGGGACTTGACACCGTAAGCGATTCGGGTGAAATTCATTCCTCTTTTTCCCTCAGCGGCGACGATGACCTTGTATGTCTTTATACTCCCGAGGGACTTCTGTGTTCATCTCTTCAGATCTGCAATCTGCCCGAGGATGTATCAACGGGAATTTCCGAAAGCGGTGAACAGCAGCTTTTCGCCCGTGCTACCCCCGGAAAGGCAAATACTACTTTTTCCTATCCTGTTACTTCTGTTCTTTCAGCGGACATAAACGACGGTGTTTTCATTTCAGAAGCAGCAAGCGTTTCCGGTACTCGCGCAAAGTATTCCAACGACTGGATCGAGCTGTTCAACTCGACTGATACTGAGATCGATCTTACCGGCTATGGCCTCTCCACCAAAGAGGATATAATTGAATTCACTTTCCCTAAAACCACAATTGCTCCCGGAGGTTATCTCCTCGTTTATTGCACGGGTACTGAACAGTCAGTTGCAGGCAAGACTCTTAAAACCGCCTTCAAGCTCAGCAACGCCGGTGAAAATATCTATCTTACAAATTCTCTCGGACGGGTCGTTGATACTTTTTCAACAGGCAAGCAGCGCAACGGTATCAGCAGCGGTCGTGATGAAACTGCTCCTTCTCTCAGATTTTTCTTCACCACTCCAACCCCCGGCAAGCCCAATAACATGGGCACCGCCCGCAGCACTTACACCGCTGAGCCCTCATTTGATACTGAAGCAGGCTATGTTAAAAGCGGCACAGTTGTCAATGTTTCTGTCCCCGAGGGTTCCTATGTGGTTGTTACTAAAGACGGTTCAACTCCCTCTTCTTCCGGCACCGCTCATTACGAAGATTTCTCAATAACAGTCAAAAAAAGCACCGTTCTTAAGGCACAGGCTTTTTCTGACTGCAACCTTCCGAGCGATGTTATCACTACCTCTTTTATAGTTGAAAAGAAGCATGATATTGCTGTTATCAGCCTTTCAAGTGACCCTGACGGGCTTTTCAGCTACAGATCGGGAATACTTGTTGACGGTCCCGGGTACACCGAAAAGCTTCCCCACTACGGCGCCAATTACTGGAAAGACTGGGAACGTTCTACTCACATTGAATATATTACCACCGATGGCGAGCTTGCAGTTGAATTCGACTGCGGTATTCACACCTTCGGTCAGTATGCACGAGGTCTTCCGCAGAAGGGTCTTGCGCTTATTCTCCGTGAAAAATACGGTGCAAACGAGGTCAGTTATCCATTCTTTACGGATAATGATGTTGCAAGCTACAAATCACTCCTTCTCCGTCCCGAGGGTCAGGATTGGAACAGAGCAAAGCTGCGCGATGTTCTGGTTCCCGCTCTTATCAAAAATACCCACTTGACTTCGGTTGATTATATGGACTATACGCCCGTTGCTCTCTATATAAACGGCGAATACTGGGGACTTTATTATCTGCGCGAAAAGCTTAATGATAACTACGTTTCATACAAATATGGCTATGACAAAGAGGATATAGATCTTATCAAATCTCAGGCCTTTGTCCGCGCAGGTTCAAAAGCCGAATACACTGCACTTGTCAAATGGGTGAGAAAAAACAGTTTGAGAAGCGCAAAGAATTATGAGTATTTCTGTTCCAAGGTAGATATTGATTCATTTATACAGTTCTGGATAGTTCAGACTTATGTATGCAACCACGATACCGGTAATATCCGCTGTTATAAAGGCGAAGACGGTAAATGGCGCTGGATGCTTTACGATTTTGACTGGGCATTTATGATATCATATGCCTCAAAGGATATGATAGAGGCTCACATGACAGACCCCGAGGGACACGGTGCTGTCAACAACATGAGCAACGTCATGTCACGCAGGCTGCTTAATAACTCTGAATTCCGCAAGAAATTTGTCAGGGAATACATAAAGGCACTGAAATATGTATTTACTCCCGAACGTGCCAAGGAAATACTTAACTCCCTGCAAGCAACCATCAAAAGTGAAATTCCCCGCCAATATGACCGCTGGGGCCATCCGTCTGTGACCTTGCAGAGTAATCAGGTCAGAAATATCAGCAGATTTTTTGAAAAGCGTTCTTCCTATGTAAAGGCTCATCTGAAGAGACACTTCAAATTATCCGAAAAAGAATTCCAGAGAATTTGGGATTCGGTGTGATTTCTACTATAAAAAGAACCTCGGTGATAGCCGAGGTTCTTTTTATTATCAGAGAATATATCCGATTATTGCTACATACTGCATTATGCTGCCTGCAAGGCAGAATACATGGAAAAGGGAATGCATATATCTGAGCTTTACTCCAAGCCCGTAGACTCCTGCACCGACGGTATACGCAACACCGCCCATCAGTATCCAGAAGAATGCATCGGGTCCCATAGCTTCCATTGCCGTCTTTGCCGCAATGATAATGCACCATCCCATTCCGAGGTAGCATATCATTGAAAGCACATTGTATTTCTTCAGGTCAATGGCGGTGAAAATCGCTCCGATTACCGCACAGCCCCAGACAATGCCGAAGATCGACCATGCCCATCCGGGCGATACAGGTCTGACTGCGCAGAAAAGAATCGGAGTGTATGTGCCGCCTATGAGGAAGTATATGGTACAGTGATCGACTATCTGCATGATTTTCTTTCCTGTGTTTCTCGGCAGACCGTGATACACGCTGGACATAGTATACAGCAGAACCAGTGCCGCTCCGTATATAGCACCGCTTACAACACCCCATACATCGCCCTTTGACGCCGGGACTATTATACAGGTTATAAGCGCAAACACGCCAAAGACTGCTCCGACTGCGTGTGATACAGAATTGAAAATCTCCTCTCCGCTTGTATAATCAGGAAGCTTTCTGTCACATATTTTTGTTCTGGTCATTTTTCGTTGCTCCTTTTTGTCCATGTCATTTACCGTCTCTGCGGTTCTGTCTGCAGTATACCCCCAAGGAGCAGAAAAACTCAACCTACTGATGAAATAACGGGCTATACTGCTGAGAGTAGAGCGGTAGAGTCGCAACTCTACTTCTCTACTGACAGTAGAATTGGCTTGTTTTCAAGGTTTTTCGAGCATAACAAAAATCGTCTTGAATGAATCAAGACGATTTTTGAGTTTATTCACTTTCAACTACTGAGCCTTTGATCTTTGACCATACAAGTATTATTATCTGTCCCGGTACGCCTAAAAGATATATCTGCCACAGATTTATACCCGCCGCCAGAAAGGACAGATGCAGAGAAAGAAGCACCGACCACATCAAAAGTGATACTATAAGATAATTTCTTCGTACATCAAACCATATACTGTTGAAAATCAGCCACACTATCATGGAAAGAGGCACCGCATACACAAACATAAGCCATTGCGCAGGGGAATCCTTTGCGGCAATTGATATTATCACAAAGGCAATAAACGCCGCCAGCCACACTGCCAGAACAGACAGCATTACAATAAATTTCTTATTGTAATTGCGAACGGGCTTTTCTTTCTTTTCCTTTTTGAGCTTCGGACGCTCATGCTCTTCTCTTACAAGATAATCAAGGGGCACCTTGAACATATCAGCTATTTCAACAAGAACGGCAATATCAGGCATGGACTCTGCCCTTTCCCACTTGGAGACCGCCTTGTCGGAGTAATTCAGTTTTTCCGCCAGCTCAAGCTGAGTCATTCCCTTAGCCTGCCTGAGCTCGGCTATATTTTTTGCTACAATGGATTTTATATTATTCATTATAGACCTCTGCTTCCTATTTGATTATGGGCAACAGCGCTCTTGTCTGCTTCTTATATTCCGCAAAGCCTTCCTTCTTCGACTGTCTTCCGTCGGCAAGGGGTATACTGATACAAAGGAAAAGCAGTGTATTTGCTATTGCTCCTGCAATATAATACCACTTAAAGCCCAATACCGCAACTGAGGAAAGTGCTATACCCCACCACATTACAATCTCTCCGAGATAATTCGGATGGCGCGAATATTTCCAAAGACCCGAACGGATAAATGTGCCTGTTCTGTTCTTTCTGAATTTATGCATCTGTATATCTGATGTTCCCTGAAGAATCACCGCCAGAACAGAAAGTACAAAGCAAAGAATGCTTATAACTCCGCCTTCGGCATTGCTTCTCAGAACGTAAACAGCAGGAAGAGTGACTCCGTAGACCACAAGAGTCGGTACCATATGTATGCCGATAAAATTGATGATCGGATAGAAAATACCTGTCGTATCATGGAGCATGGTGTATCGCCAGTCCTGATGCTCAAGACCACGGAAGGTATATGCCCAATTGGCTGTCAGGCGCACTCCCCAGATAAAAACTGCGGCAAGTATCAGAATTTTTGCAAGGGTCATTTGCTCAAAAACCGCAAATGCTCCGAGAATAACTATCGGCTGGACGCTCCAGTAAGGGTCATAGACCGATGCGTTATTGAATATGAGGCTGAATATAAAGGTAAATACCGTTGCCGCTATATCGGCAATCAGGAGATTGAGCCACATATCATAAGGCAGTGCCAGATATGTTCCTATGCCGACAATTGATGCCAGTATGTATATTATCGTTATTACCAAAAAGCTTGCGCTTCTGCTTTGCTTTATCTTCATGCTGTTATACCTGCTTCTTTGCACCATTCAAGAATCATTGACAGATTCTCCTCGCATACATAGCTGCCGCCCTCTTTAAGGGTCTCGAGCATCTTTTCGTCCGACTCTGTCAGCTCATCCTTTGAGTTTATCTGCTTCATGATCGCGTTTACTGCCACGCCCATCATGCTCTTATAAAGCCCTTTGAGCTTATCGGGTGCATATCCTCCCTGAAGAGTGAAGGCTTCAGCACTGTCAGGGATCTTATTTGCTTTCTTTGCCTGTGCCGTAAGCTTTCCTGTTTCTCCAAGCCCTACTGCACACACTGCCTTGACATTATATCTCTTGCAGACCTTTTTGCATTCTCTTACAGAGCCTGCCATAAGCCAGCCGAGATAGATTATATCGCTGCCCTTTTCGATCGCTTTCTTTGCATCATTGATCTCGTAAACGGGAAGATCAGTGATCTTTCCGAGCATTTCTGCGTATTCCTTTGTAAAGCCTGTATTTGATGTGTAAACTATTGCTCTCATTATTATTCTCCTTTTTCAAATTCTGAAAATTTTACTGTATATCCTTCAGACTGCAGATGACTTTCCATAAGTAACCTGACCGATTTCATATCCTTCTTTGATATTCTTTTCTTTTTTGGATATCTCCACAGGTCTGTCAGCTGCACGGTAATCTTGCCATCTTCTGTTTCTATAGGGCTGAGAGTTACATTTTCACCAAGTCTGCAGTATATTTCTTCATCAATAACGCGCACTTCATTTTCCGAAAGAGATTTAGCAACCTTTTCCTGCTCTTTGTCAGCATCAGCCATCTCTTTTCTGAATTCCCTGATAAAATCCCACAGAACGGTTTCTGACAGCTCCTGTGCTCTTTTATGTTCTTCTGTCAGAAGGACATAATTATCATTTCCTTGAAGAGGCAATCTGCCTTTGAAAACAATCCTCCTCACTGTATCAGCGGCAAAGTTTTTCTCGGGCTTCTCGGTCGTTCCCGGAATATGCACCTCACAGACAGCATCATAATAATACTTCTGATTACTCATATCTCCGACACATACAAGCATTTCAGAAACGGGCGAAGACTGTTTTTTCATAACAAGCTCGGGTATTTCACCCGATATGCAGTCAGCAAGAATAATCACCGCAGCCGAAGCGGCTACAGGTGCTTTTCTCTGTTCTTTTTCTTCAAAAACGGCATACTCAGGGTTTCTGTGCGTTTTTTGTATATTCCGTTTTGCAGAGGTCATTATGGTCTGATAAGTTTTTTCGTCAAGCTTATCAACACTGTAAAGCATACATATCTTTTCTATTGCCCTGTAATGTGTTGTCAGGCAGTAACGACAGCTTCTTCGCACCGCAATCGGCGTTATTTCCGAAACACAGACCTCACAAGCCCTGCCGCGTTTTTTCATTCGGCGGAGGATTTTATCCTCTGCAGTTTTTCGATCTTTTCCGTTGCAGTCGGTTTCATAATACATTCGGGCGTTTTTCCATGCTCTGACAATTCCAGTCATAGCTGCACCCGTCAGCATCAGCATGAGGTTTTTCCAGAGGTAGACAAGTACAAATATCACCCTGACAATAAGGTATATAATAACTGCTGTGCTGAGCCATTCGGGTATATCGGAAATAATCGCACATACAAAAACAACGAAAATCCAGCCAAACAGCGGCAGGCATAAAATCAGCTCACACAAGAAGCCATGCTTTAATTTCGGGAATTTCATATTCCTTCACCGACCTCTGAAAATATACCCTCAAGGCACGAAAGCATTTTTGAAAGATCCTCGGGAGGATAGTAAAAATGTCCCGAGTCCTCCATCATTTCGTGCTTTACAAGGGAATTTTCTCCGAAATATCTGCTGGATTTTACGGACACCAGCTCATCGTGCCTTGACTGAAACACATTACATGGTACGCTTAGGCTGTTTATCTTTTTCTGCGTCTGCTTGCACAGCACAAGAAGCTCGATATATCTCGGTATCCAGCCCAGATACTGCCACAGCTTCGGTGTCAGATTTATTCCTATGGATTTTTCCAGCGCCGCCTCATAAGGATCATTGGGATTCAGTTTTCCGAAGGATGCCTTCAGCGCACGGATCCACATTCTGAACTTCACCCATGGTTTCAGGGGCACATCAATGAGCATCATCGCCTTTACCTCGGGGTGCTCAGGCACTGCATTTATGCTCAGCAAAGTACCCATGGAATGACCCACTACCACGACTTTCTCATATTTAGAGCAAAGCTCTGAGACTTTTGCGTTGACCTGCGCTTTCCACTTTTTCATCGAGGTGTGCGAAAAATCCTTCACTTCTCCCCCGTGTCCGTCCAGCAGTATGGCATAAACCGACCAGCTTTCGGGAACGGTTGGAATAAATTTGTCAAAGTGCCTCGGTGTGCCGTTTATTCCGTGCACCATAAGCACGGCGCAATTGCTGTTTTTAACTTCCCTTATATACTCTTCATGCATATTACTCCTCCTGTATAAATCATCGAGGACTGCATCTAATTTATTATATCATGTGAGTTTTCCGTTGTCTATAGAAAAGCCGCTGTTTTCACAGCGGCTTAATATATGTTATTTCTTGCCCTTTTCCTTGGAACGTTTGTCGTTAATTATCTTCATATGCTCAGCGGTTATGAGCTCTACATTGTTTTCCTTCGCCCAGTCAACACAGCCTTTGAGCACAAGAGGCAGGAATACTCTCGGCACTGCAAGTACAGTTTCAAGAGCTTCATCGGTGAATTTCACCTTATCATCTGCCCTCTTTGCGGCATAACGTACAGACTCTATTGATGTCTTTCTCATCTGAAGAAGCTCTGCACGCATTTTTGTCTTTTTGTGGAACCAAAAGTTCTTGCTGTCACGGTAGCCGTAGTCAACAGGAAGATTGGGAAAATCCTTTGCGCGCACACCGTTGATGATAGCATCTCTGTACTTTTTCTTCATGAGGATCTTGTCAACACGAAGAATGAAGTGTGCGCCGAACTCACTGGTTATACCGTTGAAATCGTGATAGGGTGCAGGATAGCCATTGAGCTGACCCGGTTCGTCCTTGTCTGCTCCGTCAAGCTCACGCATCCATGTGCACTCGATGGCTTCAATTGCATCGGTAAGCACCATGGGGCGCTTATCCTCAGGGTTCTCTTCCTCAAGAAGGCTCTTTTCAAGCTTGAATTTGCACTTTGGCATCTTCTCCTCGGGCTTGTCTCCGGGCCAGGAAAGCTTTACTGCTTCCTTGAAGGTTTTGGGCTTATCGTCTATGAAATTCAGTGTGCATTTGCCGTTTCTGAGTATGTTCTGCGCAGTGTTGGAGGAATTACGGCAGCATAGAAGCATTGCATAATAATCCTTGCCTGCAACATAGTAAGGCTGAACGAGAGAGTAAGGACCAAGATTGGTACTTCCGTCCTCGCAGAGAGTACTGATTATCACTGTCGGCATTGGAAAGAACAACGATGTCTGATAAAAATTGTCAACTATTCTGAGATTTTCAAAGCTGCTCATTCTAAATTCTCCTTTTTCACGAATATAAACACGGTCAAGGCTGTTGTTCACAGACACACCATATTCATAGTATAATGTAGTTTATTATACCGTATTTCCAAAATTGTTTGTTTCGAGTTTAATTATAAATTATCTGCACTTATTCCAACATTCAAAACGCAAATAAGGAATCACTTGCTCATCATACGGAAAAATCAAAATTTTAGTTTGATTATATGAGCCATAGAATTTTTTGCCAAAATAGCTTTGTGACTGACTACATATAAAAGGTTCGTTAGAAAGCGCAATAAATTTCACTTGGGGCGTAAGCGCAAATCTCACAAAGAACTCAGCGTAAAAAACATTTTGATTTAGTTCTATACTACATAGTTTTTTATGAGTGAATGAATATGCTGAGCAGATGTGCTTTTCAAAGATCACATAAGTAAGCTGTCTGTAGTTAAGCAAAACAGGGAATACAATGCAAATCATGCCCAATGAAAAACCCCAAAAAAGGATCAGGAATCCTTCCTTAGTTTCAACACCAAAGCATATCGTCGTTATAATTGAGCTTACAATAACAAGAATTGCCGCAGTCCAGAAAATGATAAAACAATTGCGATAAAACTTAAACAAGCTAATTTTCACAACACATCTCCTCCAACAACTCTATCTCAACCTTTTACCCAATATCACATCCAAAAAGCTACAATAAACCGACCTTCTAATAGTTAAAAATAGTTCCGCTCGGTATAATCGAATTTTGAACAGTAGCAGGCATCAAATTCCCACTACAAAACCAGCATATCTTTTTACAAAAAACACCCATATACCGATGCTCCTATCAATTATAGTACTTTGCATTAAAAGTGTCAAGGAATGCAGGCGCTGTTGCAAAAAACAGGAATATCTGATATAAATAATACGGAGAGTGATAGTATGAGTACCGGCACACGCAGGCATTATATCGACAATTTAAGATGGATTATTCTTCTGCTTCTTATCCCCTACCACACTGCAATGGCATGGAATTTCTGGGAAGAGCCGAACTACATATTCTTTGAAGGCAACAAGGCTATAAGCAGCATTATTGTATTTCTGAGTCCTTATTTTATGCCGATCCTATTTGTTCTGGCAGGCATCGGAACAAGATTTGCTCTTCAGAGGAGAACTCCAAAAGAGTACCTTTTGGAAAGAGCACGAAAGCTTCTTATCCCTCTGCTGTTCGGAACGGTAGTACTAATGCCTGTTCTGTGCTATATCGGAGATATATTCAACTGTTCATACGACAAGGGTTTCTTTTCTCATTATGCGGTGTTCTTTACGAAGTACACCGATCTTATAGGCGCCGACGGCGGTTTTTCATTTGGGCAGTTCTGGTTTTTGCTCTATCTGTTTATAATTTCTGTTCTTTGTCTTGGTGGGCTGATTCTATTAAAAAAACGCAGTTGCGAGGAGCAGAAGTCAGTTCCGTTCCCGCTTGTTATCGCCTTGGGGCTGCCTCTGCCGCTTCTGAGTGATCTGCTTTCAATCGGCGGAAAAAGCCTTGCTGAGTTTGCGTATCTCTTCCTTATTGGGTATTTTGTTTTTACTAACGAAAAAACCATTGACAAAGCTGAGAAATACCGTTGGCTTATGTTCGGCATCGGACTTGCTGCATCGTTACTCAATGTGTATCTTTTCATATGGTCTGACAGGAAATTTGAAATGCTCAATAACATTGCTGATTATGTATCAGAATGGTTTATGATTATCGCTCTCTTAGGTATGGCAAAAAGATACTTGAATTTCAGCAACAAGATATCGGGCTATATGAAATCACGCTCTTTTCTTGTATATATCTATCATTTTATCTGGGTAGTTCTGTCAGAATATCTGCTGTATAAGCTTATCGGAAATCAGACATGGGCAATATTTGCAGGCACACTTATTATTTCCAGTATTCTGACTTTTATTTGCTGTGAAATAAGTATCAGAATACCGTTTATGTGTTTTCTGACAGGAGTAAAATGCATATCGGACAGGAAAGCAGAATAAGGAAAAAAGCCTCCGAAGTGCAAGCTTCGGAGGCTTTGATGATAATTTAATTATCTGTTGAGGATAAGCTTGGTGAGCTCAACGGGCTCAACGATCGTGTCGCCCTTGTAGACGCGCATATTGCCTGATGCGATCTCGTCGATAAGGATGACCTCGCCGTTGTTGTAGCCGAACTCAAACTTGATATCCCAGAGGTCGAGACCGATGGTCTTGAGATCGTCTGCGATGATCTTGGTGATCTTGAGGGTCTGCTCCTTCATGCTTGAGAAAAGTGCCTCGTCCATTACGCCGAGAGCTGCAAGACCTTCGCCGGTTACAAGGGGATCGCCCTTTGCATCGTTCTTGAAGGTGCATTCTACATAGCCACCCTCAAGAGCAGTGCCGTCCTCAATATACTCGCCGTATCTGCGAATGAAGCTGCCGGTTGCAACAAGGCGGCAGATAACTTCGAGACCGTGACCGAATACGGTTGCAGGGAGAACCTCCATGGTTGCCTCATCAATGTTTGCGGAAACATAGTGGGTCTTGATGCCTGCTTCCTTAAGCTTCTCAAAATAATAAATAGAGGTCTTGAGGTTTTCCTTGCCGATACCCTCGATGGTAAGACCTACGCTGTTTTCGCCCGGATCAAATACGCCGTCCTTGCCGGTGCAATCATCCTTGAACTTCAGAAGCACGTTGCCGTTTTCAAGCTTGTAAACGTCCTTTGTCTTGCCCTTGTACATCAGTTCCATAGCAAATTCTCCTTTTTATGATCCAATTACGATGCTTTTTGCATCTCTTTTACGGATTTTAGAATATCATTTTGAGCATTTGATGTCAATAATTATATGGACTTGCAGATGCAAAAAATAGCACAGTTTTGATTAAAAAGTTTGTGTATTTTTAAGTTACGGCTTGAAATAAGGCAGAGGTTCAAGCTTGAAGCGGTTGAGCTTATAGAGCCTGTCTATCTTCGCCTTTGTCTCCTCGTCCTCACAGATGCCCTCTCTGATATATTTATCAAGCACTGCGTAGGTAAAACCAAGATTATCTTCATCGGTCTTACCGCAAAGTCCGTCACTTGGAACCTTGTACACGAGATGTTCAGGAAGTCCCAGCACTATACCGACCTGCTTTACTTCATCAACGGTCATTCCTGCAAGGGGCGCAAAATCACCTGCGGAATCGCCGTAGCGTGTGGAATAGCCCACCCAATCTTCAGAAAGATTGCAGGTATTTACCACTCTGCCGTTGTTGTTCTGGGAAACGGCATAAAGAGTGGTCATACGGACTCTGGGAGGCAGATTTATCTGTGCCTGCCTTGTCATTTCGGGAATTCCTGCATCAGCAATGGCTCCGATGAGAGCATCTACGGTTGTCTTGATATTTACGGTTATGCGCTTTATGCCGAGATGCTCGAAAAGCATATCAACATCGGGCATATCGGGCTGGATCCCATTGGGCATGGAAACACCTATTACTCTGTCCTTTCCAAGCGCAGCAACACACAGTGCTGCTGCAACGGTCGAATCCTTGCCGCCTGAAATGCCGATTATGGCATTACAGCCCTTACCGTTATTTTCAAACCACTCTCTTACCCATTCTATTGCTCTTTCTGTTACGCTTTTTGCATCAAAGCTCATTTCATTCACTCCTTGTTGATTATCAGCTTTGCAAGTGCTTCTGCACATTCCTTTGCGTCAAGTACATCCTCAGGCATATCAACTCCCATGGCTTTCAGCCGCTGCGAAAGCTCCACCGCCTGCGGAACATCGAGTCCATGATCACGCAGGAGCTTTGTCTTTGAGAAAACCTCTTTCGGCTCGCCTTCTGTAAGTATCTTTCCGTTATCGATCACTATAACTCTGTCAGCCTGTGCCGCTTCGTCCATATAGTGGGTTATGAGCACTATAGTTATTCCCTGATTTCTGCAGAGAGATATTATAGCGTTCATTACCTCCTCCCTGCCTCTGGGATCGAGCATGGCAGTAGGCTCATCAAGGACGATACACTCGGGCTGCATTGCAATTATGCCTGCAATGGCTATTCTCTGCTTCTGACCTCCCGACAGCTTATGAGGTGCGTGAAGTCTGTATTCGTACATATCAACAGCCTTAAGCGCATCGTCAACCCTTTTGCGTATTTCAGCGGAAGGCAGACCGAGGTTTTCGGGTCCGAATGCCACATCTTCCTCAACTATCGTTGCAACGATCTGATTATCGGGATTCTGGAACACCATTCCGACATTCCTGCGTATCTCTGTAAGCAGTTCCTCATTATCAGTGTCCATATTCTTTACATACACCTTACCGCCTGTTGGAAGCAATATCGCATTGAAATGCTTTGCGATGGTCGACTTACCTGAGCCGTTGTGACCAAGCAGAGCCACAAACTCGCCTTTTTTTATGGATATTGAAACATCATCAAGGGCAGACTCCGTTTTTTCGTCGCTCTCATATGAAAAGCACAGATGCTCTGTGCGAAGAATCTCACTCATAGCTTTCTCCTTTTAATAGGGTCTTCTCTTCGGCGGATTTGATACCAGCCTGCATTCCTGACAGCAGTATTCAAAGCCCAGTGCATCGGGATATTCGCTTATCCACGGTCTTCCGCATGAGGGGCAGTAAGCGCTGTCGTTTCTTTCGTCTGTCAATATATAATAGTATACCACAATGCCCGAGGATTCCTCAAGTCTTGCAGCCAAACTTCTGCCTTTCAGCGATAACTGTGAGTCATGGCGGCTGAGCATCATAAAGGCAAAAGCATCGCCAACTCCCATATTATACTGGATCCTGAAGCTTTCATAAAGCCTTTGCCAGTCAAAAAGCTCGCTGAAATCCTCAAATCTGCCGCCCAGCCTGAATCTGCGAAGCAGAAATCCCCTGCGGCAGTCACAGCATATGACAGGGGAAGTCTTTGCATCTATATCGGCGTACAGCACAAGTCCCGCAGGCTTACTGCATCTGCAGGCGCTTTCAAGGTCTGCATTGATTCCCAAATATTCAAGCTGAGGCATCTGGGCGCACATTTTTGTAAGGTGCGACAGGCATATTCTTGTATCTGCGCTGAAGTTCTCTTCATCCAGAGAATGCATATCAAAAGCCGCAACGATGCTCTCGTAGCTGTCGTTCATCACGGTACTGCTTCGCCAGCAGTCCAATATCAGACCGTTATCCACCAAAGATGCGAAAAACTCATCAAACAGCTTTGAAAAGCCTGCGATGAAGCTGTCGTCAAAGCGGGCAGGTCTGAATCTGAATCTGAAATTATACAAAATTATTTCCCTTTCTTCAAAAAGGTATTGACAATAGTTAGGAACCTAAGTATAATTTATATTGTTAGGTACCTAACTACTATTTGCGAGGTGATTTTTTTGAAAAGAAGTGATCTGATTTTTAAGCTGCACAGAATTGCACGTTCTCTGCACAGGCACCCTGCCCATGCAGGCAGGCATTTGCACGGAAAAGGCAGACTGCTCTCTCTGCTTGGGGAAAATGAGGGAATTACTTCCCGTGAGCTTTCCGAGCTTCTCGATGTGCGTCCGTCCTCCCTTTCGGAAATGATAAGCAGGCTTTCCGATGAGGGGCTTATAATTCGCACTGCAGATGAAAATGACAAGAGGGTCTCCCATATTTCTCTCAGTGAAAAGGGACATGAACTGCTTGGCGAAATAAGGGCTGAAAAAGACGATGACGCCATTCGTCTGACCGCCTGCTTCGACGACGGGGAGCTTGAGACCTTCTCTTTTCTCTGCGACAAGCTCTGCGCTCATCTTGAAGAGCTTGATAAAGGCTGTGACTTCGGTGATTTTCCGCCCCCTCCGCCTTTCGGTTTTCCTCATCATCACCATCACGGCGGCTGTCACTGTAAACCGAAGCCCAGAAAGCTTTGATCAGAGATTTTTGAGCATCTGCTCAAATTCTTCCGCAGACATATTCTCCGAAAGGGCAGTGGTGCGAAGCGCCACTGCTTTTTCTGTCCATGCATTCATTTCTTCCTTTGTCATCTTTCCGTTTGTCATTCGGGCATAACGCGCCTTGTAAACCCTTGTATATGCCGCGGAAATAGGATTGCCCTTCTGCTTTTTCTCATACTTGCGGCGTGCGCCGACTTCTCTGCACAGCTTTCCGCTGCCGTCGGGCGCCTTTCTGTCACAGAATTTTGCAATATTATTATTGGGCAGAAAATACTTTCCGCACAGTCCGCAGGGACGCGGTCTGACCTCCGCATTGAAAGATGCAATGAAAATGCTCTGCACAAAGCAGAGGAATGTCCCACGGCTTACTTTTACACATATTTTTCTATCGCCGCCGAAGCTTTCAGCAGAAAGCTTTTCTTCCGACGGGCAAATTGCAATCCCATCAGTTCCGATTGCAGAAAATGCTTCATCGATGCTGTCTGTCTCCCCCATTGCAGAGAGAAACGGCGCTGCGGTATCACGACAGAATTTAAGCCCTTCAAGCACTGCAAGGTACATATCCGCAAGCTCAGTGCAGGATTTACGCCATGCTTCTATATGCTCACTCTGAGCAGAAACCACATCAAAGCCTCTGAAAAGCGGGCTTTTTTCAACCAGACCTGCGAGAGTGATATTCTCTCCCTCCATGCGGCTGTAGGGCGAAAGCTTTGAAACAAGCTTATCCACAATATCAAAGGTATCCATACATCTGTGTACTGTTCGTCCGTACTCTTCGCTGCGCTCAAAGCGTAGAAGTGCGTTTTTCTGGGCAAGACAGGCAGAGTGCAGTGCATCAAGCCGCTCGAGGCTGAGGTTCATGTATGAAGTCAGCAGGTCTCCTGCTCTGTACTGTCTGCCGCCGATGAGAAAGGTTTCACCTGTATGGCAGTATTCAAAATATTTCACAGAAATACCCCATTTCAAATTAGATGTATAGATTATACTATTTTTATCATTCTATGTCAATGTACAATAAGCAACCCAGATCTGTGACAGGTCTGGGTTGCTTATTGTAATTTTATTTTTTGCTGAAAGTTTGTCTTTTATCCTTATGCAAGCTTCTGTATGCATTATCCAGTGCCTTGAAAAGGGCATCTGCAAAAGTCCTTTTACGTCTTTTCCGCACCAGTAATCAATTAACCAATAAGCATTCTCATCTTTGCTGACGACATTCAGTTTTTCAAGGCAAGCTCTTTTTTCATCTGATACCTTTTCTCTGACATCAGCAAATTTTAATGCTTTTAAAATCTTCGTTGTAGAAGCATCAACGTCGGTTACGTAGTTATATAATTCTTCAACAGACAGCTTCTTTGAAAATCCTGCTATTTCTTCCTTTACAAGCTCGTTTCCTGTTGTGATAATCGGTGAATCTATACGCTTCTGATAGTCACCCTTAAAGAAAACCTGCTCCGTACCTTCGATAAGTGTATGTGCCACAATATCTTCAATGCGGAAAATATGCCAGAGAGAATATGCAATTGTTTTGCTGTGGTAACCGTTGACGTTCATGTAGGGCATGGCACTGAAGTCATCATAGGATAACTCATTCTTGAACTCCATTATCTGCTCCATAAGCTGTCTGCGAAGTCTGAGCAATGTGTCTATTCCTTCAGAAAACGTATCTTTCTTCTTTATCAGAAGCTGTATTGTTTTATTTAACTCTGACCACTCTTTATTCATATAATCCCCTCTCCCATTTCTGCAGCAACAGGCACAGCAGATAACTGCTGTGCCTGTTGATTATTATCTCTTAGTACTTTACGGGGTTTGCTGTGAGGTACTTCTTTACCATGAGTGCTACCTTGAATACGATAGCATGGTCAAACTCACGAAGGTCGAGGCCTGTAAGCTTCTTGATCTTTTCAAGACGGTAAACAAGGGTGTTTCTGTGAACAAAAAGCTTTCTGGAGGTCTCCGAAACGTTCAGATTGTTCTCAAAGAACTTCTGAATTGTGAAGAGAGTTTCCTGATCGAGAGCCTCGATAGAGCCCTTCTTGAAAATCTCGCGAAGGCTCATATCGCAAAGCGTTATGGGAAGCTGATCGATAAGACGTGCGATACCGAGATTTTCGTAGCTGGTTATTGTCTTTTCGGTGTCGAACACCTTGCCGACCTCAAGAGCAACCTGTGCCTCCTTGAAGGAGCGGGCAAGATCCTTGATACCGGTAACGGTGGTACCGATACCGACTACGCAATGAGTGTAGAACTCGCTGGAAAGAGTATCAACAATAGAACGTGCAAGCTTCTCAAGATCCTTTGCATCAATGCCCGGTCGAATCTCCTTGACAAGGGCGATGTCGTTTTCATTGATATTGATAACGAAGTCCTTTGCCTTGTCGGGGAAAAGCTGCTGGACTATATCATAGGTAGAAACGTCGGTACGGGTGGTGGAACGGATAAGGAAGCATACGCGGCTTACATCAGCATTGAAGCGAAGCTCGCGAGCCTTCAGATAGATGTCGCCGGGGAGAATATTATCGAGGATAACGTTCTTTATAAAATTGCCTCTGTCAAACTTTTCATCATAATACTGCTTGATTGAAGCCAGGGAAACTGCTAAAATGGAAGAGTATTTTGATGCCTGATCATCCACTCCGGAAACAAACACCGCATACTCATTGTGAGGCTTGCCGCCGAAGGGACGGTATGTATAGCCGTCAGCAACAAACATATCCGATGCAGCAACCTGCTCGGGAGAAATGCTGTTATTGACCTCACCTACTCTGACAAGGTCACTGCAAGCGATTACAACACCTGTGTCATCGACGACTCCGATGGTTCTGTCAATTGTATCTCTCATCTGATGAACTACACTCTGGAACAATCTGTTGGACATTTTGCTCTCTCCTCGTTAATCAATTTAAACACAGGCGAATTACGCTTCCCTATGCAACATTCACTGATTTCACAAATCTACTAATATGCATTTTACCTAAAACAAGTTTATTTTGCAAGCCTTTTTGTAATATTTTTTGAATTTTCTTGTTATTTCATACAAATTAAGACCCCATCTTTGTAATACATGGTGCATAGAATCAACGATTTGCTGAATTTCCGCAATTTGTTTTTATATGCCCGTTATATATTATCCCATTTTTTATATAGTACTGGATTTACAGATTCAATTATGCTATAATGTTTTAAGTTGATATAAAACTACCCCTTACAATATTTTCGGAGGTTTTACAATGAAGCTAATACTTGCTATTGTCAATAACGATGACAGCCCTGTTGTCGCAAACAATCTTACCGCAAACGGTTTTTCTGTAACCAAGCTTGCCACCACAGGCGGCTTTCTGAAGGCAGGAAACACCACTTTCATCGTCGGTACCGATGACGAAAAGGTTCCCGATGTAATATCCATCATTGAGACCCATTCCAAAAGACGTACTCAGATCGTCCCCACCTCCATCGGTGAAGGCACTGCAATGTTTGAGTCCGCTCCCCTTGAGGTCTCCGTCGGCGGTGCAACGATCTTCGTTCTTGATGTAGAGCAGTTTAAAAAGTGCTGACGCTCGATAGACTCACCGGGGAATTTTCCGGCAACAGCGAACTGCTTTTTCAGTGTGCAGGTCTGATTGAATCGGGGAAATTCCCCCATGCGGTCATTATAGAAGGCGAAGACGGTCTCGGCAAAAGCACCTTTGCCCGTCTTCTTGCAAGAGGTCTTCTGTGCAGCGGTACTCAGCCGCTGTGCGGCGAATGCTCAAACTGCGCGAAGATCTCAGGCGGTATCCATCCCGACCTGATGATCGTCAGAGGCGAAGGCAAATCGGGTAGTATAAGTGTCGATTCGATCCGCAATGTGCGAGCTGATGCTTACACTCCTCCCAACGAGGCTTCAAGGAAGGTCTATATAATAGAAGACTGTGAAAAGCTCCCTGCAGCCTCCCAGAATGCCCTTCTCAAGGTGTTTGAGGAGCCGCCTGCAGGTGCGGTGTTTATCCTCACCTGCCGTTCCAGAATGTCTCTTCTGACAACCATTCTGTCCAGAGCCAGAGTTTTTTCTCTCCTTCCCGTAACAGAAGCTGAGGCAATCGAACGTATCGCCTCCATTCGCAGTGAAGTCCCTCAGGACAGCATCAGAAACGCCGTCCGCTCTGCCGGATGCAACATAGGCGCCTCTCTTTCTCTCATTGCCCCCGACGGTTCATTTACCGCAAGCGAATGGGAACTGAAGGCACGGGAGATCGCACTTGCACTGTGTTCTCCTCAGGAGCAGGAGCTTCTGAAGGTCTGCATCACCATCGGCACGGACCGCAATCATATTATGCACATACTCGACAGTCTGCATCTTATCGTGCTTCACGCCGCAGAGCTTTCTGCCGGCTCAAAAGTAAACACTTCCGCAGAGGCTTCCGCTCTTTCAAAGACAGTTTCTCTTGAAAGGCTGTATGCAATCCGCAGTGAGCTTAACGATCTGATTGCAGGTCTGAACGCAAATGTCGGCTTGCGCGCGCTTTTCCCCTGCGTTATGTGCGCAAAGCTCCGCAGAGCTGCCGGAAAATAATAATTATAATATATATAGGTATGGAGAATTTTTATGGCTGATATTATTGGCGTAAAATTCCGAAACGGAGGCAAGGTTTATTATTTTGCCCCGAATGAGGATGAATTTGAAATAGGCGACGGCGTCGTTGTCGAAACCGCAAGGGGTATTGAATGCGGCGAGGTTGCCATCGAAAAACGCACAATCCCCGATGAAAAGCTGCTGTTTCAGCTTAAGCCCGTTATACGGAAGGCAACCGATGAGGACCTCGCTAAGGTAGAGGAAAACCGAAAGAAAGAACTTGCCGCTTTCGAGACCTGCGAAAAAAGGATTCTCAAGCACGGACTTGACATGAAACTGGTCAGCGTTGAATATGCTTTTGACGGAAGTAAAATGCTCTTTTGCTTCACATCTGACGGCAGAGTTGATTTCCGCGAGCTTGTAAAAGATCTTGCTGGTATATTCCGCACACGGATCGAGCTCCGTCAGATCGGTGTCCGCGATGAAGCCCGTATGCTCGGCGGACTCGGAATCTGCGGCAGACCTTTCTGCTGTGCTACATTTTTAAATGAGTTCCAGCCCGTTTCCATAAAAATGGCCAAGGAGCAGGGTCTTTCCCTGAATCCCGTGAAGATTTCCGGCACCTGCGGCAGACTCATGTGCTGTCTCAAATACGAGCAGGCCGCCTATGAGGATCTTCTTAAAATCACCCCCAGAATCGGTGCCACTGTCAGCACTCCCGACGGAAAGGGCGTTGTCATTGACAGAAATCTGATTTCGGGCAATGTTCGAGTCTCTCTCGAGGGTGAGGTCGAAACCGCCCCCAAGACCTATCATATTTCCAAGATACGTTTCTTCGGCGGTAAAAAGCACGAAGATGAGATTGCCGATGAGGATATCCTCTCTCCCGAGGAAGAACAGGAGCTTGCGGCAATCGTTGATGACAAGAAGCCTGCGGAAAAGAAAAACGGCAACAACAAACCCCGTCAGAACGGTTCTCACCATAATACGAACCGAAACAACAACCACCCCAAAAACAAAAACCAGAACGGGGAAAACGGCGGCAATCAGAACAATGCCCAGAAACAGCAGAACAATAAGCCGCACAGCAAAAACCCCGAGCATCCAAATCCCGCTCATCAGAATCATCACAAAAAACAGAACGGTAACGGTCAGAAGAAATCTTCCCCTCCCTCGGAAAAACCTTCTGACGCAAACTAAGTAAATATGTGTTGATTTTTTGCATATTGAGTGCTATAATCAAATCAAACAATGTATAGGAGGAAATTAATCATGGCATATGTAATCAGTGACAGCTGCATTTCTTGCGGTGCTTGTGAAGGCGAGTGCCCCGTAAGCGCTATCTCTGCCGGCGACGGCAAGTACGTCATCAACGCTGACGAGTGCATCTCCTGCGGTGCTTGCGCCGGTGTTTGCCCCGTTGAGGCTCCTGCAGAGGCATAATCTTTGCAAAAATCATACAGCGGTGAAGCTTGGCTTCACCGCTGTTTTTCTTTTATTTGTTTACATTTCTGATACCATCTGTTGCTGTCTTTCAGTTTTTCATGCCGTTTTTCGCACTTTTTGTGAAATATTCTGACAATCTCTTAACCGCACGGTTACAATTCGGTTACAAGGGCTTTTCTGTTATTTTGCACAAGTTTTTAGGGGCGTTTTTCGTAACAAACACCCGATTCTATTATGTCAACAGCGTATTTTCGGCATTTTTCGAGACTTCTCATATTCACTTTGACTATCATTGCCCGTTCTGTTTGTGCATATGCTACAAAAGTTCAAAAAGTTACAATTTGACATTTTTATTCTCCGCTACTATAATTACACATGGTGATGGAGAGGTATGCCCTTTCAGCCTGCCTCCGCCAGATCTTAACATCAAATTTATTTTAGATTGGAGTAAGAGTTGTGACCAGATTCGCAGAACAGGCAAAACGCACCCTGCGTTTTATGCGCGGACGCGCTGGATCTGTACTTATGCTGACTCTTGTTTGCTTCATCTGTGCCATATGCTTCTCTTCTTATATGACTCCTGTCGAGTCTGAGGCTGAGAACTTCAATATTTTCATAAACGACACAGAAACCCGTGAGATCGTTGTTCAGTCCGGCATTGCTCTTGCCGGTACCGAGGAGACCATCGTTTACCTCAGCGACAGCGATGCACCCGAGTCAAAAAGCGCAGATATTACATATAATGTTACACTTTACGATGCAGGCGTTTCAATGCAGTATACAACAAACGCTTCAACCGTTGCTGATTTTCTTAATGAAAATGCTATCGTAATCGGCAAGGACGATATCGTCACCCCGGCTCTTTCCGACAGCATTTACAATTACATGGCAATCACCGTTGATCGCGTTACCTACGATGATGTTACTACAAACGAGATCATCCCCTGCAAGACCGTTAAGGTTGAAACCAACGAGCTCTGCAAGGGTGAAACCAAGATAATCACCGCCGGTTCTGACGGACTCAAGACCATCATTACCAGAAAGGTCTACATAAACGGTGAATATTCTCATTCTGAGATCATCAGCGAAGAGATAACCACCGCAAGCGTCAACCGCATCGTTCATGTAGGCACTCGTCCCGAGGCTGCTCCCGATCCCGAGAAGGACAACACCAAGACCTTCGTTGACTCCGCAGGACGCAGCGTTGCATACACAAAGGTCATCAAGGGTAAGGGTTCTGCTTACACCGCTGAGCTTGGTGCAACCAGCGAGACCGGCCGCACTCTTTCTGTAGGCGTTGTTGCTGTCGATCCCGATGTTATTCCCTACGGCACCAGACTTTACATTACATCTTCCGACGGCAAGTATGTTTACGGCTACGCACTGGCTGCGGATACCAACTCTGTTGTCGAAAGCGGTTCTGCTGTTGCAGGTCTTTACTATGACAGCGAATCCCAGTGCAAGTCCTTCGGTACAAGAGATATTACAATATACGTTCTCGAAGGTTAAATCACAGATTAAAAACGGGTTCAGAAATGAACCCGTTTTTTGTTTTTATCAAGCAGCATTCACACGAGCGGCAAGCACTGTGATATCATCATCACCATCCTTTCTCTCTGCCCTTGCTTTTGCAAGCAGTGACCGCGCAAGTGTACGCATATCGGTTATTTCGCAGGCAGAAAGCTCTTTCTCAAACCAATCATCTTCGTCGGGGACTCCGTCGGATATCATCACTACCACGTCGCCCTCTTCAAGAACCTCATCTGTCTTCGCATACTCAACCTCACGAAGTATTCCCAGCGGCAGAGAAGGCTTGTCTATCTTGCGTATTTCCTCTCCCGATATTATATATGTCTTGACTGCGCCTGCTTTGCACAGCTCCGCTTCGCCTGTGAACAGGTTGATCCTTGCTATATCGAGAGTTGCAAGAGATTCGTCCTCGGATTTTACAAGCAGTGCTGAATTGACCACCTTCATGGCACCCTCAAATCCAAAGCCTGCACGGAGAAGGCGTCCTGTCAGACCGCAGGTCATTGCACTGTCCACCGCCGCTCTGCCGCCGCTTCCCATACCGTCACTGATTATCATTATCGCGTTACCTTCATCGTCAAGAAAGGCTTCGTATGCATCACCGCAAAGCTTTTCGTCTCTGCAGCAGTGCTGTGCTGCCCCGAATTCCATTCTGAGATTGGGAAGCTGTTCGGTTGTAAGCGTAAACTCAGCGCCGCCCTCTATCACGGGCTCGGTCATGCCCATATTCAGAGCATCTTCGATTTCATATATGAGCTCATTGCGTGCGATCGCTCTTCCTCTTCGTCCGCCAACCTTTGCCGTGACAGATAATCTGCCGCTGCTGTTTACTATACATCGTACACTTTCGGGAATATATCCAGATCTGTGAAGCGCCTCGCTGACCGCGGCGGCGGCTTCTTCGTCGGCGGTATCATCGTGCTGTGTCTGCCGAGCAAGCTCCGTAAGCATCAGACTTACACCGCCCATCTGGTCTCCTATCACAGAGCGTATATGGGATATACGCTGTCTTGCGCTTTCCCTTGCCGTGAAATCAGCATAATTTCTGTTTATCTCGTCCATCATCTCATCGGACCTTGCACATCTCTGACGAAATTCCATTGGCAGTGTTTTTGCAGACAAGGCTCCGTTTTCCTTTAATATCGGGGTCAGAAGCTCAATTGCGCTTTGAGTCTCCTCCCTTGCGCACTCCCAGCAGTGCTTTGATATCGGACATCGTGTGCATACATTTTCACTGCTCTGTCTGTATATCTGCTCCATTCCGGGAGCTTTTCTTTTTCCAAGCTTTCGCGAAACCATGTCAACCGTATCCGAAACGTTTTTAAGCGCCTTTGCCGCGCTCTCAAGCTTCTTTGCTACAAGAGTCCCCGGAAGCGGCTCTGATGATTTTGTGCGAACAACTCCGATTCTTTCAAACAGTGCATCCATTGAACTTTCAGGTATCAGCTTAAAGCAAATCGCGGCAGAAAGACTTTCCGCGAGTATAAACATATTGACCTGCCCCGACATAAACGATGCTGCTCCCATTACAACAGCCGCCGCAATTGCAGATGCCGTTGTTCCGATATAGGAAAACACACCTGCTGCCAGACCTGATATTCCGCACATTCCTGCTATTGCAAGATTGCTTCCCGATACCGCAAACACAGCTCCGCAAGCAATGCCCGCTATGGCGCCGCCTGTTTCCTTCTTAGCTCTTGCCGCGTTCAGCATGGCAAGAAACACCAGTATCCTGCCTATTGAGAAACCATATATGCTTATTCTGCAAAGCCCGGCCGCAGCCATACACAGCGACACTATCAGCGCTGCCGCTTCCTGCCTCTCAAGGGCGTACAGCCGCCCTGCCCGTACACTGTCAAACGCACGGGCTATAAAGTAAGCACCTGCCGCCGCAAACACTCCGTCTGCCGCATAGAGAACTATGTCATAAGAAAGCTTTGCACCTATTGAACCGGATATTACCGAGCCTGTCAGTACGGTTGCCGCCATCGCCGCGCAGGGATTGAAGGCAGGGTGTGTGTATACTCTTTTAAGCTCCGAGCACGCCCAGCGTATGCCTGCAACTGCTATGACCGTTGCAACCGTACGAAGCCTGTCCTGCGTGCCGAAGGGCAGAAAGCTTCCGATTATCGCACCTATGCCTGCAAGTGCGCAGTACCCATGCGGAACTGCTGCCACGAATGCCGTTCCGAAGGGTGTCATTATCCCTCCGAGAGACGCACTGCTCATGAGTATTCCGCAGATAAGTACCCCTATTTTCATTCCAAGGCTTTTTGTCAGTTTCAGAAGCGGCATTGTCACCCTCCCGAAATGTATGCTTCTTCCGTTCATTTTACGTCCTCCTCATCGTCTCTATTCTAAAGCCATCGGCATGAAAAATATGTCGCTGCTGAGGAGGCGTATTTATGAACAATACAAAGATATATTGTAAATTAAACAGTAATTGACACAGCTTGCTCACAAGCTGTATAATCAATACGAATAATGCTGTCAGAAGGAGTACTACCTATGAAATTATATATAAGATATATCGCTGTTGCTCTCATTTTTATCCTATCGCTTGTTCCTATGCTTGGCTGTGAGCAGAAGTTTGAAGATGCACTTTCTGCAGGCAGTACTGTCGGAACCGTCACCGTTACCTTCCCCGAAGGAAGAAATGTGCGTCAGTTTGCCAACAGGCTTGAAGAAAACGGTGTGTGCAGTGCAGAGGCTTTTCTCAGTGCCTGCTCTGATTATGACTGGTCGGCTGAATATGATTTTCTTCCCTCCTGGGACGTGCTTTCCTCTCGCCCCTACCCTCTTGAGGGCTATCTCTTCCCCGATACATATGAGTTTTTCATAGACGAAGACCCTCATTCCTGCGTCCGCAGATTCCTTAATAATTTCGGCAGACGCGTTACTGATGAAATGATAACCGACTGCGATGCTGTCGGGCTGTCTCTTGATGAAGCTATTATCCTTGCTTCCGTAATTGAGCGAGAGACCAATGTGTATTCCGAGTCCCCCAAGGTTTCTGCCGTATTCCACAACCGCATAAACCATCCCACAGGCTACAAGGGCGTTGACGGCACCTACACCGGCGGATTCTTCCAGTCCGATGCAACTAAGTATTACCCCTATGTCTACGGTGAAGAGCTTCCCGAGGGCTTTGTCAGTGAATATAACACCTATAATTTTGCAGGACTTCCCAAGGGCTCTATCTGCTGTCCCGGTCTTGCCTCTATAAAAGCAGCGATCTACCCCGACAAGGAATGTGATGCACTCTTTTTCTATACAGATGTCAATTCCAAACATTATTATGCTGTTTCCTATGACGACCACCTTGCAAACATCAAATACTGCAAGGATAACGGTCTGGCAGGATAGTTGTAAGACAGCACAGCAGGCATTATGATTTTATCATAATGCCTGCTTTTTATAGTGTGAGGTTTTCTTATTTCACCCGTATAATAAGTGAAAATGACAGAAAGGGGTGGTGAAATGGATAAAGGAGCGGAGAGCTATCGCATATATCTTCAGGGCGACGACGGTGGTCTTGCGGAAATTATTAAGGAATACAAGGATTCGCTCATTCTTTATATCAACGGCTATGTGCACAATATCCGTCTTGCAGAAGAGCTGACGGAGGATACATTCGTTAAAATTGGCATAAAAAAACCGAAATATAACAGTAAGAAAGCCTCCTTCAAGACATGGCTGTTTACCATTGCGCGCAACACTGCTCTTGACTGTCTGCGCAAAAAATCAACAAACGCTGAAATTCCGCTTGACGATTGCACTATCCTTGCGGAAGAAACGGAACTGGAAAAAGCTTATATCAGGAAAGAACAGCTGTTGAGCGTTCACCATGCTATGAAGAAAATCGCTCCGCAGTACCGTCAAATATTATGGCTTATCTATTTTGAGAATTTCAGCATCAGGGAAGCTTCCTTGATAATTAAAAAATCCGTTCATAGCACTGAGACACTTGTTTACAGGGCGAGAATGTCTCTTAAATCAGAACTTGAAAAGGAGGGCTTTCAGTATGAAGAGTTGTAATGAAATGACAGGCAGTGTGTTTGCTCGGATAGAAGAGCACAGAAAATTGCAGAAAAGGCAAAGAAAACTGCTTGCAAAAGCTGTATTTCCAATTATCGGGATTTGCCTTGCTTTGCTTATAATATTCCTTGCACAGCCGAAAGCTGAGTCGAAGAAACAGATAATAAGCGAGAGTGACAAACCCGAAAACAGAATAGTAATAAATCAAATAGATGGCATATCGGCTGATAGAATGTATATCTGTCTGCTGTGGGAGGATTATGTTCCGATGAACAAAGAGGAGCTGATTGAATATTACGGCATAAATGTATTCCCTGATGTACCCGAGGATCTAAGAGAGTGGGATAGCGAAAATGGAAGTGCAGGCTATGGCATATACAGACGCGACGGCGGCACGGGGGAGGTTTATCACGATGGTAATGTGCTCAACTATTCCAATGAGGATTTTACCCGAAGCATAAATATCGAGTTTTCAAAAGGTAAACTGCCCTTTACCTGCTGCGGAGATTTTGAACATTACTGCGAAATGTCGGAGATATGCGGAGTTGAGGTTGGTATAGGGCAATCGGATAACGGTCATTATCTGGTTGAGTTCATGTATGCGGACGTGGGTTTTCGTATGATAATTGAAGGTCTGTCAATAGATGAGATAGAATCTGTTATCGAATCGATTATACTATGATAGGCTGCAACGGCACATCCGAAAAATCGGATGTGCCGTTTTTATTTGAAAACTCTGAATTTTTATTTATAATTATTGTAACGCTTTGCATATTTTCTTATCTAATAGCAGAAAGGGCGGTGAAAATGTGGCAGATTTTGAAAAGCTTTTTAATGAGCACAAAGACTTTGTTTTCAAATATCTTCTTAAGCTGTGCAGAAATCAGTCTCTTGCCGAGGAGCTGACCCAGGAGACCTTTTTTCGCGCATATATAAATATCGGTGCATTAAAAAACAAAGATAAATTTTCAGTCTGGCTATGTCAGATAGCAAAGAATACTTACTTTGCCTGGTACAACGAGCATAAAAAGTTCCTTGCTTTGACCGAAAATCAGAGCTTATCCGACTCCTTGAATATTGAAGAACAGTTTGCTGATAAGGAAATCACTGAAAAAGCTCTTCGCTGTCTGCATGAGCTGGAGGAGCCCTACAAGGAGGTTTTCATGCTTTCTGTATTCGGGCAGGTCTCGCTTAAAGATATAAGCAAAATTTTCGGCAAAAGCGAAAGCTGGGCAAGGGTCACATTTTACCGTGCAAAACAAAAGCTTATTGAAAGAATGAGGTAGAGTTATGGACTGTAATGTTATCAAAGATTTACTTCCGCTATATATCGACAAGTGCTGCTCTGAGGAAAGCTCAGCGCTGGTCAGAGAACACCTTCAAGACTGTCCGAAATGCAATGAGGAATACAGTGTTATGCTTGATTCTTCAGGCGTAATACCTAAAGTTCCCGAGGCGAAAGAAACGTCTGCAGGACTTATTCGCATTGACAGCTTCAAAGCTTATATCCTGCAGTCAGTTCTTATGTTTGTTTCCTTTGCGCTTATAACCGTCGGAGTTGCCCTTGAGGCGGCAAGTGATTACAATGACATTACCAATGGTTTATGGGCAATTCTTATTGCAGTACCTTCAACAGGTTTTATGCTTTCTCTTGCAAATTGGTATTTCCTTCCTTTTTACAAAAGCAGAAAGCAGTTCTCAAATGCTTCCTTGCTTCTTACCCTTGTTTTTATACTTATAGCCCTTTTTCTCACAGCTATGCATTATGAGGGTATTTCTTTTTACTATATTGGTTTCATCATATGTCTTGTCCCGACTGTTGTCTTTTGTGTGATTTCAAAAACCATGTCCAATGTATATGCTAAAAAGCTGGGAAAGGAATAGTATGGAACATGAAAAAAACTATCTCTGCACTTTGTATTTTTCTGTTTTCTCTCACAGCACTGCACCCTGTGGGTTCTCTGATATGCTCATTTTTCGGCTATGAATTTTCATTTTCCTCATACGAAATTTACGCTGTAATAATGCTGCTCATTGTATCTGCGGCACTTATAATGAGCATAAAATCCGCAGAGAGCAGCAAAGCAGCAGACATTCTGCTCATTATCCTTCCACCTCTTTCATTTATCAATGGGATGATTTTTCTTATAAAAAATACTACCTTGTTTACAGCAGTGTGTATGCTTGTATATTTTACTTTCTGCTGTGTATTGACATTAAAGATCTCAAAGTCCCTTGTGATCAAACATATCACTGCTACGCTTTCGTGCCTTATGGTTGCTCCAGTAGCTTTCCTTATCTCTCTGTATTTCCTTTTTGGACCATTTGTTGAAAACACCACAGTTAAGACAGTAGATTCTCCAAGCGGGAGCTATTACGCCGAGATTGAAGATTTTGACCAAGGCGCACTGGGCGGTGATACCCTTGTATATGTCTATGAAGCCCCGGTGATTGATATATTCATCTTCCGTGTTCAGAAATCGCCGCAGCTTATCTATACCGGTGAGTGGGGCGAATATAAAGATATGAATATTTACTGGACAACAGATAATTGCCTTGTTATAGGCTCAAAGAAATATTATATTGAATAGCAGAAAACATCGCGAGTGACTCTCGCGGTGTTTTCTGCTATATTACTATAAGTTTACTTGTGCAATCCATTCCGCAGGGGGCGGGAGACGGGAGTGAAAGTGCCCAGAGGTCTGTGGCTCTGCACTCAAGCTCAAATATCTCGCGTCCAAAATCGGGAAGGTTTTTCACATCCGCATATCTTGTAATTATCGGCAGTGTGGGCTTTGATGCAGACAGTATCTCACGTCCGCGCTCGTTCATGGCAAGAACACGAATATACGGAGGCTTTGCGGCTGTGTATTCCTTGCTGACTCCGAGAAATGCTGAAAGAATTATCCTGCGTATTCTCGAATGGGAATAGCGTTTTGTTTTTATTGAGTCGTAAAGCTCAGTCAAATTCGAGGCTGTTCGTACTGCATTGCAAATCCTGTTTTCAAGTCCTTCGGAGACCTCGAACAGGCGAGTAAAATCCTCTTCATTCATTGTGCGCATCTTTGCAAGTATCGCCGTACCGAGTCTGCTTATATCAGCAGGGGCACGCCCTGCATTGATCTCTTCTCTTATAATTTCTCGTGATATATCGGGCACAAAATCCTGCCAGAGGTCATTATTGAGCATGGTTCTTAAAAGCGATGCCGAAGCAAAGCCTTCAGAGCTTTCTTTATCGTCGTGCCTTGCGCCTTTTCTCGTTACCGCACAGCACTCAATGGGTTTGCACAGCTTTCGGGATGCAAGAATATATTCCACTGCCAGTGTATCATTGGGATTTTTGAGCGGCTCGGCAAAAGCTTCTCCGTATCTTTCTCTGACAAGCTCGTATCTTGCCCCTGCAAGACTTCCTCCGCTTTTAACAGAATCAAAAAGCTCACTATCAAGCGCTTCAACAGCTTCTGTCGCTTTATTAAGTCTCTCGATATCGCCGCACTCAGAGCCGAAGGACAGCATATCAACACAGCCAAGAGCGTCGAAAATATTAACAGCGCCTGAAGCAAATCTGCCTGCAGGAGCTGCCGCCCACGGGAGCGGCAATTCCAGCACAAGGTCAGCACCACTTTGTACTGCCGCCTTTGCTCTTGCGAATTTGGAGACGCAGGCACAATCTCCGCGTTGGGTGAAGCTGCCGCTCATGCATACAGCTATATGAGTTGCACCGAACTCCTCGCGTGTTTTTCTGAGCTGATATTCATGACCCTTATGAAAGGGATTGTACTCAGCAACCACACCTGCTGTTTTCATATGCACATAAACCTCCAAATCTTTAATAAAATGGACAAAAACGTCATAATGACTTGAAAAATTCTGATTTCTGTACTATCATAATACCAGTTTGCAAAGTTAATTACAAGGAGTAGATAACAATGAAAATTCTCGTAATCAACGCAGGCAGCAGCTCTCTTAAGTATCAGCTTATCGATATGGACAATGAGTCCGTACTTGCAAAGGGCAACTGCGAGCGTATAGGCATTGACGGCACTCTTATCACCCACAAGCTTCCCGACGGCAGAAGCTTTGAAAAGAAGCAGGACTGCGCAAATCACACCGAGGCATTTGCTCTTGTAAAAGAGATGCTTACCGAGGGTGAGGGCAAGGTCATAGGCGAGCTTTCCGAGGTTTCCGCTATCGGTCACCGTGTCGTTCAGGGCGGCGCTATCTTCAGCGAAAGCTGCCTTGTAAATGAGAAGGTCATCGAGGATATCGCAGAGCTTGGTTCTCTTGCTCCTCTCCACAACCCTGCACACGTTCAGGGTATCCGTGCTTCAATCGACACCTTCGGCGCAGACACACCTCAGGCTGTCGTATTTGATACATCCTTCCACAGCACCATGCCCCCCAAGGCATTTATCTTCCCTGTGCCCTGGAAGTACTATGAAGAGTATAAGGTACGCCGCTACGGCGCACACGGCACCAGCCACAGATATGTTTCCGCACGCTGCCTCGAGCTCATGGGCAAGGCTGAGAATCCCGAAGGCACCAAGATCATCACCTGCCACCTCGGCAACGGTTCCTCCATCACTGCTGTCAAGGACGGCAAGTGCATCGACACCAGCATGGGTCTTACTCCCCTCGATGGCTTCATGATGGGTACCCGTTCCGGTTCTCTCGATCCTTCCGTTGTTACCTTCATCGCTGAGAAGGAAGGCTTCACTCCCCAGCAGATGTCCGATCTTCTCAACAAGAAGTCCGGTATGCTCGGTGTTTCCGGCGTTTCTTCCGATGACCGTGACGTTACCAAGGCTGCTGCAGAGGGCAACGAGCGCGCACAGCTTACCCACGATATACTCCGTTATCAGATCGCAAAGATCGTCGGCGGTTATGTAGCAGCTCTCGGCGGTGTTGTCGCTATCGTATTCACTGCAGGTATCGGTGAGAACCAGTGCAGCCACAGAGCAGCAGTCTGCGAGTATCTCGATTATCTCGGAGTCAAGATCGATGCTGAGGCTAATTCCCACAGAGGTCAGGAAATCGAGCTTTCCACTGCAGACAGCAAGGTCAAGGTCTACGTCATTCCCACCAATGAGGAGCTTGTTATCGCACGTGATACCAAGGCTCTCGTAGAGGCAATGAACAAATAAGTGAATTATTGAATTAATCCCACCTGACTTGATCAGGTGGGATTTTCTTTTTACCAAAAGTTTTGCCCGCTTTTTTCTAAAAGTGGCGGGATTGTTAAGGGCAGCGCCCTTGACGCAGGAGCTTGAGGGGCTGCGCCCCTCAACTAATCCAAAGCAAAAACAGAGCAGGCTTTCGCCTGCTCTGAAAAATCACACGCCTGCACTCTGCCTTTTCTTGATTCTCCGCCAGTTGAAAAAACCGTACAAATCGTTTACCAAAAACATTATAAAGCATATGACCATCGGAATATAGGACACATCTTCAATCGAAGCCAGCACCCACAGGATAATCAGTATAACATCATTTGCCGCATATCCGATACCGTAATAGGGACTTCTGTAAAACGTAAGATAAGATGCGATAAAGCTTGTTGTAACTGATACAGTGCTGAAAAATATATTGGCATTCCCCAGTGCTGACAGTATAAAGTAAAACAAAACCGTAACGGCAAGCGCGCTCACCCACATAGCACCCCACTGAAGCCTTGTCAGGGTATGTACCTCAACCTCTTTTGTTCCTTTGTAAGGATGCCTCAGCCACGAAATAACAGCAAGGACTGCAATGGGCGCTGTCATGCACAGATAAGTTACCATCTCTCCGTAATAGCGGAAGTGAAATGAAATAATGCCGTAAAACACAGAGAAAACAACGGTCAGCGCCTGCCCTAATACATAACCTTTTGCCACAAATATCAGGGCGGTAACACCTATAAGGGAGGCAACGGTATTCAAAATACCCTCCGAGCCCGAAAAGACACCTGCACATATCGTAATTCCGACAGAAGCAAGCCACAGACAAAGCTCAAAAACTGTCAGATCAGAGAATGGATTTCTGATTTTCAAAACACTCACCTCAAAAAACAAAGCATCCGCAGGCACATCTTCTAATGCTTATAAATAAGCATATTGACCTAACGATGTGCCGACGAATGCATACGCAATCACTACCCGGTGGCAGCCTGTTTTATTATTCCTGACAAATTATACTCATCCCGATTACAGTTGTCAAGATAAAAACCAAGCGCAGATCGGGCATATCCATCTGTGATGCTCAGTTCTTTAGCTTCTGCTTCTGTCTTCAACGACTTCTTCCCTGTCTCTGAAGAGCAGAGAAATGCACCAGAGACCTGCGAGAGCAACGACTACAAAGATAATACGCGCGATGGCGGAAGTCTGTCCTCCGAAGAGCCAGCCGACGAAATCGAACTTGAACAGACCTATGGAGCCCCAGTTGAGAGCGCCGACGATAGTCAGAAGCAACGCGATTCTGTCAAGCATCGTAATTCAACTCCTTATAAATTTCAAATTTGAAATTCTGATAAGCGCAATATGAGCGCACCGTTATTTTGCTCGGTGCGCTCATATTTAATACAATATTCAGACAAAAACCAAATTTTACTGATTTTCTTTATTTGATTTGATGACCTTGAGCCGTGAAAATTCCTCGCGTTCTTTTTCGTCAAGAGACTCTGTAATAAACTTGATGGTCTCCGTGAACTTCGGTATTACCACATTTTTCAGCGCATTTGCACGCTTCTGGGTACTCTTTATGGCATTTGCAAGTCGGTATGCGGAATTTTCTATCTCCGCAAGGGTTACTGTCAGACGCTTGACCTCACGAAATTTTATATACGCCTCGTCAAGTGCTGACTGGGAAGAATAAAGTCCGAAGGGAAGTGCAAGCTCCTCCTCCTCGCTGAGTGTAACCGTCGGCAGCTCGACACCCATTACAGAACGGAAATCCACTTCCAGGCTGTCGTCAACGGGAACGGTCTGTGCCAGTGCGTCGCACCGTCCTATTATGACATTCGCCGTCTGCAGTGCCATATAAGCCTCGGAATAGACAGCATCTATCTCACTCTGAATGGACGATGCACGGTCAATAAGGGTCATCATTTCTCTTATAAGGATATTGCGCTTTCTGTCAAGCAGCTCATAGCCAACGCTTGCCAGCTCCAGCGATTTCTTTGTAGAAATAAGGTTTCCTTTTGTTGGCACAACGTTTGCCATGTCCGCGCGCCTCCTTTATTATTTGATTTCTCTGTAGTATTTTTCAAGCATTTCGCTGTCCACTCTGTCAAGCTCGCCCTTAGGCAGCATTCCGAGAAGCTTCCAGCCTATTTCAAGGCTCTGCTCAATGCTTCTGTCTTCATTAAAGCCCTGTCTGATAAACTGCTGTTCAAAAGCTCTGCCAAATTCGAGAAGCTTTTTGTCGGCTGCTGACAAGTCTTCTTCACCGATTACCGATGCCAGACTCCTTGCGTCCTGAACCTTTGCATAAGATGCGAACAGCTGGTTTGAAAGAGCTGAATGGTCCTCTCTTGTATACCCCTCACCGATACCGTCCTTCATAAGACGGGAAAGAGATGCAAGGATAGAGACGGGAGGATAGATTCCCGAAGAATCAAGGGTTCTGTCAAGAACTATCTGACCCTCGGTAATGTAGCCTGTGAGGTCAGGGACCGGGTGGGTTATATCATCGTTTGGCATGGTAAGTATGGGAAGCTGGGTTACAGACCCCGTACTGCCCTTTACCATACCTGCTCTCTCATAAAGAGAAGCAAGATCGGAATAGAGATAACCCGGAAAGCCCTTACGGCTGGGAATTTCACCCTTTGAAGATGAAAACTCACGGCATGCCTCAGCATAAGAGGTCATATCCGTCATAACAACAAGAACGTGCTTGTTGTGGGTGAATGCAAGATACTCTGCCGCTGTAAGGGCACAACGCGGAGTCAGAATTCTTTCAATGATAGGATCATTTGCCAGATTCAGGAACATTGTAACTCTGCTGAGGATACCTGCCTCTTCAAAGGAGCGGCGGAAATAATCCGCAACGTCACTTTTTACGCCCATTGCCGCAAATACGATACAGAAGTCGGAATTAGACTCGCCTGTTATCTTTGCCTGACGGACTATCTGCACCGCAAGCTCATTGTGCTTCATACCCGAACCGCTGAAAATCGGCAGTTTCTGACCTCTGATAAGGGTTATCAGAGTATCGATCGAGGATATGCCTGTGCTGATATAGTTTTTCGGGTAAATTCGCGAAACGGGATTTATGGGAGTTCCGTTTATGTTTGCGCTTCTTTCGGGATATATTTCACCCAGATCATCAATGGGCTTTCCTGCTCCGTTGAACACTCTGCCGAGCATTTCCTCGGAAAGCTTCAGTTCCATGGGTTTTCCCTTGAGCACCGTTCTTGTATTTTTAAGAGAAATGCCGTTTGTGCCTTCAAAAACCTGAATTACAACACGGTCACCCTCGATCTTTACGATCCTTCCGTTTCTCGAGGTACCGTCTTCAAGTCTTATCTCCACCATTTCCTCAAAAGAGGGATTCTCCACATTTTCAAGGACTATAAGAGAACCGGAGATCTCTCTGACACCGATGTATTCAAAAATCAATCAGGTTCCCTCCTTAGTGAGCGGCGCTGACAGCAGCTTCAATGTCACGCATATAGCCGTCAAACAGCTCAAGATTATTATTGGGTACATCATATTTGATTCGCACAAGCTTATCAAATATGCCCGTTTCGGTTATCTTTGACAGCGGAACACCTACAGCAATGGCATTCTGTGATCTGCTGTAAAGGCGGAAAATACAGCGAAGCATGAGAAGCTGTTTTTCAAGAGGAACGTAGGTATCTTCCTTATGGAATGCGTTCTGCTGCAGGAAGCCTAAGCGTATGACTCTGGCTACTTCGATAATAAGCTTCTGATCATCGGGAAGAACGTCTGAGCCTATGAGATTCACTATCTCCATAAGCTTTGCTTCTTCCTGAAGCAGTGCGGCTGTCTGCTCCCTGAGCTTTACAAACTCGGAGCCTACATTATTATCATACCAGTTTTTAAGGTCGTTGCCGTATTCGCTGTAGCTGTTGTTCCAGTTCACAGCAGGATAGTGTCTTGCATAGGCAAGTGCCTTGTCAAGTGCCCAGAAGCAGCGGGTGAAACGCTTGGTATTCTGGGTAACAGGCTCAGAAAAGTCAGAGCCCTGAGGAGATACCGCACCGATGATGGTAACGGAGCCGTTCTCTCCCGAAAGAGTCTCCATGAGACCTGCGCGCTCATAGAACTCGGAAAGCCTGGAGGGCAGATATGCAGGGAAACCCTCTTCGGCAGGCATTTCCTCAAGTCTGCCCGATATCTCACGGAGAGCCTCTGCCCAACGGGAGGTCGAGTCAGCCATTATGGCAACGTGATAGCCCATATCACGGTAGTATTCAGCTAAGGTTATGCCTGTATATATTGAAGCCTCTCTTGCAGCAACAGGCATATTTGAAGTGTTTGCAATAAGCACTGTTCTGTCGGTCATGGGTCTGCCCGATTTCGGATCCATAAGCTCGGAAAATTCGGAAAGAACCTGACACATCTCGTTTCCGCGCTCGCCGCAGCCCACATAGACGATAATATCAGCATCACACCATTTTGCAAGCTGATGCTGGGTCATGGTCTTACCTGCGCCGAAGCCGCCGGGAATTGCGGCAGTGCCGCCCTTTGCAATGGGGAAAAGAGTGTCAATTACTCTCTGACCTGTTATAAGGGGCGCGTTGGCATAAAGTCGCTTTGACACGGGTCGGGGCTTTCTGATAGGCCACTTCTGGCAGAGGGTCAGCTCATGGAGATCACCTCTGTCATCTTTGAGTGTCACAACAGTGTCGTTGACTCTGTACTTTCCGTCAGGCTTTACAGACACAACCGTACCGCTGAGAGCAGGAGGCACAAGACATCTGTGCTCGATAATAGAGGTCTCGGGGCAGGAGGCATATATCTGACCGCCTCTAAGCTTATCCCCTGCCTTCACCTTAACCTTTACGTCCCAGAGACGTTCTGTGTCAAGAGGATTTGCTGCCGCACCGCGGTCGATAAACGCACCGCACTGCTCCTCTATCTTCTTTAAGGGACGCTCAATACCGTCAAAAATATTGTCAAGTATACCGGGACCGAGGGTTACGGACAGACGGTCGCCTGTGGAATAGACAGGATCTCCCGGACGCAGACCCGTAGTCTCCTCGTATACCTGTATTGTAGTTGTATCGTTGGCAACACCGATGACTTCCGCGGCAAGCTTCTGCTCACCTACATATACCATTTCCATCATCGAAAGGGAGGTTCTTCCCTTAACGGTAACAACGGGACCGTTGATGCCGTGTATAACACACTGGGAGGTCATTTCTTCACCTCAATCAAATAACTTTGAGCCCGCTCATTCGGGCAAATTCATCACGCTGAGCATAAAGCGCACTGTCGTAGGTTGAATCTATCGCTCGGGCAGATTCATCGTTTTCAAAGCGCAGACCGCCGATTTTTATGGAGGGGTCTTCAATTACGCTGCACTCTCTGCCAAAAGCTTCTGCGATGCAGTCCTTATGGCAAAGGTCTCTTTCACACACAAAAATTTCGGTTATGCCCTCAGAGCCCAGAAGCTTTGCGGCTTTTTCGGCACTGCGCTTAAGGTGTTCGCAGTATTCCTCGGTTTTTGTGTACTCCGTAAGCTTTTCTGCCGCTCTTGCAAATACCTCTGCTTCGATGGCATTACGCTTGATTATAAGCTCCTGTCTGGCTTTTGCCTCACGAGCGGCGATCTCCTGACTTACCTGCATTCTCACAGCAGTTGTTCGTCGGTCTATTATTTCATAAGCGCTTTCAAGAGTCGCCTTCTCTGCATTTTCAACCGCAAGACGGTTGCTTGCCTCAAGTTCTGACAGAATTCGCGTGCGCTGTTTTTCTGCATATTCGTCGATAGCAGTCAGAAACGCTTTCAGCTTTTCTTCCTGTGTAAGCATAGTAAAACACCTGCCTTAAATTTTAACGCCGATAGCATCGCGGACATACCGCTCAATGGAGTCCTTTGCTCTGCCGTTGCCGTGTCGGTCGGGGATCTCCACAATAAGAGGACGGGTGCGGTTGAGCTTTAAGTCATAGACAAGCTCGGGACAAAGACCTATGAGCTTTTCTGTCATAAGTATGACTCCAACGTTTTCATCGTTCATGGCTTTCTCAAGCTCAGAGCGCACTTCATTTTCCTCGTGTACGATAACACCCTCGATACCTGCAAGACGCAGACCGATAGCGGTATCGCGATTATCACTTATCAAAAAGAATTTCATCTTAATACTTTGCAAGGATCATGATAGAAACAAGCAGACCGTAGAGAGCGATGGACTCACCGAGTGCAACGAAGATAAGTGCCTTACCGAACGCCTTGGGATCCTCACTGGTTGCGCCGATAGCAGCAGGAGCTGCTGCTGCAACAGCGATACCGCCGCCGATACCGGAAAGACCTGTAACAAGAGCTGCTGCGATCATGCCGAGGCCCTTGGTGGGGTCAACAGCGGAAACTGCGGCTGCAACGGTTGCCGCATCAGTGGCAGAAACTGCGGCGTCTGTAGCCGATATAGCGGAAGCACTGAAGCCGCCTGCGATAAGAGCAAGTGCGAAAATGCCGACAAAGGAAAGGTTTACTTTAAGTGCCTTACTGCCGCTTCCGTGCTTTGTAAAGGACTTGAGTGCGGCATATACGCTTGCGAAGATCACTGCAAGGGGCAGAAGATAGATAATGTATTTCATTTGTTATTCCTCCGATATTATTTCATTTTTGAAGCGTCAGCAGAAAGTCTTACGGGCTCGTAGGCTCTGCCTGTACCTGAGAAGAAGCGGCTGAACATTTCGTAGAATTCAAGGCGCAGTGCCTGTATTCCTACAAGCAGTGCCTCAAGTGCCATGATAATGATATTACCGATGACAACTACGACCACATAAGTCACCGAACCGGGCTCTCCGGCCAGGGTGAACACAACCTGCATCATGCCTGCGTGTACAAGGACGAATGCGCCCACACGCATGAATGAAACAGTGTTTGATACATAGGAAAGCAGCACTTCGATAAGCTCAAAGAAGTTCTGCATTATAAAGTCGCCGGGGCTTTCGGGAAGCCAGTGCTCCTTGCCCTCAAGAAGCTCGCACAGGGGTTCTCTGCAGAATATGAGAAGCAGAGGCAGTACGATAAGCCCGAGGATAAATGGCAGTGAAAGGATCTTCCAGCCGAGAAGCAGTTCGCCGCCGACTCCCGCAATAAGCGAGGTGTAGAACACAAGTCCTGCAAGACCGTTTGAATCAAAAAGTGCCATTCCCCACTGACGCTGTTTTATCTTTGAGTAGATGCTCAGCATTATGGCGATTATGACAAGCACAACACCGATGCCGACAGCGGTATATATAAGCCCGAGAATCGTAGAGGGGTGGTGGACATCTATAAGCTTTCCGTGTGTAAGAGGAATTCCCGTTTTTTTGTGTAGCCATGCAAAAAAGGGATTGAGCCATTCCTCAAAGCCAAACACGGAACCGAACAGCACTCCGAAGAACATGGATGATATGCCGCATATGGCTATTGCTCTGCCGAGAGGCATTTTCTTCATCTTCCACATAAAAAAGTATGCAACCAATGTCAGCACAAAGCCCTGACCCACATCACCGAACATTACGCCGAAGAGAAGGAAGTAGGTTATCGCAACAAACGGAGTCGGGTCGATCTCTCTGTATGAGGGAAGTCCGTACATGGAAACGAAAAACTCAAATGCCTTTATTGGCATGGGGTTTTTAAGTCTTGTGGGAGGCTCTTTGCCGCATTCCTCGGGTCTTTCAAGCTTGTAGGTGATCCCCTTTATCTTATCAAGCTCAGCCCTCAATCGGTTACGGCTCTTTGACGGAATCCAGCCTGCAAGGAAGAATGTGTTGGAATCACCGTATCTCGCCGCATTGTGTCTCAGATCAAAAGTCTGCTTGCGCTGAGAGAGCAGTGCATAGGTCATGGCGCATCGGTTCTTTTCCTCTGCCCAGTATTCATCGAGAAGTGCCTGAGCTTCGGAGAGCTCTGCGCTTCCCTCTTTCAGCTTCTCCTCAAGAATTGCGCAGGCTTCTTCCACCGTGCCTGTTTCCGCAGGTATCCACAGACGCTCCCAGTAAAGGCTCTGGAATATTCTGTCCACCTCACCGATTGCTTCAAGAGGCGCGCAGTAAAGTCCCCATACATATTTCTTATCCCTTGAACAGGGGAAGCACATAACATAAGGGTTATCGTTGTAATAGGCAAGCTTTTCGTAGCTTTCAACGGGAAGCCTGCCGAATCTCATGCAGACAAATTCACAGGCAAAAAGCTCATCCAGCTTTATATCAAGCCCTTCAAAGTGCTTCATCTGATCAAGAGAAAGTCTGTTGGTATGTATCTCTTCCTCAAGTTTATTGATCCTTTGTGACAGCTCATCGGTCTTTTCAGCAAAGGAATCAACAAATGCCGCAAGCTGAGAGGATTCCACCTCTGACGCGGAAGAATCATAATCGGGAACGGTTAGTTTTGCGGCACACAATGCATTTTCAAGCTTGGTAAGGTAGTAGCTGTATGGATTGTCCTCGTTCAAAGCAGAATAGCCCTGCTTGCTGTCGAAAAAATCCGTCGCCTGTTCAATGTGAAAGTCGCCGTTCTCACAGCAGGTCTGTATTGCCTTGTCAAGCTTGCTCATGTCACCGCTGACAGTCACAAGCCTCATTCTTGAAATAGCCAAATTCTTTCAGCCTCCTTCATAGGAGTAATATTAAAGACCCATATGTATCAATAGTTGTCCATTACTATAAGTTCAGTAATGCGCTCAGGAGTAAGTCCGTATCGAATTCCTTCGATTATGGTGATTATCTCGGTAAGCTCGGTTTCCGTAAGTGTCATATAAGAAAGCAGAACAACCGAAGGATTTGTCGAAAAATGCATATAGTGGAAAGCTCTCTTGTATCGAAGCTCTCTGAATACATTGTCGATGTGATTGCGGTTTATAAGCTCAAGATTGACCTCTCGCCTGTAAGGAGTCTTTTTAAGGAGAATCTCAAGCACTTCCTCCGCGCTTTCCGCCGCAGTGATCTCTTTCATCATTCGGCGGCTTATCCTCGCGGAAAACGGGTAAAGCATGGAACTTATGAACTCAGGGGAAGCCTTGTAATACTTTTTCAGCCTGTAGGCTGTCATTACATTGTGAAGTTCTATTTCTGTTCCGAAAAGATCCAGAAGCTCCTTTCGGGCTTCGCCTGTATAATACTTTCTGCAGGCGGCGATCGCCGTATCATAAAGCTTTGAATACATCAGATTCTCGACCAACGCGTAATCAAAGCGGTTTCCGTTATAGGGCACACTTCTGAGAACATCGTAATAGATGCTCTTTTTTATATGCTCAAGGAATTCCGAAAAAGTCCGTATCCGAGACAACTCCATAAGCTTTACGCCTGTATGCTTTTCAAAAAACATCGGCAGCGTAAAAATATACTCCTGTGGGTGTCCTGCGTCGAGATACTGAAGAAATGACAGATACTGCTTCAGTTCCATTCTGTTAAGTACAAAGTCCGCCAGATGCTCGCCCACTGATATTTCATAACGGCACAGTGCCTCAAACTGTGAGAAAAGCATTCTGTTCAGCTCTGTCTCAAGCTGGCCTCTGTGAGTAAGCCGTTCGTCAACATTTGAAAGAGCCTCAGAATAACGTGTGTTGCTCTTGAGATATGACGCAACCTCGGAAAGTGTTCTGGAATTTATAAGAATATCAATATCGTGCTGTGTGAGGCGCCTGCCGAACATGGCACGGCATTTTGCATACAGCGCATTTGACGCATTTGAACTTATCGGCACGCTCACACCTCCTTAACAGCATTGATTTTATCAGTCAGCGTCGATTACATTCTTAAAAAGCTCATCTACCCATCTGTCGCCCATCTCCGAATAACGGGCATCAAGGGCATCTGATGCGTTCTGATATTTCTTCTGAGTTTTTTCCCACTGTCCGTCTGCGTATTCAGCTTCGGCATTTTTGATAACATCAACCCTGCGAAGCGCACGGGACATATACTCATCACGGACCGCATTCACACGCTCCGCAATATGCTTGTCTGCATTCGCCGCGTTTTCCCTCACACGCTGTGTAGCCTCACGGGCTTTTTTATCAGTTGCGATTATCGTGTCAATGGCACGTTTCAAGTCGTTTCGTTCGCTCATGGTGAACCTCCTTCGGAGTTAACCTGAATATATTCGTTATTATACTCCTGAAATTTGGTTTTTGCAATCAAATTGCGTGAAAACAGCCGTCTTAACGGACGGCTGTAAATAATATGATCAGTTTTTAAGACTCTGCAGAGGTGCGGGGATTCTGCCGCCTCTTGAAATAAATTTTGCAGGAGAATAGGTATTTACGGGCATAACGGGACCTGAACCGAAAAGACCGCCGAAATTAAGCTCCTCACCCGGTTTTGCACCGATTGCAGGAATAACACGCACAGCGGTGGTCTTTGAGTTGACCATTCCTATGGCCGCTTCGTCTGCGATAATAGCGGAGATTATATCAGCACTTGTATCTCCGGGGATAACTATCATATCAAGACCGACAGAGCATACTGCGGTCATCGCCTCAAGCTTATTGAGAGTCAGGGCACCGCATCTGGCGGCTTCAATCATGCCTGCATCCTCGGATACGGGGATGAATGCGCCTGACAGACCGCCGACGTGAGAACTTGCCATTACGCCGCCTTTTTTGACCGCGTCATTGAGCAGTGCAAGGCAGGCGGTAGTACCGTGAGCACCGCACTTCTCAAGACCCATTTCCTCAAGAATATAAGCAACAGAGTCACCTACAGCAGGTGTGGGTGCAAGAGAAAGGTCAACGATACCGAAAGGTACACCGAGCCTTCTGGAAGCTTCCTGAGCAACCAGCTGACCCATTCTTGTAATCTTGAAAGCGGTGCGCTTTACAATATCAGCGACACCTGTAATATCGCGGTTGGGATGACGTGCAAGAGCGGCACGGACAACGCCGGGGCCTGAAACGCCTACGTTTATGACGCAGTCGGGCTCACCGACACCGTGGAATGCACCTGCCATAAAGGGGTTGTCCTCAGGAGCATTGCAGAAAATTACCAGCTTTGCTGCACCGAAGGAGCAGTTGTCAGCAGTGAGCTCTGCGCACTGACGGACTATCTTGCCCATTTTGGCGACAGCATCCATATTGATGCCTGCCTTTGTGGAACCGATATTGACAGAAGAACATACAAGATCGGTGGTGGAAAGTGCCTCGGGAATGCTGTCGATGAATTTTTCATCATAAGGTCCGAAACCCTTCTGAACAAGTGCGGAATAACCGCCGATAAAGTTGACACCAACAGCCTTTGCCGCCTTATCAAGAACCTTTGCAAAAGGCACAGCATCTCCGCCGCTTGCAGCAGCAACAAGTGATACGGGTGTAACTGAAATGCGCTTGTTTATAATGGGAATACCGTATTCCTGCTCGATCTCCTCACCGACCTTTACAAGGTTTTCGGCTTTTCTGGTGATCTTGTCATAAACTGCATTGCAGGCACTTTCGGTATCTGCACGGGAGCAGTCAAGCAGACTGATGCCCATGGTAATTGTACGGATGTCCAGATGGTCATCCTGAATCATTTTTATCGTTTCAAGAATGTCTTTTGTGTTGAGCATAAGATCCCTCCGTCAGATGCGGTGCATGGAGTTGAAAATGTCCTCGTGCATAACGTGGACGGACAGACCCTTTTCCTCACCGTAAGCAGTGAGCTTTGTGCGAAGCTCAGCAAGATCAACAGTGAGCTTTGAAATATCAACCAGCATGATCATTGCAAAAAGATCCTGCATGATGGACTGAGTAACCTCAGTTACGTTTGCGTTGTTTTCTGCGCAGATTGTGGAAACTCCTGCAAGAATACCTACCATATCCTTACCGATAACAGTAATAACAGCTCTCATGGTGAGACCTCCTTTTGTTCTGCGTAGATTGTAGCACTTTGTTCTAAAATTATCAAGCATATTATTGCAATATTACAGTATGCTATGTTAAAATTAATAATAAGAGGTGGTTTTATATGTACAGATTCCCGTTGGCAGATTGCCATGTTCATACAAAGTATTCCTTTGACGGAATAAGCACACTTAAAGAACAGCTTGCCGGAGCATATGAACTCGGATTGCAGGTAATTGCAATAACCGACCATCTTGATATAATACCCGATGATTTTGATAAGGAAAAGAAGATACATCTGGAATGCGCGAAAGAAATTGAAACGCTCAGACCGAAATATCCCGACTTAAAGATCCTATGCGGCACGGAGATAGGTCAGGCAGTGCATTTTCCGCACCTCGCAGAAGACTATCTCGCATCATATGAATGGGATTTTATTCTCGGATCTATCCATAACCTGAGAAACAGAGAGGATTTCTATTTCCTTGATTTCACCGAGGCAGATCCTCACGAAGCATATGAAGCATATCTTGATGAAATAATGGAAACGGTGCAGCTTGGCGCATTCGATTCCCTTGCTCATCTTACATACCCTCTGCGTTATATAGTCGGGCGTGACGGCAGAGAGATGCCATATGAGCGATATGCCAAAAGATACGATGACATACTCTCATTACTTATAGAAAAGGAAAAAGCTCTTGAAATAAATACCACCGCAATTAAAAACGGAGGAACACCTTCTCCTGAGGTGGAGATAATCAATCGTTATGCCGAGCTTGGAGGCAGACTTGTGACCATCGGCAGCGATGCCCATGACGCAAAGTATCTGACATCTGATTTCGACACCGTGGGAAGAATACTGCTTGATGCAGGAATAAGATCCTATGTTTATTTCGAGAAGCGCAGAATTGCAGGAGAATTTCCTGTCTGCTGATAATATTCACTTCACTGCACAAAACGACCCCGTTTACAGAAGTCTGTAAACGGGGTCGTACTTTTAATATCAGTCGTTGTGGCAGCAGTCACAATCGTGACAGTCGCCGCCGATCTCACCGATTATGGGCTTGGGATCGACGCCCTTTCTGGTGTAATAATCCCAGAGTGCGGACTTTATTGCCTGCTCAGCAAGGACAGAGCAGTGAACCTTTACGGGAGGAAGTCCGTCCAAAGCTTCCATAACTGCCTTGTTAGTAAGCTTGAGTGCCTCGTCAATGGTCTTGCCCTTTACCATCTCGGTTGCCATGGAGCTGGTTGCAACTGCCGCGCCGCAGCCGAAGGTCTTGAATTTCACATCGGTGATAACATTGCCCTCTATCTTGAGGTACATACGCATTATATCGCCGCACTGGGGATTTCCGACTTCACCTACGCCGTCTGCATCGGGAATCTCACCCACATTGCGGGGATTTGAAAAATGATCAAGTACTTTATCTGAATACATTATTTACACCTCATTAGTTTTCTTTGATTATCTTATCCCACAGAGGAGACATATCGCGAAGTCTCTTAACGATGGGAGGCAGCACCTCGAGAATGTAGTCAACGTCAGACTCGTCGTTGAAATCGTCAAAGCTGAGTCTGAGAGATCCGTGGGCTATCTCATGGGGTAGACCGATTGCCAGCAGAACGTGACTGGGATCAAGAGAGCCCGATGTGCAGGCAGAGCCTGAAGAAGCACATACTCCCGCATTGTCAAGGAGGAGAAGCAATGATTCTCCCTCGATACCCTCAAAGCAGAAGTTTGCATTGCCGGGCAGACGCTCTGTGCGTGAGCCGTTAAGATGAGAACGCTCTATCTTCATAACGCCTTCAATAAGTCTGTCACGCATCGCGGTGAGCTTTGCATTGGTTCTTTCCATATTGTCAACGGCATCTTTAAGCGCAACCGCCATGCCGACGATACCTGCGACATTTTCGGTGCCTGCTCTGCGGTTTCGCTCCTGAGCACCGCCGTCGATAAGATTCTCTATTCTCAGACCGAGTCTGACATAAAGAAGTCCGACACCCTTGGGGGCATGGAATTTATGTCCCGACACGGAAAGCATATCCACGTTGAGTTCCTTTACATTGACGGGAATATGCCCCACAGCCTGCACTGCATCGGTATGGAAGAGAACTCCCTTTGCCTTGCAGACTGCTCCTATTTCAGCAATGGGCTGAATGGTTCCGATTTCATTGTTTGCCATTATTATCGTGACAAGTGCAGTATCCTCACGGATAGCATCGCTGACCTGCTGTGCGGTTACAAGACCGTCACTGTCAACGGGGAGATATGTCACCTCAAAGCCCTCTTTTTCAAGAGCTGCACAGGTATGGAGCACTGCGTGATGCTCAATGGCAGTTGTAATGATATGCTTCTTTCCCTTCTTTGCAAGGGTATGTGCAGCGCCCTTTATTGCCCAGTTATCAGCCTCGGAGCCGCCTGAGGTTATGAATATCTCATTTGGCTTTGCCCCTAAGCAATCGGCAAGAGTTTCGCGTGCATTGATAAGTGATTTTGCAGCCTCTATTCCCTTGGAGTAAATCGAGGAAGGGTTGCCGTAATTGTCGAGATAAAACTCGCTCATTGCATCGAATACTTTGCGTGAGACCTGAGTGGTCGCCGCATTATCCGCATAAACAAATCTTTTTTCCAAATTAATCAAGGACCTTTCAAAGTCGGATTTTTTCTTTGCTCTTAATATATACTAAATTAGTCCACTTTGCAATAGGCTTGCCAAATTTTTGTCAGTTTATTCAATTTCTGTGCATTTCCGTCTGCATAACTGCAGCCTTGTCACAACGCTCATTATATTCGTGACCTGCATGGCCCTTTATCCACTCAAAGGTGACCTCATGCTTTGAAAGCTCGTCAAGCAGGGCTCCCCATAATTCCGGGTTAAGCGCAGGCTTTCCGTCACTCTTCTTCCAGCCCTTTGCTTTCCACGATCTCGCCCAGCCCTTCGTTATTCCGTCAACAACGTATTTTGAATCGGTTACGATATGGACACTGCATTTTCTTTTAAGTGCCTTCAGTGCCTCTATTACGGCAGTAAGCTCCATTCGGTTGTTGGTGGTCTCGTGCGCACCGCCCGATATCTCCTTTTCCATTCCCATGGATACGAGTATGGCGCACCAGCCTCCCGGTCCCGGATTTCCCGAACAGGCTCCGTCCGTATATATTGTTACCTTTGTAAGCTCATTCATATTTTCTGCAGCCCCTTTTCGCTGAGTATTCTATAATACATCTGTCTTTCTGTAAAGTTCTTTTTCTCTGTATCTGCATTCCAAATAAGAAAATTGTAACAAATCCTTTACGCTTTCATCGTTGCAATAAAAAAAACTCTGTGTTATAATTCATGAGATTTTTGCAAATCGGACAAACTCACAGTTTAAATGCATTTGTATTTGAAAGGAAATGATCAGGTTATGCGTAGTAAATGCGGTACTGCGGCATTGGCTTTTCTGATGGCTGTCATTCTTTGTGCCACATTTGTGCTGAGCGGATGCACAGGCTTCTTCGGCGCAAGAGTTGACACTGAAGGCACCGACCCTTATCAGACTCCGAATGTTCGCGGTGTCTGGAATGCGGGCAGCATCAACAAGAAGATTACTCCCTATTTTGACGATGTTATTGCTTCTCTCAAGCTTGCAAACTCCAACGAATCCAATGAGCTTGTGGGTAAAATGCGATACAGTGTTGATACGGTTGAAGGCAAAAACGTCCTCCGCTCGTGGATAGAAGGCACTCAGGGGCAGAAGATAATGCTTCCCGATATCGTTCTTGATGCAGGCAGCTGTGCCGTTGCTGACCATGTTCCCGATGCTGTTGCGGATTACGATATTCTCAAGCACGCCATGACCGTTGCATCTTACGGTGTAAATGTGGATATATACAATATGGATGCTACCGTCACTGCCTCTCAGATGGCAAATGCCCTCGTCTGCTGGTATGAAAGCAAGACCGGCAATACTGTTGATACTTCCTCTGTCACCGCTTCCGTATCCGACGAATATTCAAAGAAGCTCCTTGCTCTTATCCCTGACTACAAATATGCTGACAAGCTTATTTACGACAGCAATGTGACCACAACAATATTTGTCGATACTCTCGCCGTGCTTATGAGCGAGGTCAATTATGAGGTTTACGGCGTGGGCAGCGGAAACGTTACTCTCATGGATTTCGTCCGCTATGCAGAGCTTTTCCTCAGAATGTATACCCCTGCAGGCATCAATTACAATTATTCTGCCGACAGCGAATCTGAGGACTCTTCTGACAACAATGATGCGGATGTATCCGATGAAGAAGTAAAGCTTGAGACCGATTGGCTGAACCGTGTTTCCGACATCAACTTCTTCAACTCCATCGACAGTGTGCTTGCCCAGTCTGAAGAGCCCGTCACAAGACTCGATCTTGCCGACAATATGCTCCTCATGTTCAAAGCAGGCTACGACACCGACGTAGAGGCTCAGATAGCAATAGCCGACACCTCTGCCGAAAGCGCAAAGATAATGATAGACTATGCTGTCATGCCTAACTTCCCCGAAAACTCCAATCTGTTCTCACCTGACTACAAAGTAAAGGGTCATGAGCTTCCCTCCCTTGTTTCAAGCTTTACAGAGCATTGCTTCGTTTCCTGGAACAACGAAGGTACTTATCATTACTACGACAATCTTACAATGAACATTATCTGCCGCGCTTTCGCAGATCTTGAAAGCTTCTATACCGCGCAGAGCTATTACCCCTCCGAGGAGGCTCCCGAAAAGGTCAATAACGGTGCTGCTTCCGACTGGTTCCTCACAAGCCTTGACACCGGCGACTACGCAGAAAAGAATGTTACAGTTGCTGCCTCTGCAATGGCTCTCCACTGGAGCGGCAATTCCTCACACTCGGTTACTTCTCTCAGAAATGCTTATCTCAGCGAATCCGATGATGAATGGGACAATGACTTCATTGTTTCAGTTCTCGAAGACAATAATGTCTCCGCTGCAATTTACGAGGATATCTCCACCGATGCTGTTCTCGATGAGCTTCGTGCAGGCAATATCATTCTTGCCCGTTACAGCGATACCGGCACAAAAGCTGTTCAGTGCATGATAATTTACGGTTTTGAGAAGAACGTAAATTCCGTTAAATTCACCGTAAATGACCCTTGCGTCAAGCATTCTCAGCCCACCTACGCAAACGGTTCCGTTCCCGGAAAGGCGGAGGTCATTGAAAGCGAGCTGGCTCTCTGGCTAATCGGTAAAGCTGATACGGATTATATCGTTATCTATGCCACAGGAAACGGTCCTGCTTCCGCTGGCGATATATCTGCAACAGATCAATAATGTCAAAGTCCGCAGAAAAATTTTCTGCGGACTTTTTTGCTGTCTGTAATTATACATAAGTCATTTCGGTGTATATTGGTGAAGGGAGTGAAAACTATGCAGGACAGAGAAATCATTGAACTATATTTTTCACGGAACGAAAACGCAATATCAGAGACCGACAGAAAATACGGCAGATACTGTCATTTCATTGCATTCGGCATTCTGCGCATGGAAGAGGATTCCAAGGAATGCGTGAATGATACATATCTCAGAGCATGGAACTGCATACCACCGCACAAGCCCAAGAAGCTTCAGACCTTTATCGGAAAAATCACCCGAAATCTGGCACTCAACAGATATCAGAAGCTTCATGCCGCCAAACGCGGAGGCTGTGAGATACCAATTCTGCTTGACGAGCTTAGCGAATGCATCGGCGATAATCGTTCGAGTATATCAGATACAGCGGCATTCAGGGACACAATAAACCGATTTCTCTCTTCTCTGGACATGAAAAGCAGAAAGCTGTTTATACGCAGATACTGGTACATGAATATTCCTTCCGAAATTGCAAAGGAATACGGTATGACCGCAGGGAATGTTTCTGTCATTCTGCACCGAACTCGACAGAAGCTCAGGGAAATGCTTGAAAGCGAGGGGATCACAATATGAATATGGAAATACTTTACGCCCTGTGTGATATCGACGACAGCTTCATTGAAGAAGCTGCTCCGCATAAAAAGAAAAAAACATGGAAAATATGGGCAGGTATTGCCGCCTGCCTATGCATCACCACATTGTTATCAGCATTATTTATTCATACCGGACTTTATAAAAATATATCTGATAAGTATTTTACAGATAATCACCACCTTGACGCGATTCAGATGATAGAATATAACGATGCTTATTTTGAGGTTATTGAAAGCAAGGCACTTCTGCATAAAGTCGGATTGCCCGATACCATAACCGATGATATGGCAGGGGAGCATATTGCCTATCTCAAGGGACAGGATTACTATACCGTGTCAGAAAGCCCCACAGACATTGAGCTTTTTACATATTCGCCGATTCTCTGCGATGCTGTAAAGATAATCAGAAAGGGCGATACCTATTCTGCCGCCGTTTTCTGCAATTATATTTCATCCGACGGTGATGTACGAATGGATATTTCAGAGCTTTATCGCCTTTACGGAATTTACGATGCTTCTGATATCGCTTCAATCTCAAAGGCAGAAACAGGCAGGGAAGGATACAGCAGCAGAGTAATCGCTCCTGCTGCCATAAGAGAATTTTACGATATAACAACATCATTTGAAGCTTATAGCAACAGCGAATATCAGGCTGCCGTTTTCGGAGGGAAATCAGAAGAAGAACAGCATGAATTATCTATCAATATGGCAGATAAAATGTGTTATTTACATATTCTGACAAAGCAAGGTCTGAAATTCAGAATAAATATTTATCCCGAGCACGGCTGGATGTACTCAGCTCTTACAAGCTACCGTATGTCAGACGCCATGTTTGACTGGTATGCTAAAAACATTGGCTGAATATGCAAAAAGCAAACCCCGACGCTCCACTTCGTCGGGGTTTGCTTTTCTGTTAATTAACTAAATCTGATCTTACTTATGGAAAGGAGAAAAAAATGAAGAAAGTCGGAAGGTTATTCAAGGAAGATCTGGCATTCCCCCTATCAGCTTCCTGACCATAGTATGAACTATAAATATGAATACGCTATGTACAATTATGATTTATTATGTTAACTTTTGACGGGGAATCATTCCCAAATACCAAGTGACAAATATGTGCAGTATCGCCAACTATGCACATATTTGTCACTTTTAGATAAGATTATATCAATCTATTGACTCAGCCTTCAAGCATCTTTATCAAATCGTCTTTTCCGCGAAGTCCCACAGCAGTCGCGGTGACCTCACCCTTATCAAATACAAGAATTGTAGGGATGCTCATTATGCCGTATCTGCTCGCAATCTCGGGAGCTTCATCAACATTCACCTTGCCAACAACGAAAACACCGTCATATTCTTCCGCAATCGCATCTACGATAGGTCCCTGCATACGGCAGGGTCCGCACCAGGGTGCCCAGAAGTCAATAAGCACTTTTTTATCTCCGTTTATAACACTGTCAAAATTATTGTTTGTCAGTTCAAGTACTGCCATAATTTATTTTTCCTTTCATTTTGAGTTTAATAAGAATTATATGTAATTCTGAGTTTATTATAATTTATGCACTGTCACATTGTGTTAATTTCCGATGAATTTTGATGTTTTTCTCAATTTGAAAAAATATAGAAAAATTAAATTGATATTTTAAGCAATGTATGGTATTATACATTAGAGTATAATTTCGTATTATGCCCTTTATGGATTCTATCGTATTGTGTGGTGATTTTGTGCTTTGTCCCAATTGCGGTTATACATCCGCTCCCGGTACTATGTTCTGCGGAAAATGCGGCTCCCGTTTAGCTTCCGCACCGGCACAGCCAAATCCGTATACCCCTCCGGTTCAGCCTGCGCCTCCGGCTTCTCCTTACGGCACATATACACCTCCTCAGAGGTCTGCTTATACGCCTCCTGCCGCGCCTGCTGAATCTGTATCCTACAACAGTTATTCCCACGAGGCTGCAAGACCCAATTATCAGAGCTACAGCTCTCCCATGATGCAGTCTCCGTATATCTCGGGCGGTTTCAGAGCTCCGTCTCCCGTTCTTTCCTCAAGCAGAGAGGGCGCTGCACAATATACCGCAGTTTCCACCAACGTTTATTCCCCTCAGGCAAGAGCTGCCGCAGTGGCAAGCGAGCATGCAACCAAAAAGAAAAAAGCAGGAAAGATCGTCATGACAATTGCAGCCATCCTGCTTCTTGTCGGTATGGCGGCTATCCTTTATTTCTCCGGAGTATTCAAGCAGTCGGACAACGGTATCTATGTCCCTCCCTCTTCGGGAGAATCTTCTGAGAACACTCCCACTGCAAAGCCTACCGAAAAGCCTTTGCCCACGGTATCTGAAAGCGATCCCTCCGATGTTCCCGTCGTCTCAGACTCTGATACCGAAAACAGCAAAAACGAGAACGCTGTTCCCGGCAATCTTAATTCAAATGATTTTGCCGAAGTGAATGCGTTTCTTTCCGCCTTCACCGAAACAGGGCTCCTGAATATAAACAGCTCAGTTTCTTCAAACGAACTCGCAGACTTTGCTGTCACAAGCCTCTCCATGAACTCATCGGTTTACAGCTACAGTTCAAGCGGATTCTCTCACGGAAGCAATACATATAATTACAGTCTTTCCGAGTCCGTTGTAAAGCAGCGCATCAGCCGCTACTTCGGCGAAAACGTTCAGCTTTATCCTGCTGTCGGTGACAGCGGCGAGGGCTGGATGTACTACGGTGGTAATTATTACTTTACTGAAATTGCCAAGTCCGAGGGCTTCGCCATTGTTACCGAATATTCAAAGGGCAGTGATGTTGTTGATGTCAGCTTCAACATTTATGCCTCCGACGGCAATGATTCCGATTATTACTCCATGACTGCAAAAGAGGCTGAAGATGCAGGTTGTACGCTCATCGGTTCAGGCACTGCAACTCTCGGCATCACTTCTTATAACGGACGCAATACATATCTCATGCAGTCTGTTGACGCATCGATAAACTGATTAACTCATGTAATATAAAAGGAAGGAGTGCTTATCGCACTCCTTCCTTTTATATTAATTCGCAGATATTGAAATCTATTTGCTCGACTCTGCCATATACGTCTCATCCGTCAGCGGATACGCTGACACTTTCTCATCAAGGAGAAGGTTATTATGTATAAAGCATTTTCACAAGCTTTTCTACAAGACCCTTCGGCAGAAGCTTTTTAAGCATTGCAATGCACTTGTAGCCGAAGCCTACCGTAGTGCGTATAGGGGGATTTCTGCGCTTCGCAATATTGAATACCACCTTCGCGACGCTTTCGGGGGGCTTACCGTTCTGCTCGTCCTTTGCCATTTTTGCAACGGATTTTTCACAGTCTTCCTTATATGCTGATCCTTCGGGGATCTCCATATTTCTGGCATTTGTAAAGCCTGTCTTTGTATCTCCCGGTGCTACACAGGCGGCACGGATCCCGTACTTGCCTGCCTCCATTCTGAGGCACTCGCAATAACTCTCAAGAGCCGCTTTCGATGCACTGTAGTGGGACTGATAGGGAATTGCGATAAAGGCGGCAACGGAGGTCACTACAATGACCATGCCTTTTCCCTTTTCGCGCATATGGGGCAGAAAGCGTCTGTTGACGTTGAGAACACCGAAGTAATTGGTCTCCATCTGCCTGTGGGCTGCTTCGTTGCTTGTATCCTCAGCAGCTCCTCCTATACCCATTCCCGCACAATGTACAATGATATCGGGGAGCATATCGGCTTTTTCAAGTTCATTATATGCTTCATTTATGCTTTCTTCGCTGCACACGTCCATTTTAAGGGCTTTCATATCCTCTCTTGGAGGTGCGGAACGGGAACATGCGCAGACGTTGAAGCCTTTCTTTGCGAAAAGCTCGGCACAGGCTAAGCCTATGCCGCCTGACGCACCCGTAACAAGCACATTTTTTCCGTATCTGTATTTCATTTATTCTGCCTCTCCGTTGTCTTCAGCAGACTCTTCGATATCCATCTCGCTGAGAATCTTGTCGATCTGCTCCTGAGCCATTTCCTCGTTGATTATCTCCTGAATCTCCTCATCAGTGGGCTCTGCATTTTCGGTCTGGATATAGTCGATGGAATCATCATAAAGAACAGAGGCATCATCGTCTTCAATGTCAAAATACTCGCCATCGTCATCACAACCGTCCTCAAAGAGGCACTCGTCACACATACAACGGCAGTACTCATCGTCCTCTTCATAAAAATCGATATCGTAGCCGTCGGTGTCAAATCTCTTGGGCTTTCCTTCCTGAGCGCCGTTTATAATGTTCTTAACGGACTTCACAGCGTCCTTATAGCTCTTTACAAGCTTACTGTTTTCATCGTTCTTTGCAAGTTCATCCATAACCTTTTTTGCTACAACAACTGCAGCTGTTGCAGCAGCTGCTGCGATAAGAATCTTTCCGAATGTTTTCATAATTTAGTTCTCCTTTCGTTCTGAAACGGTCAATCATTTATTAATAATTTATATATTTCTGCCTTTTTTATACCTGTTTCTGCCGCGGCTTTTTTCGCCGCGTCGCTGGTTGATGAGCCTTTTTCCATGTACTCTCTCGCAATAGCCGCCGCGCCCTCAAGGGTATATTCCTTTTCCTCTGCCTGCGGTGCGCCTTCTATAACAAGAACGAACTCGCCCTTGGGCGGTTTTTCCTTATACATGGAAATCGCCTCGCTGAGCGTTGTACGAACAGTCTCCTCATGGAGCTTCGTAAGCTCCCTTGCAAGGGATATCCTTCTATCGCCCCAGACGGAATACATATCCTCAAGGGTTGAAAGAAGCTTATGTGGCGCTTCATAGAAGATCATTGTACGCCTTTCGTTCTTCACCTCTTCAAGATGGGCAAAGCGGCTTTTTTTCGCTACGCTCAGAAAGCCCTCAAAGGTGAACCTTCCCGTGGGAAGTCCCGACAGCGCAAGAGCAGTGACTACCGCGCTTGGACCCGGTATACACAGCACTTCTATGCCCTTTTCAGCGCACTGGGCAACTATCATTTCTCCCGGGTCACTTATGGCAGGCATTCCTGCATCGGTTACAAGACAGCAGGTCTCACCTTCCAGTATTCTCTGACATATCTGCTCGCCGCGCTCAAATTTATTATGCTCAAAATAACTGACCATAGGCTTTTTAATTCCAAAATGGTTCAGTAATTTAAGTGTCACTCTTGTGTCCTCTGCGGCTATGAAATCACATTGCTCAAGATTTTCTATTGCTCGCGGACTGAAATCAGAGAGATTTCCGATGGGCGTTCCGACAAGTATCAGCTTTCCCGTCAATTGAATCCCTCCCCGTATTTTCCGTAAATTCTTTTCATTTCATCTGTTCGCGTGCCGTCGTCGTTTTTCATTACAAGGGGCGCCTGTATCTCAAGAGAGCTTTTGCTTCCCTTTCTTCCCTCTACAAGAATCAGCCACGGTGCTTTGTTTGCCCTGTCCTGCACAAAGCGCAGGCGCTTGGGTTCTATTTTATGCTGTCTCATGGAAAGCAGAACGTCTGTCAGCCGCTCGGGTCGGTGACACATACAGAATCTGCCGCCGTATTTTAAAACAAGCGATGCCGCTCTGCAGACATCGTCTATGGTGCAGGTAAGCTCCGTTCTTGCATTTGCCCTTGCATTTTCAGGGCTTATATATCCGCTTTCCGCCTTGAAATAAGGAGGGTTGCAGGTTATAAGGTCAAAGCTTTCGCATTTGAGATGGCTTTTAATTTCTCGCATATCGGCATTTACAAAGGTCATTTTTTCTGACCAGCCGTTTTCCTCTGCACTTTTTTCGGCAAGCTCAACCGCCGCAGGGTCTATCTCCAGACCGGTTGCATGAGCTGTCGCTTCACCGCTGAGCCACAGAAGCGGTATTATTCCGCAGCCTGTACCGAGATCCAGTGCATTGTCACGCTTCCGTGCCATTGCAAAGTCCGCAAGCAGCACAGCATCTGTTCCGAAGGTGTGGCAGCTGCTCACATATATTACCTTTCCGCCCCCGAGGGGATCGCGTCTGATATCGTTCAAGGGCATACCCCTGTCTTAATAATTTTATATAATTATAAACCTTTGCGATACACAGGTCAACAAAAGATTATTAATAATCATAGATGTCTGCCATTGCGTATTCGTCACCCGTAAGCTTAGATGGGGATTTTCCGAACTGGGCACGGAATGCGCGAAGAAAGGTGGAATACTCCGAAAAGCCGCATTCCTCGCTTGCTTTCACCACGGGGACACCCTGCCGCAGAAGCTCAGCCGCTTTCAGCAGCCGCTTTTTCCTGATATAGCTGTGTATCGTCTCCCCCGTTGCCTCTCTGAATATGCGCATTAAATGATATCGGCTTATGAAAAACTTTTTTGATATTCTTTCGATGGACATCTCTTCCGTAAGGTTATCATTTATAAACCTTATTACCGCAACAATACGCTCGTCCTTAGGCTCGCTCTTTACGATATGGGGACGCTTTGAAAAAGTTATTCTGTTTATCAGTATCATCAGCTGAACGAAAAGCGCCGAGCAGTAAAGCTTCGCACCGTATTTATCGCTCTGCAGTGCAGTTTCAAGCTCTTCGAGCAGGCTGATTATCTTTGCAAATCTCTCGCCATCGGCACTGAGGACGTGTTCGCCCCGCTCGGATGCCATGCGGAAGCAATTTGACAGCGAAGGTTCATCTTCTCCCGACTTTGAAATATAATTCGGCATTACATACAGGATATATCGGTTGTAGGCAACCTTTGGATTTATTACCGGGCGGTGTATCTCATTATGGCTCACAAGAGTTATATCTCCCGGCTTGAGATGATAGGTGTTTCCCTCCACGGTATAGGTAACGTCACCTTCAAGCATTACCACAATCTTGTCGAACTCATGGTAGTGATAATCAAAGGTTTTGTCTGACATATCATTAATATGAAAAAGTCTGAAATTGCTGTTGAGATATCCTCTCTTTTCATACTCCATGCTATCACCTCATTATTATTCTATAGCACATTTTGCAACATTTCAAGCACTTATGACTATTATATTTTTTGTCGCAATGGCATAATATATAATCAGAAAATACCGGAGGTGTCAGTTATGAGTATTATTCTCAGAAAATATCATGGTCTCGGCAACGACTATCTTGTTCTTGATCCTTATAAATATAAATTTGACCTTACCCCCGCACGAATCAGATATATCTGTGACAGACATTTCGGAATCGGTTCCGACGGCATTCTTTACGGTCCTATTCTCAAGGGCGATGAAATATTCCTTCAAATCTACAATCCCGACGGCAGTGAAGCTGAAAACAGCGGCAATGGCGTTCGTATTTTTGCACACTATCTCCGCGATGCAGGCTATGTTACCGACAGCAAATTTTCCTTTATGACCCCCGGCGGTGAGATAAAGGTTGAATGTCTCAATGAGGACAGCAGTGTGACCAAGGTCGCAATGGGCGAGGTAAATTACATGACCGACCCCGAAAAGGACAACAGTGAAAAGCTCATCGGCAAAAGAATGATGCTTGACGGTCTTGAGTGCTATGTTACCTGTCTTACAATCGGCAACCCTCACTGCGTTATTCCCATGGAGAACATCTCCGCCCAGATGGTCCGTGAGATAGGCGAGTACATCGAGCGCAGTGAGATCTTCGCTGAACCCATCAACACCAACGTCATGGAGGTCGTTGACAAGGAAAACATCAAGCTTGAGACCTACGAGCGCGGTGCAGGCTACACCCTTGCATCGGGTACCAGTGCCACTGTTGCCGCAAGCGAGGCTTTCAGAATGGGACTTACCGGCAATAAGGTCACAGTCCATATGCCCGGCGGCGATCTGTCTGTTGAGATAGCCGATGACGGTACCGTATTCATGTCAGGTCCCGTTACCGCAGTATGCACCACCTGCCTTTCCGCAGATTTTGAAAAGCTTCTGATGGAGCTGTAAAAATTTATTGTTTATATTATTTCTAAAGCCTCGGGCAGTGCCCGAGGCTTTTCTTTGTCTATAGTTGAGGCTCCGCCTCAAACTCCTCAAGATAGGTCACCTCTTGACTCTACAAAAGGATATCACCCTTTTGAATCCTCCTTTTGGAATGTGGGGATTTTTTACTCGTTCAAGCCTTCGAAATAATACCAGTTCGCTGCAATATACTCGTGATCGGTCGAAATATTAGTTTTATCACAGATACGTACAACTTGGCATTGATACCCCTTTTTCGGTATATTAAAATGTATCGAGTACACATATTCTTCTTTGTTTTTAAATGCTGTTTTTGATATGCAATAAACATTTCCGTTCTCGAATATTTTCAAGCAATCTCTTAATAATTTCTCGTCGGATAAAATGCTTTTTTTCTGTTCTCCGTCAGCCTGACCATACACCTCAACAACACCGTCATTACAATAGATGTCCACTCCAAAATCATATTCATCAAGTGCGAGTACAACATCTTCGATAATGCTAAGATTGTCTACTGTAAACCGTATGCAATCCTGTTTCGCTGTATTATAATCGTTGTCTCTACCCATATTGCATCCCATCGTCATAAACAACACAGCAACAAAAATCAATGAAAACAAAACTCGATTTAATTTTCCCATCTACACTTCGCCTCTTCTCTTGTGATTTCTCAGCCATTTCACTGATTCTTTGAGAGCTTCTATGGTTTTGGTTTCTATTACCGCGCGGGAGTTTGTTTCCTTTACGAGAGAAAGGTGCTTCGGAAGGTCAATTTCTCCTGTGCCAAGAGTTTTGTGGTTTTTAGTACCTAAAGCATCATGAATGTGAAAATGGCGCAGTTTGTCTTTATGTGAGAGTATGAACTCTTCGTCAACTCTGCCTGCGGCATGGCTGTGTCCGATATCCAGAGTCAGACCGATATTGGGGTTTTCAAGCAGAATTTTTATTGCCTCTTTATGAAAGTCCATATATCCATCGCAGTTTTCAATGCACAGTACAATGTCAGTTCCTCCCAGTGTCTGAGATACAAGTTCGGAAAAGGCTCTGACCCTTGTGAGATATTCTTTTTTGTAGGTATCATAAAGATATATTTTGCCCTCAGGCATGGTAAAATATATACCTGTAAGAAGATGCATATTGATTGACGGTGCATTGAGCTTTTTAGCAATTTCTGCCGTTCTTCTGAACATATCAAGATAGGCATTGGCTACTATTCCGTTCAGGTCAAATGGATTGAATATCTCATCAAGGTGAATGGTACAGTAGATGCCGTATTTCTCCATTGCATTCAGTATTTTTTCAGCATCTATATTCTCAGGCTGGTACTCAGGCATGTTCATGTTAAATTCCACAAACCTCAGCCCCAGCTCACTGCTCAGCGCCGCACAGTCTTCTATTTTCGGCATTTCCAGCAGTGCAGGCAACCGTAATGTATCATACCAATTCTCCTTTTATGAGGATAAGCGGTGCAAAAATTCGCACCGCTTATTATTTTATTCTTCCGTTGTGGGCTCTTCGGACTTCTTTTTTGATTTGAATATCGCTGCACAGATGGGCTTTATGTAGAACATCGTCACACAGAAAAACACCAGACATGCATAATGGGCTATGTATACGAGCCAGCCGTGATCCTCATTGAGGAAAGGAAGTCCTTCCTGCGGAGGAGATGCGACATACATATAATTGATATTGGATACTCCGTCATAAAGTATGCTGTTGATATACACTGCAAAGAACATCATTACAAGCAGGAATTTAAGGCAGTTGAAGTAATCCTTTATTGTGCGCTTGAATTCAGCGGAGCACATGAGCTTTATTGCAAACACGATTATTGCTACATGATATCCGAAATACTGCAGAGTGATCGCAATGCCGCCTGTCAGCGAGGAGCTTGTGGGAATCAGCAGTGCGGCTATGCCGCCTAAAAGACAACTGGGCATCATAAAGCTGAAAATAAAGCGCTTTGCTTTTTCATTTGGCACAACATTTACTATGGTTATGAGAAGTATCTGTATCGAACAGAGATGAAACGGCAGGTCTGTTTTTGGAAGTATACCGCCGTGAGTTTCTTCGTTTGCGGTTATGTAATAGATTATTTTTGTTATTTCTGATATTATACCTACGACCAGCAGTATCTTACAGGCGGTTTCAAGTTTGATTCTTCTTGAAAGTATGCTGAGCAGTACTATTGCGACAGCACAGATGCCAAGAATAATCAGGTGTTTTTCTCCGAACATCTTTCTCTCTCCTTATTTTTCATGCTTATGCATATATTGTATTAATGATAGGATAATTGCGGTATTTTGTCAATACTGATATTGACACCTGCAAGTATCTGCGCTATACTGTAAACACAATTTAACCGAGCGGTATTACTGCTTGTTTCTGTGATATAAGTATGTATTCCTGCGGGAATGGTGCGCCCATTTGCAGAAACAGGCGATTTTTTATTTTTGCGGCTTCTGTGAAGGGTACACATACTTTACTCTATATCACAGGAGGCTGTAAACATGGCTAATTATCACTCCGATCCCACCGCAAACGCCGCTATCGGCACAGTAGACAAGGAATTTAAGACAATGCGCAAGATTGCCGAAAGACTCAAGGCTCTCCGCAAAAGCGGAAGGCTTACCCCTGAAGCCGAGGCTCGGGCTCGCAGTCAGTTCACCGGCATTTTCAGTCACATTCTTGAAAACGCTCTCGCAGAGGCTGACATAGAAGCCCTTTTGGAGACTATGGAAGATTCAGCGGCAGAATAACAGCAAATCCCCACCGTTATGCGGTGGGGATCACTTTTAATCATCAAGAAATGAGTCTCTTATTTCATTTAATTCGTCAATTTCTGCTGTTACAGTGCGCATATATTCAAGGCACTTTTCGTCTTTTGCAAGTATCTTCCCTGCGGCGGCAACGGCTTTAATAAAGACTCGGTCAAACATAACCTCGTCACTGTGAAGCGCCAAGGGACACACGCTGCAGGCTCGGGCATCAATTTCTGCATATACCTTTCCCTTTTCGTCAACTGTCGGAAAGAACGGGAATATCATGCAGGCAAGAGGTCTTTTTTCTCTGTCACAGCTTCCGTCACACACCGCAAGACGTCCGCCGTCAGGAAGATCTATGGTTCTGAGCGCGGTTTCTTCTCCCGGAAAAAGTCTCATTCCCGTATTCTCATCGCCCTTGCAGCAGGCCGCGGAACAAAGCTGTCCGCAGTCGTGACCCTTGAGAGGAGTCAGCGCTCCCATTGCTTTTTTCGCTTTTTCTGTCAGAGATATACTATTTTTCATTTTTCCGTCAGTCCTCTTCCTGTATACACACTTATTCTCATTGATTATACCTTGTTTTGTCTGAAATTCAAGGCTTACGGGCAACGATCATAAAGCGGTGAGCATGACTTCGCACACAGCCGTCATGTTCAAGTATTCGCTGTGCATCAAGCAATTTGTCAAGATTTCTCTCTACCGAAAACTCAACAAATTCCCATTCTATTATCCGCGCAAACCACACAAGCGCGCCGATATCATAAAACTCAAACACGGGAAATGCTTCGTCCTTTTCTATGATATCAAAGCCCTCGCTGCGGAATTTTTCTTCTGCAATATTCAGGTACTGCTCAGGGAACGGAGATTCTTTCCTGCCCGTCAGCAGTTCGGCAAGCTCGCGGTCGTTCTCCGCTCCTACCTGCTGGGTTATGAATATTCCGCCTCTTTTCAGCACTCGATATATCTCTTCGGGGTTGTAGTCTCCATGACGGTTGATCACCATATCAAATGAGCCATCTTCAAAAGGAAGTCTTCCCTTTCCGTCTGCAACGCGGAAATCAATTCCAAGCGGCGGCAAAATGCGGCTGCACAGCTCTGCATTGGGCGGATATGCCTCGGTTGCGCTGAGAAGCTCAAAGGGGTGTCCCAGCTCTGTCAGGAATTCTCCGCCGCCTGTGTCTATATCAAGAAGCTTCATGTCCTTTTTCAGATGCTCAAGAATTTTCTCGCGGTAATCCCATGGTAAACCTATATCTTCACTATATCTTCCGTGGATATGTGAAAAATCCCAGCCCTTTATCTTAGCTGTGCTTTCTTCTTTCTTCCATTCTTCTATCAGTTTTTCAATTTTCATAATAACTGCTCCTTTTATTCTTTATTTGTGGAAGGTGCAGCCAACTGACAACATAAGTAACCTCGATGCAATCTGCTGTCAGATTCAAAGCTGCACCGAGCAGTTATCTCGAATAAACACCTTTTTCTCTCCTCTTTCATCAATTATTTCTTATTTCATAGCACTTTACATCGCACTGCTCATCAGAGCCGAATTTCTTCAGTGCTCTGCTGTCATGGGTATACTTCATTCCGCACTTTTCCATGACTTTACCCGATGCAATATTATCGACATGATGCTCTGCACAGACAACCTCAAAGCCATCATCAAACAACTTGTTTATAACTGCCTCAAGTGCCTCGCTCATGATTCCCCTGTTCCAATAGTCATATGACAGCACATAGCCCACTTCTGCGGTTTTACTGTCCTCCGATATCCCCACAACGTCAATACAGCCGATAAGCTCACTGCTGTCTGTCAGTTCAATCCCCCAGCGATAGTCAAAGCCCTCTGATGCTTCATTGAGATACATATTGAGCAGCTGCTCCGTGATTTCAATACTGCCGTGGGGATACCAGCGGCAATATCTCGCCACTCTTTCGTCATATGTCCAGTTTCTGTACATTGCTTCTGCATCGTTATCTGTAAAAGGTCTGAGCAGCAGTCTTTCTGTTTTTATTACACTCATGATTCTGCCCTCCAAAATAAAAATACTGTCAATGGTCTGCGCGCCATCAACAGTACAATAAAAAGCATCATGTTCTTTTCATTATTCTTTCAGGCACACAGCAAAGCAAGTCTGTACCCAAAAGATACAGACATTCATTCAATATGTCGCATGATGCAGAATAACATAGTGATTCCCCTTACTATTTTTCTGTATTCTATCACGGAGAAAAGGTAAAGTCAACTTGCGATGACGGTTAAGATCGGGGAGCAAAATAAAAACAGCCCGACGTCGATACCGGGGTCTTTTGGACGGGTGTTCATAGCGGACTTGCGTCATAGATATTTACTTTTACATTTCGGCATTGTATATTGTATAATATAAATATGGCGAGGTGTAAATTATGACACTTGATGATATATATGAATCTTTTATATGGGATAATTCTTACACGAACGAAGAATACGAAAAAAATATCACTGCAGGTATAAGTGAAGCACTAAAATATAAATATCTTTATCCGTTCATTCAACCTTTAATACCCGAAAAGACTAAATGCATTTGGGAGCCGTGTGCCAAAGTAATAGCCTTGAAAACTAATGAAGAAATAAAACCATATCTGTCCTTATTGTTTGAATGGCTGCAAGATATGAATTGGCCGGGTGCTTGGACAATTTTTGAAAGACTGTCAAAGATGCCATTCGCATTGTTGGAGGAAGAGTATACATACAGCAGGAAACGAGCAGAAAAAGAAAACGATACATTGTGGCTAATGGCTCTCAATGACTTCAAAAAGCAAATCGAATTACAATAACTTTATCTGCAAGTGTAACAAGCAGCGGATTCTGACACCAAAATTCTTATACCGAACATCAAAAGCCTTTTCCGAATTCGGAAGAGGCTTTTAGTTCATAATAAAAATCGAGTGTCCATAACTAAAATCCGTTATGAACACTCGAAATGGTCGGGATAACAGGACTCGAACCTGCGGCATCCTGCTCCCAAAGAATTTGGGAGTACCTGTTTCCGCTTATTTCTAACCATTTCCGCCCCTTTCCGCTCGGAAATACATCCTTTCCGGCTTTTCTTTCTCCAATGTTTCCGTGTACTCCGGTCGTGTAAATGGGATAAACTGTGGTCAAGCAAAACACCCCGAATGCAGCTTTAAGCCGCATCCGAGGTGTTTTTTGTCGTCTGTATGGTAACTCTAACTGTGGCAAAAGTCAAGGCCTTTCGCGAAACAAATTCTGCTCCGCAGTAGACAAAGAAAAGGTGCGAGAGCAACAGCGCGTTGCTTGTGATTTATGTCGAGATATGCTATAATAAAAGCACAGAAATCAAAGGCGGTAATCGTATGAAAACGAAAGATATTATACTGGAACTCAGAACAAAACATGGACTCTCCCAGGAGGAACTTGCCGAAAAGGTGTTTGTCACTCGTCAGGCAGTCAGCCGTTGGGAAAATGGCGAAACGGTACCTAACACCGAAACGTTAAAGCTTCTCACTAAGAGCAACAGCGCGTTGCTTGCCTTTTGTGCCGAGATATGATATAATAAAAGCACAGAAATCAAAGGCGGTAATCGTATGGAAACAAAGGACATTATAAGGGAACTTAGTACGAAAAAAGGACTCTCGCAGGAGGAGCTTGCCGAAAAGGTGTTTGTCACACGTCAGGCGGTCAGCCGTTGGGAAAACGGTGAAACTGTACCCAACACCGAAACGCTGAAACTTCTCTCCAAGCTCTTCGACGTATCGATCAACACGCTCCTCGGCTCTCCGAGAGAGCTGATTTGTCAATGCTGTGG
>JAZSJQ010000031.1:0-21747 GCA_045534445.1 Acutalibacteraceae bacterium
CATGAACTACTCTACTTTCATGAACGGTCTCAAGAAGGCCGGCATCGAGCTCAACCGTAAGATGCTCTCCGAGATCGCTATCAGCGATGCAGAGGCATTTACCGCTCTCGTAGAGAAGGCAAAGGCTGCTCTTTAATAATCTGAAAGTGCGTCCGGATGCATTTACCGGACGCACTTTTTAAGCAGTTATGGAGCATTTTTACGATGAAAACGGAGGTGTGTTATGGCAGTCGAAATCACCAGCAAGGACAATCAGACGGTCAAGGAAATAGCGAAACTGATGAGTAGTGCAAAGGAACGTCGTGAAAAGGGAATGTTCGTTGCTGAAGGGGTACGCTTGTGTGGAGAGGTGCCCGAAAACGGAATTGAAATCGAAGAATTGCTTTATACGGAAGAAGCATATTCAAAGTATACGGATGCAATAGACAAGCTTGAAAAACAGGCTAAAAAATCATATATCATAACAGAGGAGATTGCAGAAAAAATCTCCGATACACTTACTCCTCAGGGAGTTTTCTGCACAGGAAAAATGAAGCAGAATACTCTTGATACCGAAAACATGAAAATTGACGGGCAGTTTGTTCTGCTCGAGAATATACAGGATCCTTCAAATATTGGTGCAATCTTCAGAACTGCAGAAGCAATCGGACTTAACGGTGCGATTCTCTCTGCAGACTGCTGCGACCTTTATAACCCCAAGGTAATGCGTGCCAGTATGGGTGCGGTTTTCCGCTTCCCTTCCGCTGTTGTCAGCGATGTACCTGCATTCATCAAAAAGATCCGCTCAGGCGGGATGAGACCCCTTGCATCGGTACCCGATACAGACGCAACCAAGATAACCTGCGTAAGGTTTTTCAAGGGTGTTGTAATGTGCGTTGGCAACGAAGGCAACGGACTCACAGAAGAGACCATCACTGCCTGCGGTGAGAGAGTAACCATTCCCATGAACGGCAGAGCGGAATCGCTCAATGCGGCTACTGCTGCATCCATTATGATGTGGGAAATGACACGAAATTACGTCTAAGGAGTTGGTGAGCGTGGACGAGAGAATATACTGGATATGGCTTCAGAGAATCCTCGGCTACGGAAACCGAAATACCGAACAGATCGTAGAGTTTTTCAGAACTCCGAAGGCAATGTATGAAGCGAATGAAAACGAGAGAAGGAAGTGCCCGTTTTTAAGCCGCGCTCAGCGTGATATGGCATCTGACGATTCTGTCATGGAAGAGGCTGTGAGAATATACGAGCAATGCAGGGAGTGCGGAATTGAGATAATGACTCCCGATGATCCCATGTATCCTGAAAGGCTTTATGATATATGCGACTATCCGCTGGTTCTGTACTACAAAGGCGAAATGCCCGATATAGATGACAATGTGGTGCTGACACTGGTCGGAACAAGACATGCGACTCCTGACGGGCGTATGATCGCAGCGGCGCTTGCACAGAGCCTTACGGAATGCGGTGCCATAATAATGAGCGGCGGTGCAAGAGGCATAGACGATGCATCGCATCAAGGCGCGCTAAGAGCAGGCGGTGTTACGCTTTCGGTTCTGGGATGCGGTCTTGATGTGGATTATAACCCTGCGTGTGAGGAAACCAGATGCAGGATACTCGAAAACGGCGGTGCTCTGATTTCAGAATTTCCACCGGGATATCCTCCGTCGAAATACACGTTTCCTGTAAGGAACAGACTTCTTGCCGCCATGTCGGTTGGTGTGATCGTAGGCGAAGCGCCGTCAAAAAGCGGTTCTCTGATTACTGCAAGACACGCTCTTGACATGGGCAGGGATATGTTTGCGATTCCGGGCAGCGTTATGAGCGAGCTTTCGGAAGCGGCAAACATGATGATTCGTGACGGAGCAAAATCTGTTTCCTGTGCTTTTGATGTGCTGGAGGAATATAATTCAAAATATCCGCACAGATTAGTGATGAGAGGAAGTCAAACTCCGATCTCACAAATCGTCAGAAGGACACCCGACTATGTTGATGTACAGTTTGCTGACGGGTATTCGTTAAGAAGTAACGGTACGGCAGACAAAAGCCGCTGTGAACTGGCGGAGCAGATAAAAATCGTAAAGGGAAGCCCCGTGCCGCTTGATTCTGACGCTTCGGAGGGTGCAGCGGCAGTATATTCTCTGCTCAATGAAGGAGCGCTTAATATGCAGGAGCTTTGTGACAAGCTTTCGATGACAGCACAGAATTTGCTGGTGGCACTGACGGAGCTCGAGATGAACGGAATCATCTCATCAGATTCACATCGCAAATATTATATAAAAAGACAATAGAGGGAATTTATATGTCAAAACTGGTAATTGTTGAGTCTCCGGGTAAGGTTAAAACAATAAAAAAGTACCTTGGCGACGGCTATGAAGTAGTTGCTTCGGTAGGTCATGTAAGAGACCTTCCCAAAAACAGACTCAGCGTAGATGTCAAAAAGAATTTTGAACCCAAATACGCAATAATAAAAGGCAAGGAAGAGCTTGTTGAAAAGCTTAAAACCGCAGCTGACAAGAGCGAGTTCGTTTATCTTGCAACCGATCCTGACCGCGAGGGAGAGGCTATTTCCTGGCATCTTGCTTATCTTCTTGGTCTTGATATCAACGATACCAACCGAGTTATTTTCAATGAAATAACCGAGACAGGCATTGTTGAGGGCATGAAGAATCCGAGATCTATCGACATGGATCTTGTAAACGCACAGCAGTGCCGCAGAATCCTTGACAGAATCGTCGGATACCGTCTCAGCCCGTTTATTTCTTCAAAGATCAGACGCGGACTTTCTGCAGGACGTGTTCAGTCTGTTGCGGTAAGAATGATCTGTGACAGGGAAGAGGAGATACGCTCTTTTGTACCTGAGGAATACTGGACAATAGATGCAAAGTTCGTTCCGCAGGGCGAGAAAAAGGCATTCCCTGCAAGCTTCTTCGGAACAAAGGAAGAAAAGCTTGAGATAAAAACAGAGGAAGAAGCAAATGCTGTCCTTTCCGAGCTTGAGAAGGGCTCCTACTCTGTTTCGGGCATCAAGAAGGGTACAAGAAAGAAGAATCCTGCACCTCCTTTCATTACTTCCACTCTCCAGCAGGAAGCTTCCAGAAAGCTTAATTTCCAGGGTCAGAAGACCATGAAGATAGCGCAGGAGCTTTATGAAGGTGTCGAAATAGAAGGAATGGGTGCAGTTGGTCTTATTACTTATATGCGTACCGACTCACTGAGGATCTCCAATGAAGCCAAGGTCGAGGCTGAGGCGTTCATTGAAGATAAGTGGGGAAAGAAGTATGTTGCCGATAAGCCCTATAAATTCAAGAGCAAGGGCGATGTACAGGATGGTCACGAAGCTATACGTCCTACAATGCCCACCCTTACTCCCGAGCAGGCAAAGGCAAGCCTTACAAACGACCAGTATAAGCTCTACAAGCTTATCTGGGAGCGTTTTACCGCAAGCTTTATGGCTCAGTGCATACACGATACAACCAATGTTGATATCGAAAACGGAGATTATGTCTTCAAGGCAAGCGGATACACTGTAAAGTTTGACGGCTATACAGTGCTTTATGAGGAATCCAAGGACGAAGAGGAGAAGGACGGCGGTAAGCTTCCCGTACTCAATGAAGGTACAGCGCTCAGAGCAAAGGATGTAACTCCCAATCAGCACTTTACCCAGCCTCCTGCACGTTACACCGAATCTACTCTCAACAAGGCTCTTGAGGAAAACGGCATCGGTCGTCCGTCCACTTATGCAACCATCATTTCGACCATTGTAAGCCGAGAATATGTTGTGCGTGACGGTAAGACATTGAAGCCCACAGAGCTTGGTGAAACAACCAACAAGCTTATGAAGGAGCGTTTTGCAAAAATCGTAAGCATACGCTTCACTGCTCAGATGCTCAAGAATCTCGACCAGGTCAAGGATGGCAAGGTCGATTGGATAGAAACACTCAGAACCTTCCACGAGGAATTTGAAAAGACTCTTTCCGACGCTAAGAAGGCAATGGAGGGTGTTACACTGAAGCCGCCCGATGAAGAGACCGATATGGTCTGCGAAAAGTGCGGACGTAAGATGGTTATCAAGACAGGACGTTACGGCAAGTTTATCGCCTGCCCCGGTTATCCCGAGTGCAAGAATATAAAGTCGATAGTAAATGAAATAGATGCAGACTGCCCCAAGTGCGGCAGTAAGGTTGTTGTAAAGAAGACAAAGCGCGGCAAGGTTTTCTATGGGTGTTCGGGCTATCCCAACTGCGACTTTATGACATGGAATGAGCCTACAAAGCAGAAGTGTCCGCAGTGCGGAGATATTCTGTATGTAAAGAACGGTAAGGTTCAGAAGCTTGTATGTACCAAGGAAGGCTGCGGCTACTCAAGAGCTTTGGAGGAGAAGAAGGGTGAGTAAGGCTCAGATAACTGTTGTCGGAGCAGGACTTGCAGGTTGTGAAGCCGCATGGCAGATAGCAAAAAGAGGTATAAAGGTTCGCCTTATAGAAATGAAGGGCAGGAAATATACCCCTGCCCACAAAAGCCCTCTTTTTGCAGAACTTGTCTGCTCCAATTCCTTTAAGGCAAACCGCATAGACAGTGCGGCAGGTCTTATGAAGGAGGAAATGCGCCGACTGGGAAGTCTTCTGCTTAAAATAGCTGATTCCTGTGCTGTCGCGGCAGGCGGAGCGCTGGCTGTTGACAGGGATCTGTTCTCTGAAGGAGTAACTAAAGCCATAAAGGGAAATGACTTTATAGAAATTGTTGAAGACGAAGTAACAGAAATACCTTCTGAGGGCATAGTTGTTATAGCAACAGGACCTCTTACAAGCGATGCGCTAAGCGAATCTATCGGAAAACTCTGCGGTCAGCCTTATCTTAATTTCTATGATGCGGCTGCGCCTATCGTATCGGCAGACAGTGTTGATATGGAGTGTGCTTTTGCGGCTTCGAGATATGACCGAGGCGGTGAGGACGACTACATAAACTGCCCCATGAATAAGGCTGAATACGAGGAGTTTGTAGCGGAGCTTCTGAAAGCAGAGCGGGCACTGCTCCACGATGCTGACAAGGAAATGCCCGTTTATGAAGGCTGTATGCCTGTTGAGATTCTGGCTTCCCGTGGGGAGAATACCCTTCGTTTCGGGCCTATGAAGCCCGTCGGACTTCGGGACCCGAGAACAGGACATCGTCCGTGGGCAAATCTCCAGCTTCGCCGTGAGAACGCAGACGGTACAATGTTCAATCTTGTAGGATTCCAGACAAATCTTAAATTCGGAGAACAGAAGCGAGTTTTCTCCATGATACCTGCCCTTAAAAATGCTGAATTTGTCAGATATGGAGTAATGCACAGAAATACTTTCCTTGATTCTCCGAGGCTTCTTAACGCCGATTACTCCCTGCGAACAGATGACCGCATTTTCTTTGCAGGTCAGATAACAGGCGTTGAGGGGTATATGGAGTCAGCGGGCTCAGGTCTGCTTGCAGGAATCAATGCTGTGCGCAGATTGCAGGGAAGAGAGACGGTGGTGCTTGATAAAGTAACCATGCTTGGTTCACTGGCGCAGTATATATCAGACGAGACGGTAAGCAATTTTCAGCCTATGGGTGCAAACTTTGGTGTTCTGCCGCCTATCGAGCCGAAAATAAAGGACAAAAGAGAACGTTATGCAGCGCTCAGTGAGCGTGGACTTAAATCTCTTGAAGAAACCATGAAAAAATGGGAGGAATAAAAAATGAAGATCATCGTTGATGCATTTGGCGGCGATAATGCACCTGTCGAAATACTCAAGGGCTGTGAGATGGCTGTTGAGAAGTTCGGTGTTGAGATCGTGCTTACAGGCAGCGAAGAAGCTATTAAGAAGGTATCCGCAGAGAATAAGATTTCCCTTAATAACATGACAATTGTTGATGCTCCTGATGTTATTTCCATGGAAGAGCATCCCAGAGAGATCACCAAAAGCAAGAAGAACTGCTCCATGGCAGTTGCACTCAGACTTCTTTCCGAGGGTCAGGGCGACGGTATGGTCAGCGCAGGCAGCACAGGCGCACTTCTCATGGGCGCAACTCTTATCGTAAAGAGAATCAAGGGCATCAAGAGACCTGCTCTCGGTCCCATCATGCCTAAGTCTACAGGTATGGTCATGCTTATTGACAGCGGCGCAAATGCAGATTGCAGACCTGAAATGCTCCGTCAGTTTGCTCAGATGGGCTCTGTTTATATGGACAAGGTCATGGGTGTCAAGAACCCCAGAATCGGCCTTGCAAACGTCGGCACCGAGGATACCAAGGGCGATGAGCTGAGAACTGCTACATTCCCGCTTCTGAAAGAGTGCGAAGGTATCAATTTTGTAGGCAATGTTGAGGCACGCGATATTCCTTACGACGGTTGTGATGTTATCGTATGCGATGGCTTTACAGGCAATATCATTCTCAAGATGTATGAGGGCGTTGCTGGCGCTCTTATGGATAAGATAAAGGGTGTATTCAAGAAAAACCTCAAGACAAAGCTTGCCGCAGGCATGGTACTCAAGGAAATGAAGGCAATGAAGAAGGAACTCGACTACAATGAGTACGGCGGCGCACCCTTCCTCGGCGTTCAGAAGCCTGTTTTCAAGGCACACGGCAGCAGTAAGGCAAAGACCTTCTGCAACGCAATCGGTCAGCTGGTTGACTTCATAAAGTCAGGTGCTATCGATGATATCACTGCCGCTGTAGGCGCAGGCAAAGACGAGGCAGAGGCTGAGTAAATAATTTATAAGCGGCTCTTGATTACAAAGAGCCGCTTAATTATTTATCATTGTGTTTTCTCTTGTCTTGTGTTATATTGATAATGAAAAAATGGGGGACACAGTAAAGTGTAAAGGGTGTTATCAATGAATCATGAGCAGATAATGCAGATCCTTGATAAGATATATGTAAAGGCTGTCGGAGGAGTGCCGAAGGTAAGTCAGTCAATAGAAGAAATGGCGCATGACTATTTGTCCAAGCATAAAACGGTTGAAGCTGCGGCAAAATCCTTTATATCATATCAGGTTGCAAAATGCACCACATCAGGCTTCGTGACAGGGCTGGGCGGATTTTTGACTCTGCCTGTGGCTATTCCTGCCAATATAAGCAGTGTGCTTTATGTTCAGATGCGAATGATAGCCTGCCTTGCATATATGGGCGGCTACGACATGAGAAGCGATCAGGTGCAGACCCTTGTATATGCGTGTCTTGCGGGAATATCAATTGACAGCGTGGTCAAGAATGTCGGAATTAAATTCGGCACCAAGCTTACTGCGGTTATGATAAGAAAAATACCTGAGGCGACACTTCTTAAAATCAATCAGAAGGTGGGATTTCGTTTTCTGTCGAAATTTGGTACAAAGGGCATTGTTAATATAACTAAAGCAGTGCCGATCATGGGCGGCGTTATCGGCGGCGGATTTGATCTTGTGGAAACAAAGATAATCGCAAACCGCGCTTACAAGCTGTTTATTAAAGGTGAGGTTTATTGATAGTTTACTTAAACAAAAAGAGCTTCCGAGAAATCGGAAGCTCTTAATTTATTCAATAGGGGAGAGATTAGTTGGTGCCTGCCATCTTTGCAACTTCTGCAGCAAAGTCGTCTTCTCTCTTCTGGAGACCTTCGCCCTTCTCAAAACGTACGAAGCCCTCGATAGCGATGTCGCCGCCAAGTGCCTTAGCAGTGTTAGCAACATACTGGCTGACCTTAAGGTCGGAGTCGATAACGTAAACCTGGTTTACGAGGCAGACTTCCTCAAAGTACTTGCCGATCTTACCGGTAACGATCTTCTCGATGATGTTTGCGGGCTTGTTAGCATTCTTGGGATCATTCTTGAGCTGCTCGGTAGCGATCTCCTTCTCCTTCTCGATAACGTCAGCAGGAACTGCAGCGTCATTGAGGTAGAGGGGGTTAAGAGCAGCGATCTGCATGCTGATGTTGTGAGCGAACTCAGCAAACTCAGGCTTTGCAGCGATCTCATCGCTGGTAGCAAACTTGGTGAGAACACCGATCTTGCCGCCTGCGTGTACATAAGTATCAGTGATACCCTCGTATCTCTCGAAACGACGAATCTTGATGTTTTCGCCGATGGTCTGGATCTTCTCGGTGAGAACTTCCTGAACAGTGTTCTCGGTGCCGAAAGCCTTGACAGCGAGGAGAGCCTCAACGTCAGCAGGATTCTCAGCGATAACGGTCTTTGCGCAGAGAGCAACAAAGTCCATGAAGTCAACGTTCTTAGCAACGAAGTCAGTCTCAGCGTTTACTTCGATGACAACAGCAACGCCGTTCTCAGAAGCAGTGTAAACAGTACCTTCAGCAGCAATTCTGCTTGCCTTCTTAGCTGCAGCTGCGAGACCCTTCTCACGAAGGAAATCGATTGCCTTCTCCATATCGCCGTCAGTCTCGGTAAGAGCCTTCTTGCAGTCCATCATGCCGCAGCCGGTCTTTTCTCTCAGAGCAGCAACGTCTTTAGCGGTAAAAGCCATTTTATTTTCCTCCTAAATTTTAATTATTCAGCAGCAGGTGCGTCAGCCTCAGCAGCCGCGGGAGCGGTCTCAGCGCACTGTCTGCCTTCGAGAACAGCACTTGCCATAGCGGAAGCGATGAGCTTAACAGCACGGATAGCGTCATCGTTGCCGGGGATTACATAGTCGATATCATCGGGATCGCAGTTGGTGTCAACGATTGCGACAACGGGAATGCCGAGCTTCTTAGCCTCAGCAACAGCGATCTTTTCCTTGCGGGGATCAACGATAAAGAGAGCGCCGGGGAGCTTCTTCATTTCCTGAATGCCGCCGAGGAACTTCTGGAGTCTCTCGATCTCGAGGTTGAGCTTGATAACTTCCTTCTTGGGAAGGAGATCAAAGGTGCCGTCGGTGGACATCTTGAGAAGCTGGTTGAGTCTCTCAATTCTTCTGCGGATGGTAACGAAGTTGGTGAGCATACCGCCGAGCCAACGAGCGTTTACATAGTAGGAGCCGGAGCGCTCAGCCTCTTCCTTGATGGAATCCTGAGCCTGCTTCTTGGTACCGACGAACAGAACGGAGCCGCCGTTTGCTGCTGTCTCGCGGATGAACATATAAGCCTCCTCAAGCTTCTTGACGGTCTTCTGAAGGTCGATGATGTAGATGCCATTTCTCTCGGTGAAGATGTACTCTGCCATCTTGGGGTTCCAGCGTCTGGTCTGGTGTCCGAAGTGAACACCGGCTTCGAGAAGCTGCTTCATTGATACTACTGCCATTGTTTATTTCCTCCTTGGTTTTTTCCTCCGTCATGTGTTGATCGTCTTTGACGAAAAGAGCGGTAAAAACACACTGAATGTATGCAACCCGAGCCGCTCCCACACAACGTGCGAAATCTTTGATAGTATATCACAACATATTCCGATGTGCAAGTGTTCAGTGGGATTTTTTTGATGTTTTTTATTATAAATATACCGCTTGGAGCCTGAAAAATGCTTCTTGGGTCAAGAATGATTGAAGTTTTAATGAATCAGATATAAAATTGACTTTGGAAAGAGGGTGGAGTTTTGAAAATAACACTTGAGTACATAGAAGACGGAGCAGATGAGATCGTAATACGCTGCCGTGAGCGTACGGAGGAAATTAACACTCTGATAAAGAGCATAGAACGGCGGCTGGACAGGATATGTGCCGAAACAGACGACGGAAAGGTGCTTGTTGCGCCTTCTGAAATCCTCTATCTTGAAAGGGTAGACAGTACAGTTTTTCTGTATACGGAAAAAACGGTAGCAAAAACAGATCTTACACTTGCTCTTGCCGAAAGCACATATTCTTCTGAAGGCTTTTTCAGATGCGGAAAATCAATGGTCATAAATATTTATCACATTGAATATCTGAAAAGTATTTCAGGGAACAGGGTAGACGTGACCATGGACAACGGCGAGCACGTTATAATTTCCCGCAGGTATGTAAAGGCACTGAGAAGTATATTGAGAGGTGATAACACATGAAAACGAAAGAAAAATTCTGGATATCTGAAATTGGCATAGAGTTCAAGGCTGCACTGTATTTTTACTCAATAATGTTCTTCTATTTTGGGTATAAGGTTATATGCGGTACTTGGCAGGCGGATATAATCATACTGACAGAAATGGTTGCTTCCACATATATAATGAGCTTTGTGCAGGTGTATCTGCTTGGTAATTTCGATGAATCGGAGAGCATCACATGGAGAGAGATCATCAAAGCGGTGTGCTGTTCAGCGGTTTATGTGCTTATAAGTCATATACTTAACTGGTTTGACAGAGAGCTGGTCGTAAGCGGATTGTTCTTCGTGTTTGTGATGCTGTTCTACGGGTGCACCTACTGGCTTTACAGTGTAAAGCGTTCTGTAAGTACCAGAGAGCTGAACGCGGAGCTTTCCGAGTTCAAGAAGAAAAAAGAAGGAGCTTTGAGTGATGAAGATACCGGAGTTTGGAAATAAGGAAAAACAAAAAATAATACTTATACATGGATTTCAGAGTCCGTATCAGGTTTGGGAGGATTACATCAGCCATTATGAAAATGATTATCATGTAATTGTGCCGATACTTGAGGGGCACAGTACTGATGATAAAGATGATTTTGTTTCATTCAGGGACAGTGTCAGGAAGATAGAGGATTATTATATATCCCGTTACGGCAACGATGTGTACGCTTTGTTCGGAATGTCCATGGGAGGCATAATAGGTGCAGGAATATGGCAGAACGGCAGATTGAAAATCAAAAATATTATATTTGACGGGTCACCGCTTGTATCTTATCCAAGGCTTATGAAATCATATTTTATTAATTTCTATCTCACTGTTACGCATAAAAGTCAGCAAAGAGATGAGAAGACTGTCAGACAGGCAGTGGATTCAATAATACCCGAATGTAAACTTGATGAGTTTCTGCAGGTTCTTGACAATATGTCGGATACAACAATTATTAATTATCTGAATGAATGGGGCAATTATAGGCTGCCGAAAAATATAGATAAGAAAGAAACGAAGATATTCTATTATCACGGAACAAAGCCCAATGAAATGCTGGCAGTGAAAACCGCAAAGTATCTGAAAAAGCATTACCCTGACGCAGAAATCATACGTTTCAAAGGTAAAGGACACTGTGAAGTGTCTCTTATGGAAACAGAAGTGATGATTAAAGAATTGGACAGAATATTAAAGTAAAATCAGAACAAAACAGCCTGCAAATAACTTGCAGGCTGTTTTTATATATCACTATACACTTCCCGAAAAACCGTCCGAGATCTTTTCCTCGGTTTCTGTTTTGGGATAAAGAGAATCGTAGGAACCGACAGACATGCCGACCTTGGAGTCTCTTGCGAAATTATAAATGGAGTCAAAGGCGTTCTTGGATGCCTTCCACTGGCTGCTGCTTGTGAAGAAGTCGGGACGTTCGGGAACAGAATAATACTTAACGGCAGGGAAGACGCGGTATTTGAGATAGGTACTCTGCTCAGAATAAGTATCATCGCGGTGAATGAAGACAGGATTGCAGACGGCGGAAGTTATCTTCACGTCTGTTTCGCCTGCTTTGCGCTCAATGGTAAAGGTTGCTGACATTCCGTAGTATTTCTTTGCTGTTGCACCTGAATCGGCATCGGCAAAAAGGTTGCCCATTGAGTAAAATACATAGGAGGGTTCATCGCTTCCCTTGGGAGCTTTTTTGGTTATTTTCTGAGCAACATCGGGCTCTGTGCCGATAACGAGGTTTACGCCTGCGTCTATAAGATCCTGAGCAAGGGAGTTGCGGTTATCGTCGGTGTGGCTCTTGGAATCAGCTCCGCCCCAGTTAAGCATTATTATTATAACGTCAGCCCCTGCCTTTTTCATATCGGCAATATCCTTCTCAATTTCCTTGAATACCGATTTGCTGGGGTACTGATTTATACAGTAAGATAGCTCGGCATCAGTCATGCTCACGTTTTTCTGAGCGGAAAGAGCAGAGTTATATGTACTCTGATCGGGACAGTAGTATGCACCGACACCGATTTTGATATGGTTCTTTTCGATTACATATACACTTCCGAAGGAGTCTGAATCAAGATATGTGCCTACTGCCTTGAGACCTCTTTGTTCCATTTGCTTCATGGAATACTCAAGTCCGTCATAGCCGAGGGACAGAGCATCTCCTGAAGCGTTCATGACATGGGTTACACCGAGAGCGGAAAGTGTATCAAGAAGCTGTACGGGATAGTTGTAATTCTTAAAGCCGCTTACTTTGAGCTGGCTGTCGTTTTGGGCGGCACTGCCGAACAGAGTGACAAAATTGATATCGGAACTGAATATGGGTGATAACTCGGAAAGGTAATTATTGAAATCGTATCCATCGCTGTTTCGTGCTGCGGAGAGGATTTCATCGCTCATTTTGATCGAACCGCCGAAGGTGATGGTGACACTGCAGTCGGTCTCGCTTGGGTTGACCACGGCAGCCTCGGTGACGGCAGGACTTTTAATTTCAGTAGGACCGCCCGAGGGAGTGATGGTTGCGATCAGCAGTGCTATGCCGATAACTCCGATAAGAGAAAATGCGGCAATGGTAAATATTTTTTTGAATTTCTCCTCACCGTCAACGGAAAAGATGCGGCCGCCTGCATGGTGCGAGGTGGTAACAGACCTTGAAGCCGATGCGGATTTATGCACCCTGTGAGCATCGGAAAGGACGGGATTACGGGTGGAATCTGCTATTACTGAACTTGTACGCTGTACTCTGCCGAGAGAGGGTCTGTTCTGACCGTCCTCAGAAGGGGTTACAGAGCGTTTGGGAGAAAATATATTTTTGAAAAAATTTCGGATAGAAATAATTATATCTGCAAAGAAATCAAGCATACGGTCAAAAAAACCGCGGCTTTTTCTGTTTTTATTATCAGACACAGCAATGCCTCCAAAAGATTAGTAGTAACATTATAATATAAAACTGATTGGATTTCAATAATGGTACAGCTAATAAATACTGGTTAAGTCAGAGGAAATATGTATGCATTAACAGAACATACGGTGCATAGATATTAACAAAACAAAGGAGGCGGATACGCGTGTTTATATGGTCATTCAAAACATCAAAAAAAGAACTTTTGCTTCTTATAATCGGAATAATAATGTTTATAGCCGCAATAGCATATGTTCTGTGGCCAAAGGGAGACAGTCAGACTTCACTGCTTGTTCAGAAGGGGTACAGTATAGAGGCTGAAACCGAAGAACAGCGGCTTGGTTTTGCGACTCAGTTTGGCTGGGAGATCGCAGAGGAGCCTGTTGAAGTCCGTGAAGTGGTGATACCTGCACAGTTCAGCGATGTGTACGAGAATTACAATAAGCTCCAGATGGAGCAGGGCTTCGATCTTACACAATACAAAGGCGAAAGGGCAAAACGCTGGACGTACAGAATAACGAATTACCCCGGAACGACAGATGTGGTTTACATAAATATGCTGATAAGAAACGGGAAAGTAATAGGCGGAGATGTGTGTTCCACTGCATTGAACGGATTTATGCATGGTTTTTCCCCTGAAGCAAATGCTGATGAAATAGCTGAGACGGTAAGCGCATTGTATAATTCCCCCGTTGAGCAGGACAGGATCCTCACGGAGAATATACCCGAAAATACCGATGTGCTGCCTGAGGATGATGAATAACAAAAGAGGCAGGGATTCCTGCCTCTTTTGTTACACAGGGTTCATGAAATTTCAAAAAAGAAATGGTAGTATTATTGTCGCAGTAAAAAACGAAGGGGCATATAAAAGTGAAATCGAAGAAAAAGATAAAAATAATTATTATTGCTGCAGCATCTGTGCTTGCGGCAGTGCTTCTGATATGGACACTGTGGGGAAATACTGCGCTGACGGTAAGTGAGATAAGGGTTAAGAGTGAATATATTCCGAAAGGCTTTGACGGCTTCAGAATTGCGCATATATCAGATCTGCACAATGCGAGCTTCGGAGAAAACAACTCAGAGCTTGTAACCATGCTCAGAGATACAGAACCGGATATTATTGTCATAACAGGTGATATTGTAGATTCAAGAAGAACTGATATTGATGTTGCAGTCAGCTTTGCCGGGCAGGCAGTGCAGATTGCGCCGACATATTATGTTACGGGCAACCATGAATCAAGGATTGCGGAGTATAATAAACTGAAAAGCGGGCTTGAAAATGCAGGAGTTACTGTTCTTGACAACAGAAGTCTGAGATTTGAGAGAAACGGTGATTCGGTTGTGCTTGCAGGAGTAAACGATCCTGATTTCGGAGAGGACTTTGATTACAATTTAAGAAAAGTTACTGGGGAAAATGAGGGATATACCATTCTGCTTTCTCACAAGCCTGAGTACTTCGATGATTATGTTGAGTGCGGAGCTGATCTTGTGTTCTCAGGTCATGCTCACGGCGGACAGTTCCGTCTGCCGCTGACAGGAGGCTGCGTTGCGCCCGGGCAGGGGTTTTTCCCTGAGTATGACAGCGGAATATATACCGAAGGCAGAACATCAATGATAGTAAGCAGAGGGATTGGCAACAGCATCTTGCCTCTAAGATTCAATAACAGACCCGAAATTGTACTGGCTGTACTTGAAAGTGTTTAGAATTTGATTTACTTTCTGAATGACTGCGGATATAATATGCATAATAAAGGAAGTGGAATAATGGACAGAATCGACAAAGTGATAGCATCTCAGAGTGAACTGAGCAGAAAGGACGTACACCGTCTTATTTGGACAGGCAGGGTGTGTGTCGATGGGAAAACAATAAATAAAATTGATATGAAGGTCGATCCACAGAAGGCTGTGATAACGGTTGACGGGGAAGAGCTGGCGTACAGAAAATATGTATATATAATGCTGAATAAGCCGAAGGGCTGCGTATCTGCAAGCACCGACAGTACGCAGAAAACCGTTGTTGATCTTATCCCAAAGGAACTTCAGAGAGCAGGACTTGCTCCTGTAGGAAGGCTTGACAAGGATACTACGGGGTTGCTGATAATTACCGATGACGGCAATTTTTCCCATCGCGTTACCTCGCCTAAAAAGAAGATATTCAAGAAATATATCGCAATGCTTGATGCGAGTCCCGCGGAATCGGAACTTGACAGACTGAGAAACGGTATTGAGATTGACGGAGGGGAGATGTGCCGACCCTGCTTTGCAGAGCTTATAGATGATGAGAATCATATTGTTGAGATCAGCATATGCGAGGGCAAATATCATCAGGTAAAGCGCATGGCGGCGGCAATAGGGAGAAAGGTACTGGCGCTTAAAAGAATATCCATAGATGCACTTTTGCTTGACGATGATCTTGCCGAGGGCGAGTGCCGAGAGCTGACTGAAGAAGAGAAGGCGCTGTTCTGAATAGATCAGTTTTGAGTGATCAACTTAATATCGCACAAAATATTGGGTGTTCAAAGCATCAAAATGTCAATACTTTGGTTAACTTCAACAATAAATGGGAAGAAAATTATACCTTTGAACACTTGCTTATGTGAACTTGTTCTGCTATTATATTAAACGGCAGAAGCCATGGGCTATACAAAGATTTGTAAGCCCGAGAAATGATTAGGAGGCAAAAATTATGGCAAGCGTAACCTTGAAAAACATTTACAAGCGTTACCCCGGCGGCGTTGAGGCCGTTAGCGACTTCAATCTTGAGATTCAGGATAAGGAGTTCATCATCCTTGTTGGACCTTCCGGCTGCGGTAAGTCCACCACCCTTCGTATGATCGCAGGTCTTGAAGAGATCTCCGACGGCGAGCTCTACATCGGCGACAACCTCGTCAACGACGTAGCACCTAAGGACAGAGACATCGCAATGGTTTTCCAGAACTATGCTCTTTATCCTCACATGACCGTTTTTGATAACATGGCATTCGGTCTTAAGCTCAGAAAGTATCCGAAAGATGAGATCAAGCGCCGCGTTAACGAGGCTGCTCAGATCCTTGATATAGCTCACCTTCTCGACAGAAAGCCCAAGGCTCTCTCCGGTGGTCAGCGTCAGCGTGTTGCTCTCGGTCGTGCTATCGTCCGTGAGCCTAAGGTATTCCTTCTCGACGAGCCCCTTTCCAACCTCGATGCGAAGCTCCGCGCACAGATGCGTACCGAGCTTGCTAAGCTTCACATGAGACTGGGTACTACATTCATCTACGTTACCCACGACCAGACCGAGGCTATGACCATGGGTGACAGAATCGTTGTTATGAAGGACGGTCTCATTCAGCAGGTTCATAGTCCTCAGTTCCTGTATGACAAGCCCTGCAATATGTTCGTTGCTGGCTTCATCGGTTCTCCCCAGATGAACTTTATCGATGTAACTCTTGAGAAGCGTGATGACAGCATCTATGCTTGCTTCAACGAGTTCGCAATCAAGCTTCCCACATCCAAGAACAACGGCAACAAGCTCGATGACTACATCGGTAAGGAAGTTGTTCTCGGTATCCGTCCTGAGCACGTTCACGACGAGCCCGAGTACATCGAGAGATATAAGGACAGCTGCGTAACCGCAGACGTCGAAGTTACCGAGCTTATGGGTAACGAGACCTTCCTTTACATCAATGCTGCAGGTAACTCCATTACCGCACGTGTTGCTCCTACTTCCAAGACCAAGGCAGGCGAGACCATCAAGGTTGCATTCGTCAACTCCAAGATCCACCTGTTCAACAAGGAAACCGAGCAGACCATCGTCAACTAATGATGTATATGATCCCCGAGGCGAAAGCCTCGGGGATTTCTTTTGTACACATAGTGTTTTATTAACGAGAATCAGAGTTGAATTTGAAAAATGCGTTCAGGGGATTTGTCTTGACAACGCAGAAAATGAAGCATATAATTTTATAAACCGATGAATTGATTCGGGCCCATAGCTCAGCCGGGAGCCCTAACAGTGCAGTTTACGCCCAATTTGTTTACTTCCCTGAGTTTTGTCATTTAATTAAGAATAAATTTAATATTGGGGCCCATAGTTCAGCTGGGAGAATGCCGCGTTCGCAACGCGGAGGTCGAGGGTTCGAATCCCTTTGGGTCCACCAACAAGCGCCGTGTGATTGGTTAAATCACGCGGCGCTTGTTTAATGCTGGATTATTCATTTGCAAAGTTCATACTTGATGCATCATCGGTTAATCCGCAGAACTGAGCATAGCTGATTCTGAAATGAATGCTAATGTTGTATTTGCTTACTTCTTCGCCTTTTCCTGCTTCGACACGTTCAATAAGCTTTGAGAGAATCATCTTCTTGGCTTCGGTCGTGCTTGAGCGGTAGATTTGTGACCAGCTCACAAGCTCGTCATACTGCATCTGGATTTCTTGTCTTCGCTGGGTGCAGCTTTCAAGTTTTCTCTGTGCAGCCTGCAATTCTCCTTGCTTTAATAAGAGTTTTTTCTGTGCCTCGTCAAGTAATTCCCGCAGCAGGTCAGCATTCCATTTACTGACACCTCGCAGACTTTTGCCCACCTCAGATTTATATGTATCGACATCATTCTGTGCTGCTGCAACCTCTTTTTGGATTTTGTCAATCACCACATGTATAAGCTTTGTTTCTCTTATGTAACGTTCTTCCATAACTTCTTTTGATGACACTTTACTCATGTTATCGAACATCATCAGGACAACCTGCTCAACCATATCGTCAAGTGTTTTCACGGTGAAGGTTGTCTGATTGTCGCATTCGTCAGGGTGGCGTACTTTATGATGACATTGATAGCGGTATCTTGCCTTTCGCTTCATACCACCGCTTGATGATAATATCATCTTCGTGCCGCAATGAGCGCAGTAAAGTATGCCAACCAATAAAGCCTCACTCTTGGTGCTGATTGGCGTTCCTGTTCCTTTGTGTGTTCTGTCGCTTCTTATTTTAGCAGCTCTTTCGAACATTTCGGGCGTGATAATTTGCAGATGCGGAAAGACTTCTGAATAGGTTTCGCCGCTTCGGAGAACACCGGTGTACATTATGTTTTTAAGCATACCGTTCAGGGTAGTATTGGTAAACCTTTTACCCTGACGATTATAGATTCCTTGTTCGGTCAGATATTTTGAGAGCCGCTGATTTCCATAGCCTTCATTGACATACTTATTGAATATCAGCTTAACAATTTCCGCTTCGGCATCGTCGATTTCAATATCGTAGACCTCATCGTTTCGGCGGTTTTTTCGACCGTTTTTAACTAACTTGTAGCCGTAGGGACTTACACCGCCTTTGAATTTTCCTTCTAACACCATCTGACCCATACGGGTTTTTGTGCGTATTGAAGTTTTCTGACTCTCTCCGGATGCCTGCCAGAACCGAATATAATTAAGCAGGTCATCAACATGGGATTCAAATTTCTGCTGCCCTTCAACCGTACTCCAGACTTCAATTCCCTGCTCGACCAGCCACTTGACAACAAAAGGAGTTTCATCGTCCTTTCGTCCGATTCGGTCAAGCATAAAGACCAGCAATATATCAAATTCATGGCGTTCTGCTGCAGTTCGAATTTCAATGATGGCATCTCGGTCGTTGGCGGAAACTTTAAATCCTGACACGCCTTTTTCGGAATATTCTTTGACGATATTCCATCCCATTTGTTCGGCAAATTTCCGGCATGCCTGCTTTTGCATAGGTATATCATTATCCTCTACCTGTTTCTTCGTGGACACACGATAAAGGCAATAGACTTGTTTTTGGTTATTCATCTGCATCGTTTCCTTTCTTCCTCATAGGAAACAAACAATGCAGATGGGGTGAGATTTGTAGCATATTCTGTTGTCAAGGAACAGACGACTTTTGCTTCATTTTTGATTATACTACATGGCAAGTTCATCTGTAACCCCTCCTTCAGATATATTTTCACTTTCATAAGATAGAGTTTTTATTGACGAGAGCAAAATATCGGAAACTTCCTGTATAGCATCAGTATTATCTGAGGATGCAAAAATTATCCTGACAGAATGTCCGTCAATAGTGGTAAGTTGAGTTTGCATATTTTGGTTTCTCATATTTACCACCTCACCACATGTAATGGTTTGCGACAATTTCCACTCGCTTGACTTCGTGAGGCAGTTCGTGGTTCTGTCCGTGGCCGAGATTTTTGCTGACTATGGCGAGAGCTGTACGGTTATATACTTTTCCGTAATTCTTGCCTCTGCAGCGGTACAGCCCTCGGTCAACAATAAGATGCTCGCCGTTTCTCAAAACTTCGTCATAAAGCAGGTGAGCATAGTCTTTTCGGTGTTGGTGAAGAGGTTCCTTTTCAGGGATAAGCCTGTCGGGGAACACCTTTTTACATCCGTCCGAACGCACATAATTGGAATGCTTTGCGGACTCGACGACCGAACGGACAAAATCGCGCTCGTGTTCAAGCACTCGCGCCCATCTTTCCTTACCGCCTTTTCCATCGAGGAAAATCAGCAACTTTCCGTCTTCCTCTTTCAGACAATCTGTGGTCAGTCTTTGAAGCTCGCGTCTGCGAGCTCCCGTGGCTACAGCGAAGCGATGAATATACTGCGTTTCTTTACGGAACTTGTCTATTGGTGGAGCGTTTCTGTTACGCTTTGCATTTGCGCTTTTTCGCGGCGGCAAATCCACTCCGAACTCTTTTACGTTACATTTGAAAGCACTTGCAAGCGCGTATGCGCGTGTGTGAACCGTGTTTGCGGACAAGCCTCGCTCCATATATTCAAGCAGAAATTCGCCGACGTACTTTTTAGCATCGTCCAATGTTCTGACTTCGGGATGCTCTCTCAAAACCCAGTTTTCAAATGTGATTGATTGCTTTTTGTAAGTGTCTTCGGTTGTATATGCGAAAATACCCTTGGTGTACTGGCGCTCTCCGGTTTTCTGTGAAATTCTTTGAGATTCCTTGTGAGCATCATATTTACTTTCTCCATATTTTCTTTGAGCATTGATATTCTCAAAGATAGCATGTTTTATACGAGATTTTTTTGACATGGTAATCAAGCTTTCTGATAAATATTCCTCGTAATTGCGGCTGGTCGTAAGGTAACCACCCCCATGTGAAAAAAGCCAATGGAGTCTTAAGAACGGGCTTCGAAAAGTTGGGCTGCTGCTTCTGCTTGCGCAGCCACTTTTCGAAAATTCACAAAAGCAAAAACTCGCCCGTTGTCGAGTTTTTGCCTCCTGCCGAGCATGCTTTTCGGCAGTATTAAGCGATAAATTCGGAAATAAAAAAGCGATTAAATGTCCATGCATTTAATCGCTTTTAGCTCAAATCACAGAGCGCGCTCAATGATTTGATATATATAAAATTTTACTTCACAAGTGCATTAACGGCCACCGAGTTACGGAATCGAATCGGATACGCCGATTTCCGATTCTATCGCCCCTATCCGTACTTGTGTTTTAGAGTGTTGCATTATCGCTTAAGGTGAAAATGGAAGTAGTATTTACCGATGAAAATCTTATCGGGTCGATGCAATTCAACAGAATCCGAGGTGAATATCAGAGAACGCTTTTGTAAAATGCTTTTGCAAAATTGGAATTATAACTTTTCAGAAAAACATAAATTGTTTTCGATGTAGCTTTGAAAAAAGCAAAAATAAACAGCCGACCGTGCGACTGTCAAACAGTATTTTCAAGGCGAAAGGGTACACTTATCCCTTGTTGGAAGAAAGCACAACTGTGAATCAGCATCCAAATACAGCCAACACACAAAAAGAGATACAACTTACATTTATATCATAAATCAATATATTGTGTATGTCAACAGGCAAAATCAGCGTTTTTCAAAAGTATTGCCACTATATATTGTATACCGTCGCCTCGTAACATCAAAACCACGCAATCGTCGTTCTGATGGATTCTTTTAATTGAGCTTCAAAATCGTGAAGATAATCAGGTTACCCGTATGTTAGCAGGTTACCCCCCCACATTTTATGGGCGTGTAACCCGCTAACAGTCCCAACCGTATATGTTCGGGCTGCAACGTGCCTCCATTTGCTGTGTAAGAAATATTCAAACATCAATCAACCCTATAATGATTATCTCTCAATCCAAGCAGTATTTCAACCGCAGGCTGTAAATCAGGATTTTCCCTGTATTTTGAAATAATAAGCTGCTCTTCATCTGATGTGATAAATGGCGAATTACATTCTTCGCCTCGGTAGCCTGCAACAAATTCGTCGATTGTAATTGACAGACCTTTGCATACTTTTTCAATATTGCCGATTGAAGCACCGTCAAATTTACGGCTTAACATGCTCAGTAAGGTTGAATAAGGAAGACCAATCTGGTCAGAAAATGATTTTAGTGAAAACCCTTTATTTTGAATCAATGGTTTCAAGTAGTTTTCCATTAGTAATCCCTCCTTCCTGTTCACAATAATAGCGCAAATTTGTTGTTTGAGCAATAAAAATAACGAGATTGAGTAAATTTTGCAACAAAAAGCTTGACAATGTATTCAATGTCGTGTTATAATCCACTTACATTAACAACATTGAGTGTTTTGCGATAAAAAATAATCTTTATTTACTAAAAGGAGTAATACTTATGTATGCATTTAATCCTAACACAACCAAACCCGCACACACTTTCCCCGAACTTCCGTCATTGAATCCTGCGAAGAGAGCAAAGCTTTTCAGTCTTATCACAACGGTAATGAACTCTTTCAGAGAGCGCATTCACGAAAACCCTGATGATGACTTTGCCGGAGGAACTGCACTTTTCTTTATCGAACTTGTCAGAACTCTGCTCGATGGAGCTCCCACAGTAGAGGAATTTCTTGACAGAGATAAAAGCGCACTTTATACAGTTCTCGACAGCGGCGACGTTTTGATTGATGAGTTTG
>JAZSJQ010000066.1:0-20062 GCA_045534445.1 Acutalibacteraceae bacterium
ATTCACCCGAAGCGCAGGCGATTGCAGCAAAACTGCAGAAATATATATCCGACAATTACTACACCTGCACAAAACAGTTTCTTGCAGCTCTGGGGCAGATGTATACAGCCGACGAGCGGTTCAAAAACAACATCGACAGACATGGAGAGGGAACAGCAGAGTTTGCTTCGGAAGCAATAGCATATTACTGCAAGGGCTGATTGCAGTTTAAATTCTCTTTCTCATAAGACCGTGTCGGTTGCAGTAGAAATACAGATAGCCGATACCGCGTTTATTGAGTCTTGTTTCCGCATTCCCTTCGGGATAAAGCTTTATAAACTGCTCTCTGTCGGAGGTTATGAATGAGATAAAGGATATGAAATGACTTTTTGTCATCTCATGTCTGATGGTGATAAATTGCTCGTCCTCAACCTGCTCGATCGTAAAAGAATGCTCCTCGTCGCACTCCTCAGCCTCAAGGGGAGGAAGAGCAATGCCGCAGCAGCTTATGACAGCATCGCCCATCGCGCGTATGACATTGCCGCACACGGGGCAGACATAGAACTTTAAACGCATGATATTTGCGGCGATATTCTTGTTTCTGACGGCATCACCGCTCATCAGCTCCATGACGGAAACGCCGAGAGCCATGCTCAGGGGTTCGATGAGAGATATATCGGGAAGCCCCTTTGCTGTTTCCCATTTTGAAACAGCCTTACTGCTGACACCGATTTTCTCAGCAAGCTCGCTTTGAGTCATATTTTTCGATTCGCGCAGGCGTTTTATTACTGCACCCGTAATGTAAGTATTCATGCTATCACTCCTATAATTGAATTATAGCGCATAATAGTCAGACCTCAACCTACGCTGCGTAGAATTGACAGCAAAAAGCTCAGGAAATTTTCCTGAGCTTTTTAATATCAGTTGTCATTCTTTTTCAGATTTGACACATCGGAAAGGGTGGTTTTAGGCGCATTGCTGTTCATTTCCTCAAGAGTTTCGGCAATCTTCGCATGAACGGCATCTACCTCACGCTCAAACTCAGCAGAAGAGGTGCGGAGCACGCCCAAGCGGATAGCAGAAAGCTGGATCATGCGGTCGGAGGTGACAACACGGACATATTCATTCTTACCTATCTCCGCAACCAGTTTTTCTATGTAGTTATCGCCCAGCTCGTTTTCCTTTGTGTAGGCAACGTGAATATTGTGAAAATCGAATCTGGCACCCTTTCCTCCCGATACACGGTAGGCATCAAAGACGAGAATAACATTTACCTTTGTGAAGGCGCTGTAATTACACAGAATATTCATGAGCCTGTCACGGGCGGCATCGAGGCTGTCATCTGCAAGACTCTTGAGGTCATCCCATGCAAAGATAACATTGTAGCCGTCAACAATGACATACTGCTTTCTCGGTTCGGGAAGCTCGAATTCCTTGGCTTTGACCTCGACTTTCGGAGCAGGACGGTAGAGGTCATATTTTGCAGACCTGCCGAACTCACGCTCCATGATAGCCTGGAGCTCTTTTTCATCGATATTGTAGGTGCGGTGACCGATGTAAGGGGCGTTTGCCTTGCCCTTTTTAAGGCAGCTTTCAAGGTGCATACATTCGGGAACTTTATCCCATTTCACAACAAAGCCTGCACCGTGAGCGCAGAATACGGAGTCGGGAGGATTATCCATATCCGCCTCGGGCTGATAGCATATATCACATATAACATTTTCTGTATTGTGACACTCATCATATCCGCCGTTTTCAAAGAATATCCTTCCTCGGCCGCCTGTGTAGGCGGCGACCTCGGCAGCATAGCCGTTCATGAGTATGACAGGGGCACGTCCCGTAATAACCGACATACCGCCGCTTTCCTCGGGCTGACTCATAGTACCCTTGCGAAGTCTGATGTCATTTATCGCCCTTCCCATCTGTTCAAAGGGAACTTCCAGACGGAAAGAATAATAAGGCTCAAGAAGCACCGATTTTGCCTGCATAAGTCCCTGACGCACTGCTCTGTAGGTGGATTGGCGGAAATCGCCGCCCTCGGTATGTTTAAGGTGTGCCTTGCCGGACATGAGGGTTATCTTCATATCGGTAATCGGTGAGCCTGTCAGCACGCCGATGTGTTCTTTTTCGTTTAAGTGCATGAGAATAAGTCTCTGCCAGTTGCGGTCAAGGAAATCCTCACTGCATTTTGAATCAAATACGAGTCCCTTACCTCTTGGGAGAGGCTCAAGAAGCAGATGCACCTCCGCATAATGACGAAGCGGTTCGTAATGTCCGACGCCTTCAACGGTGTTTGCAATAGTCTCTTTATAAAGCACCTTGCCCTCGTCGATGATGACATCAACGTCAAACTTATCAAGGATAAGGCTTTTGAGTATTTCCGTCTGTACCTCGCCCATGAGGCTGACGTGTATTTCCTGCAGATGCTCGCTCCATGTAATGTGGAGCTGAGGATCTTCTTCCTCGAGCTGTTTCAGTTTCGGCATCATTGTCTGTACATCACAGCCCTCGGGAAGGAGAATTCTATAATTCATAACGGGCTCAAGTATGGGCTTTTCGGAAGCGGCTTCATATCCAAGCCCCATGCCGTTATAGGTGTTGACAGGTCCCGTAACTGCACAGACAGAGCCTGCGCTGACCTCATCGACGGTGATATATTTTTCGCCTGAATAAATGCGTATCTGATTTATTTTTTCTGCAGAATCCCCCGTGCCGATAGTGTCACGGACACGAAGCGCACCGCCTGTTACTTTCAGATGGGTCAGACGGTCGTTTTTATCCCTGCTTATTTTGAATACCTTGGCTCCGAAAGTCTGAGGATATTCCTGCGGGATAATGAAGTTTTCTATTCCGTGAAGAAATTCTTCTATGCCGCTGAGCTTGAGACCCGAGCCGAAAAAGCAGGGGAAGGCCTTTCTTGTCAGAATAAGACGGGCGGCATCGTTGTCATCGACCTCGCCGCAGTCGAGAAATTTATTCAGTACCGATTCGCTGCACATGGCAAGCCCTTCGTCGCGCTCTGCCTTCTCTGCACTGAAGTTTACGCACCTGCCCGAAAGCTCCTTCTGGAGTTCTTCCATCAGTTCACCCTGGCTGTGACGGGCAAAGTCCATTTTGGTAACAAAAATAAAAGTAGGCACATTGTATATTTTAAGAAGCTTCCACAGAGTGCGGGTGTGAGCCTGAACACCGTCGATACCGCTTATTACCAGTATTGCATAGTCGAGTACCTGCAGCACCCGTTCGGTTTCGGTGGAAAAGTCAACATGACCGGGGGTGTCAAGAAGCGATATCTCAAGGCTGCCGATATTGAAAACAGCCTGACTTGCAAATATGGTAATGCCGCGTTCACGTTCAAGACGGTGAGTGTCGAGATTGGTGTCACCGTTATCAACTCTTCCGAGGCTTCGCGACTTGCCTGTAGAGTACAGCAGCGCCTCTGCGAGAGTTGTCTTGCCTGCATCAACATGGGCAAGAAGCGCGGCAGTGATTTTTCTGTTGGTTTCGGGCTTGTTTCCCATACAAAAGCGCCCCCTTTCAGTGCAGAATCGAGTATATTATAGCATGGTAAGGGGTAATAGTCGATAGTGAAAACGATTATATGCGAAATTATATTGCCATTTCAGGTTTTGCTTATCGCCCCATTTTAAGATTACCAAGAACGTGCGTAAAGTGAACAACCAAGAATACACAACCCGTTACCGTAAGAAGGGTATTGCTTCGCCATAAACCGATAAACACATAAAACAAAGGAGGCATTGCAACAATAAATAACATCATTACAAGTATGCTCTGATGACCTGTGAAATACAAAAACCAGCCGAAGAAGTTTAGCAATAAAACCCACATAGCGATGCTGAAAAACAGAGTTTCCCAAGTGCTTCCCACGGAAAACAGTTTCTTTTCACCGCAGACTATAAACATCATGAAAGCGATGCACAGTGAGCCGAGAATTTTTTCCAGCATATCAAGAACAGCCGATGATTCCTGCATATTCATAATGGGATTCGACTGAAGCTTTAACAAAGGCATGATCATATAGGGAATCTCCTGTACTGCAAACAGCACAAGCCCCAATGCCCAGAATCCAAAATACTGATTATCAAAAAGCTTTATCCATTTAAACATACTATTTCTCCTCTTTAAGAGTTTTCTTTGCTTCACAGCACCATTCAAGATAGGCACGGTAAGTTTTGATTCCAAATTCCACGGTAAGCAGATAGTATTTGTGAGTGTCCTCCTGTGAAGGGATATTTCTGAGAATATCTGCCATATCTGAAAGGTGCTGAAGCGCCTTTTCTGTTTTCTCCTCAAAGGCATTTATATGAGATATCGCCTGCTCAGCCCCTGCTTCATTTCCGAAAAACAATTTAAGCAGTGTTTCATATCGCAGTTCGTCCTTTTCTGCAGGAGTTCCGAGCCAGTTCTTTAAATAACTTCTTCCCTCGTCAGTAATGGAATATATTATCTTGTTTCGCCCGTTTTCTTTTCCGTCACGCTTGACCGCAAATCCTTGTCCTACCAATTCGCTGAGAGTCGGATAAATGCTGCCATAGCTTGCTCCCCAGAAATATTTCAGAGATGTGTCCATTCTCTTTTTTATTTCGTACCCTGTCAGGTCATCGTGGCTCAGTAATCCTAAAATTACGCAATCGAGCTTCTTTTCAAGGGCCATTGCATGTTCATCTCCTTTTAATATATCACATTGATATATTATATCAGTGTGATATATCTGTCAAGATAATAATTATCACTTGGCTCTAAAAAGATTTGAGAATCCTGTTCGCGAGTTTTCCTGCACAACAAAAAAGCACCGCCGGATCGACGGTGCTTTTTGCTGTGTATTATAAATACCTCCCCATAAGCTCTGCCTGTTTATCTATTCTTGCCTTGGCTTCCTGCACGAGACTTTCGGGGGAAAGAATTTTAATTACAGGACCAAAGGACAGCAGACGGATAAGAAGCTCTGTTTCATCAGATTTATTATAGAAAACAGAACAGATATATCTGTCTGTCTCCTCGTCGTGCCTTGTATGCTTGTCGTAGCTTGCAAACTGAACCATAAACCGCTCAAGAGCATTGCGCTCATCGGTAAGTTCAATGACTGCAGTTTCAGACAGTGTCTGCTTTTTCGGCAATGAATCAATGTCAGCGTTTCCGCTGTATATTTCGCCTGAGCATACTATGCTTTCGATTCTCGACAGATTTATTGTGGTAACAAAGATTACCTTGCCGTGATGCAGCTTCAATGCGTGCAGACGCATTTTATCATCCTTTGGGGAATATTCAAGTCTGCATGGGACATAACTGCCGAAAACACGGCTTCCCTTACCGCCCTTAAAGACGATGCGAAGGATTTCCTTGTTGTGTATTGCATTGAGAATGGTGCGGAAATTATCCGTGTATGATTTTTCGGAAAAACTGTCACCGTCAGAGCAGACATCAACCGCCCTGATTTTCTGAACATCGTAAAGAGATTCTGCACAGACAGCTTTTTCAATCTCTGCCCTCTCGTTTTCGTCAAAAAACATAGAGCACCGCTCATCGGATAGAACAGTGGAGAGCCATGCCCTCTGCAAAAGGGTCATGGGCATTTTGCAGATATTCTTTACAGCAGGAGAATAAAGTCCATCACTGTTTCTTACAAGAAGAGGCCATTCGCCCGATGTAAGCTTCGGGACGATGTACAGCGAACTTTCTGAGAAGGCATTTTCAGTAACTGTCTCAGATATTTCCTTTTCTGAAAGCGGCGAAATCATTGCCCTTTTCAGAACAGCGGCAACAGCAATATAATAATTGCCGTAAATTTCGGAGAAGTATTCCATTCAATCATCCCCTCCGTACATTTCATGCATGGTTTTTATATCCTTCCAGAAATTACCGATCATAAGCTTGTTTGTGCCCTCAATTTCCAGAATTCTCCCCATAAATGAGCGAAGCCACGGCGTCAGTTCATGGGAATCGTAGACCTCAACACTGTAGAGATAGATATTCCTTTCAAGCCTTGTGATTTCACCGGAACGTCCTTCCCGTTCAATGCGGCGCAGGACATACTGTTCCTTTTCTTCATCAATAAAAAGCTTTACAAAAATATTTTCAACGCGGTGATTGCCGTCAAATGAAACGCCCCAGCTTCTGGGGGTGTTTTCAACAGCGGCTTTTTCTTTTTGCTCAAAATCTTCGCATTCCGAAATTGGATCTATGCCTGTTATGGAATCAATTCGCAGATTTGTAAGTCTGTTGCGGTGACTGGTATAAACGGTAACATATCTGCGACCGCTCTGCACGCTTAAAAGTATGCGCAAAGGTACACAGCGCATGGAGAACTCCTGCCCCGTACGCCGTGAGACTCCCGAAAAAATACACAGCTTTTTCTGCTTTATCATAGAAAGAATTTCAAGGGTGATTCCGTCATCAAGGGTGTGAGCGATAAAATGGTGCTTGAATCGGAAAATGGAATCATATTTTCCGATAAGTGTGCTTCCTATGTATCCCCCGACAGAAATCTCACTAAAAAAAGAACAGGCATCGTAAAGCCGCTCGGAAAAAGGGAGAGAGTCAAAATATATATCAGAAAGAGAATAAAGCAAAGCCTTGCCCTCTTTTCGGCTTGTGAAAATACCCTCACGCTCATATTCACGCAATTTTCCTCTGACGGTCTGCAGATCAAAAACTGCATTATATTCAGAGGATAAAATCTCAGTAAGCTCAGGAGCAGAATGCTCATTTCCGTCTGAGAGTATATCAATAAGCAGAAAATGCAGAGTGATATCATTATCCGTAAAGCTCTTGCTTTTCCAAGCGGCAAAAAGAGGATTTCGGTTGATTTTTGAAGAATCCACCGAGATACAGACGCTTTTGCCCTTTGCTGAATAATCCCATGTTATGTAGTCGCCCAGCCAGTTTTCTATTCTTCTGCGCTCGTTGTCGTAGGTTCGGGCAGACTTTGCGGAGAAATCCTGCCTTGTGCGAAAACCGTAAATATAAAGATCACGCATATAACTGCGCACCTTGTCGAGATTTTTGATCGTTTCCCTGTATTCAGACACTGCCCTCACCTCCATACCAGGAAATATAACAGGCTCCCTCTGATGAGGGAGCTTTATTATGCTTTGCATAATTTTGAGGGAGAGAAAGAATATGATTCCCTCACTTTTTTAAATTATATCAGCAAAAATAAGATGTCGCAACTTTTTTTACACGATAAATAAAAACGCACATGGTATTATTTGCCTGCAAACGAACGAAAAACAAAACACACGGAGGTGAATCTCATGTTCGTTATTAAAGGAGAAAACAACAGACTGCCCATAAAAGTATGGCTTCAGGGAGAAGATCAGATGGACGCAGAATGCAGAAAGCAGGCTGATAACCTTTCAAATCTTCCCTTTGCGGCAGATCGGATCTGCCTTATGCCCGACACACACGCAGGTTACGGAATGCCTATAGGCGGAGTCCTTGCAACGAAGGACGTTATCGTTCCCAATGCAGTTGGCGTTGATATCGGCTGCGGCATGAGCTTTGCCGCCACAGATATTCATATTGATTCTATAAAAGATGTGGTCACAGGCAACGGCTCTCTGCTTCAGCTCATAATCAGCGATATCATGCGAAGCGTTCCTGTAGGCTTCGATCATCACCGGGAAAAGCAGCCCTGCGAGACCATCGACAGAGCATCCGATGACTTTTCCGCTCTTGCAAATCAGGCAGACCTGCTTGACAGCCTTTCCGACGGATATTATCAGATCGGAACCCTGGGCGGCGGAAACCACTTCATCGAGGTTCAGGTTGACGACAACGGATATATCGGTCTTATGCTCCATTCGGGCAGCCGTCATTTCGGACTTACCGTCTGCAAGCACTTCAACAGAATTGCAAGAGCACTTAATGAGAAGTGGTACTCAACCGTGCCGTCAAACTGGGATCTTGCATTTCTGCCCACTGATACTCAGGAGGGAAAGGACTACATTGCATGGATGAACCTTGCTCTTGATTTCGCAAAGGAGAACAGAGACCGCATGATGAATGTGGTAAAGGATATTTTCCTGCGCAGAGTCTATGATTTTACCCGTCAGACAGCAGAGTTCACTCAGGAGATAAACTGCCATCACAACTATGCGGCTATAGAGCATCATAACGGTAAGAATCTCTGGATTCACCGCAAGGGCGCAACCAGAGCGAGACTGGGCGAGCTGGCGGTCATTCCCGGCGCAATGGGCTCATACAGCTATGTTGTAGAGGGCCTTGGCAACGAGGAAAGCTTCTGCACTTCCTCTCACGGAGCAGGCAGACTCTATTCCCGTAAGGGTGCAATGGAGAAATTCTCTGTCCAGTCTGTAATTGAGGACTTGAAGGAGCAGGGCGTTGTACTCGGCAAGAAAAACAAGCAGGACGTAGCCGAGGAGTGCCGCTTTGCCTATAAGGACATCGACGAGGTAATGAACAATCAGGCTGACTGCGTAAAGAGCGTCAGACGTCTGCGCACCGTCGCAGTTATCAAAGGTTAAAAACCGAAAAGGTTTTTATATATTCGGTCTGTTTATTCTTCGGCTTACGCACTAAGCGAGCCGTGAGGCACCCGCTCGGTAGAGAAAGGGCGTACCGCAGATCGAATGATGTGAAGCGAAAATGATCGCAGCTGCCTGTTAAGCAGTTTGATTACAAGGGTAATTAAAACCACATCAATCAAAAGTGAAGGAAGGCTGTTTCTGCCTGCTTCATAACAGGGCTTGCTCTGTTATGAAGCGGCGGTGAGCAGACCCAGCGGAGCAGAGGATACCGTTTTACGGCATCGGAAAGCCAGCATTTATTGTCCGTTTTCCATTGCAGAAACTAAATCTGCACCCCGTCTGCAAGCCGTGGCGGACAGCCCGAATTTACGCCGATTATCGGGTTTAATCCCGTTGAATAACAGTAGGGGCGTGCATTGCACGTCCGTTATCACAAATTAAGAAAAGAACGATATATATGAAATACATAATCAATGAAAATCAGATAGGCTATCTTACCAGAAACGGTAAGTTTGAAAAGGTGCTCACTCCCGGTGTACACCGCTTTTCAAAGACCCTCGGCTACAATGTGGATATAGTATCTGCAAAGGGCGCAGTGGATACCGCAGGTATCCCTGTAAAGAGACTTTGCGAGGACGAGTTCTTCGCAAAGAACACCGTCATGCAGAATGTGCCCAGAAATGGTTTTGCATTCATTGTAGCCGACGGTGTTGTTCTCAGCTGCGTCAGCGGCTGCACTGTTCTTTACTGGAACTTTCTTGAGGAAGTGGAGATAAAGTGCTATACCCCCGAGGAGCCTGAGATACCTGCGGACTTTCCCCGTGACCTCCTTGGTGCAGCAAAGCTTGGCGTAATAAACACTGTTTCCGTACCTGCAGGCACAGTTGCAATGCTTTATTACGACAACCGCTTTGTCCGTGAGCTTCCTACAGGAGTGTACCGCTTCTGGAAGAACGGGGTGGAGGTCACAGCAAGGAATGTGGTAGTTGCAAAGCAGCTGCTCAGCATTCCTGCGCAGGAGCTTCTCACTGCCGACAAGGTCACTGTCCGTGTGACAATGGCACTTGAATACACCGTTACAGAGCCCAGAGTGTATGCCGAGGACTTCGCAAACGGTGAAGAGCAGCTGAGACTTGCCGCTCAGCTTGCACTGCGTGACTATGTAGGCGCACTGAAGCTGGAAGAGCTTCTTGAGAAGAAGTCGGAGTTTTCCGAGTTCATGCTCAGACGTCTTCGCGAGTCCGACTGTGCAAAGTGGTGTGAATTTTCAAACGGAGGCATCAGGGATGTAATAATCCCCGGTGATATCCGCGAGATAATGAACACCGTGCTGGTAGCTGAAAAGCAGGCTCAGGCAAACGTAATTGCCCGCCGTGAAGAGGTCGCTTCCACGAGAAGCCTTCTGAACACTGCGAAGATGATGGAGGAAAACCCCACTCTTATGAGACTCAAGGAGCTTGAGTACTTAGAGCGCATCTGCGAGAGGGTTGACTCCATCAGCGTATCGGGCGGTGCCGACCTGCTCGGTCAGCTTGGAGCACTCTGCAAGGGTAATAAAAATTGAAAGGACAGATAATATGAAAAATATATTACTCAGCGCAGACGGGGAAATAAGCGTATACAGTGTTCCTGACGAGATTGCAGATAATCTCAGGGAACACTGTATGGAGTTCTGCACAAAGTGGCTTTACGAAAGCCCCGATGCGTCAAAATACTATGAGCGTGATCCGAGCGGTGAAATGTGTCTCTGCTTCGATGAAAGTGACTTTATCGATTATCTGAATAATTATGTCTGCGATACTCCTTCGGTACTGGTCGAGCGGCTCACAGACATATATGAATACGCAGAGGTTCCTAAAAAGTACAAAGGACTTTCTCGCTTCAATTTTTGAATATCCAATTTGACAAAATCACCTTCTGCTGATAAGCTTTTTGGCAGAAGGTGATTTAATTTATGAGTGATATTATTCTTAAAAAACCGAGCAGCTTTAACCATTGGAGAAAGATACATAAGCTCTACCGCTCGGCTTTTCCCATATACGAAAGAAAGCCATTCTCCATGATAAAAAAGATGGAGAAAAAGGGCGTGACCGATGTGTGGTGTTTCGAAAAGAACGGGCATTTTATCGGTCTTGCCGCCACCATAAACAGCGAAGATATAATTCTGATCGACTATCTTGCCATTGATAAAAAGCACCGCAGACAGGGATACGGCTCGGAAATTCTCAGACTTCTGAGAGAAAAATACAGCGGCAAAGGTGTATTTGTCGAAATAGAAAGCACCTTTGAAGATTGCGAAAACAAAGAAGAGCGTAAAAGACGCAAGGCATTTTATCTTCGCAATGGCATGGAAGAAATGAATGTGCTTGCAGAGCTTTTTGGTGTTAACATGGAGCTTCTGGGCTATGATTGCAAAATGACATTTGATGAATACCATGCATTCTACCGCGATAACTACAGCCAATGGGCGGCAGAGCATATAAAGAAAGCTGTTTGTCCCTATGAGAAGATGAATTAAATCAGCGTTTGCTCATTCAACAAAAAACAGGGAGAGTCTTACTCTCCCTGTTTTTGCATATCAGCCATCTGTAGAGCTCGCATCGCCGTCGAGGGGATATCGCAGTTCACCCACCGACCATGGCTCGGGTTCGATCATACAATAGAGGAAATCCTTGTTTCGTGCAAGTATCTCGCGGAAATCGCGCCAGTCCTGACCGCCGTAGCGGATATCCTTGCAGGCTACGCCGTAAGCCTCAATATCGAGCTGTTCTGCAATGTACAGGGCGCGGTAGAGGTGATATTCCTGAGTGACTATGATTATCTTATCTGCACCGAAAACCTCCTTGGCGCGATAGAGACTCTCGTAGGTGGAAAAGCCCGCATGGTCGGTGAAAACCTCGGAAGGGTCTGCGCCCATACCTACAGCATAGTCCTTCATGGAATTGACCTCGTCGTAGTCCTTGCGTCCGTGATCGCCGCTCATGAGCAGACGGTCGGAAACACCGTCGAGATAAAGGGCGGTGCCTGTTTCGAGTCTGTCGCGCAGCAGAAGGCTTGGAGTGCCGTCATCGCTGACACCTGCACCCAGCACCAGAATACAGTCTGCATCGATATCCCGTGCCTCATCGGGAGTTATCATACGGTCAGAGGAGGAATGTCTGACATAGGCATCAACGGCGAAAGCATATCCCACACCGACAACTGCAAGGGTTATCAGTACAAATGCCGTGCGTATCAGAATTCTGCGCAGTCTGTGTTTTTTCTCAACAGTAATATTTTCCATGTCCAACCGTCCTTTCATCTTTATAATAAAGGAGCATTATAGACTGCGTGTGACAGAATTTGGAACAAGCTGTTTAAAATAATGGGATTATTTGTAAACAAGAAGCCTGCATATGCCTTTCGGCATATGCAGGCTTTGCTGTTATATCATTCGTCTGTTTCTTCTTCGTAGGAGATCTCAGCATCACTGAGAAGTGTGACCTTGACGTTGTAAGTCAGAGCATTATCTGTCGCGCTTGACTTCTTACGGTACATGGTCAGCTCAAGAACATCGCCTATCTTGTGAGAATCAAGCACTACGGTGAGATCGCCGATATCGCGGATGGTCTCGCCGTCAATGGCAGTGATAATATCATTCAGCTCAATTTTGCCGATAAGGTCAGAGTTTTCAGCAAGAGAAACTATTCTGACACCCTGAGGAATGCCGTAATACTGGGATTCTGTCTCAGAAACTGTCTGGCACATAATGCCGAGAGCAGGTCTCTCGATTCTGCCTTCTGTGCGAAGCTGGCTGATAATATCGAGAATGGAATCCATGGGAATGGCAAAGCCCATGCCCTCATAGCCTTCCATGACGATCTTTGCGGTGTTTATGCCGACTACCTGACCGTACATATTGACCAGCGGACCGCCGGAATTGCCGGGGTTGATGGCTGCATTGGTCTGAATGTACTTGATGGCAGTGTCGGTATCATCAATGACTCTGTCGAGACCGGAAACAATACCGTTTGTAACGGAGCCTGCGTATGCCTCGTCGAGGGGCGTGCCGATAGCAACGACCTCATCGCCTACGACAAGAGAATTGGAATCGCCGATCTCCGCGGCAACAAGACCCGTGGTCTCTATCTTGAGAAGCGCGATGTCGCTCTTTTCGTCGAAGCCGATTATCTCTGCAGGGTACTCCTCGTCTCTGCCGAAAACCTTGACGGAAATGCGAAGATCGGGATACTCCTCATCGTAAATGACGTGTGCGTTGGTTACGATATAGCCGTCCTCGCTGAGGATTATACCCGAACCTCCGCCGTAGGAGGTGGTGTAGTAGTTTGCAAGAACGGTGCAGACAGAGGGCTGAAGCTTTTCTGCCACCTGAGCATAGTTAAGCTTTGCGGAAGGGTCATCGGGAATGGTGGTGTCGGTAACGGGACTTTCCTCGAGATTGTCGATTATATCTTCAATATCGTCGGTGCTTTCCGCTGAGCCGGAAGGAGTGGTGCTTTCTTCGCGGGAATCCTCTGAAGCCGAATCTGAAACGGCTGTATTCTGGATCTGAGCATCTGCAGCGGAATCTCTGCCGTAACGGTAAGCAGTAACACCAACCACAGCGGACATCAGAAAAGAGAACACAACGCCGAGCAGTATACCGATAAGGAGTTTACCGTTGCCGTTGCTTTTCCTGCCGTTGAGTTCAGGCAGATTGCCGTTGTTTCCGTTGTTCATAGATAGTTGTAGCCTCCTCTGGTAAGAATCTGATATAATGATATATCAGATCTGTGAGTAACTTATAGCAAATAGGTGAGCAAAGGATGATTTATATCTGTTCTGAAGGACCGCCGATAGGAAGATGGAATTCAAATTCGCAGTGGCTGCCTTCCTGACTTCGTGCCTCTATCTTGCCGCCGTGCAGGGTGATGATGGTCTTGACTATATAAAGTCCGAGACCGACGCCTGTCTTATCCTGACTGCGGCTCTTGTCTGTTTTGTAGAAACGGTCAAATATGTGATTTATATCAGTGGAGGGGATACCCATACCGCTGTTGCATATAGAAATATACATATCGTTTCCGCGCTGACGGACTTTTATCTTGATGTAGCCGTCCTCGTTTGTGAATTTGACCGCATTCTCGACGAGGTTGTAAACAACCTGATGTATAAGATCCTGATCGCCTTTTATATACATCTGACGCATATCCTCCATGCCCAGTATCTCAATGCGCTTTTCCTCGATCTTCTGCTCGAAGGAGAGCATGGTGGTGAATACAACGTTGGTTATGTCGAATTTTGAGATATTGAGCCGCATTTCGCCGCTGTCGATACGGCTCAGCGCAAGCATTGAGCGAACCAGACGAGCAAGGCGCTTGGTCTCTGTTGAAACGATGCGGAGATACTGAGACTGACGATCGGGCGGTATGGTGCCGTCAAGAATGCCGTCAATAAAGCCCGATATGGTCTGCATGGGAGTCTTGAGCTCATGAGAAACATTGGCGATAAAGCTTCGGTGCATTTTTTCACTGGCGGCTATCGCTTCCGCCATTTCGTTGAATGCCTGAGCGAGCTGACCTACCTCATTGCTGCTTCGGTATCTGACTCTTGCGCCGTAATCACCCGATGCAAAACGAGCAACGGTATGAGCCATCTGGCGCAGAGGACGTACCTGCTGATAGGTGATCATATAAACCGCAACCAAAGCAATTGCAGCGGCGATAATAATAACGATCACCACAACACGGACAACGTCACTGCGGAAAGCCTTTACGCTTTGCGCGGAGGACGCCGCAAAAACGAAGGCAACTATTTCGTCCTCGTTGTACTCGTTCTTTGCAACGACAGGAATGCCGACGATAAAATGATCAGAGGAATATATTCCCGATAAAGTTCCGGTTGTGCGGTATTCGGGCGACCTTGCCGCCTCTGCAACAAGTCCCGAGGGAAGATGACCGCGGTGCTGACATACGGAATCCGTATTTTCAGCAGCTTTGTCAGGTGAGGCTGCATCAGGAGCCGAGGCTTGCGTGTCAGCATCGGTTGAAGCGGCGGTATCCAGAATATCGGAATCAATGACCTCTATGGTCGGTACCTGAATATCCTCAGAGCATATAAGGACTTCGCCCTGAGCACTTACGACAAATACATCAGACTGAATGGATTCACCGATAACAACGATAGCTGTACGCAGATTGTCGATGTAGTTTTCACTGATGGTATAGGTCACCTGAGGCTCTTCGTCGGGGTTTTCCGAGGTGATGACGTTACGCTCAAAATATTTTGACGCGGTAATCGATACGCTTCTTGCATTTCCCGCAAGAAGCTCCTGCTGCTCGGATTCCCAGCGGCGGCTCACGAAGTTTGTTACCAGCACGCCGAGAAGTATAAAGCCCAGCAGAAGGGTAAGGGAGGTTACCGCAAGATACTTTGTGAATATTGTACTTGATAGCTGATCTTTAATTTTTCGGAAGTAATTCAACGTGCGCTCCCACATGATTACTGCTTGACCTCAAACTTGTATCCTACGCCCCATACGGTTTTAAGGCTCCACTGATCGCTGACGCCTTCAAGCTTTTCGCGGAGACGCTTTACATGAACGTCAACAGTACGGGAGTCGCCGTAGTAGTTGAAGCCCCAGACCTCATCAAGGAGCTGATCGCGGGAGAATACACGGTTGGGATTGCTTGCAAGATGATAGATAAGCTCCATTTCTTTGGGAGGAGTATCGATCTGATTGCCGTTTACGCGAAGCTCATAGTTGTTGAGGTTGATGGAAAGCTTGTCAAAGCTTACAACCTTGCGCTCATTGGGATCGCTCTTGCCGCTTCTGCGGAGAACGGCCTTGATTCGTGCAATGACCTCCTTTGCCTCGAAGGGTTTTACGACATAGTCGTCTGCGCCTAATTCAAGACCGAGGATCTTGTCAAAAGTCTCGCCCTTTGCAGTGAGCATGATGATAGGACACTGGCTCTTTTTTCTTATCTCTCGGCAAACGTGCCAGCCGTCGAATTCGGGGAGCATGATATCGAGAAGAATAAGATCGGGAGTCTCTGCGTCAAAGCACTCCAGAGCGCGCTTTCCGTCATTTGCGATAGTTGTGGTATACCCTTCTTTTTCCGTGTACAGACGAAGAAGCTCGCATATATTCTGATCGTCATCAACTATAAGTATTTTCCCTGTTTCCATTGTTCATTCCACCTTATTTAAACTTTTATATACTTTATAAAACTTGGACGTCTTATGTATTTTAACATATAAATGTGAACAGATAAAGTATTTTTGAAAAGTGAATATAAATTTTATCACTGCCAATGCTTTCCGTGAGAGTAATTTCATGAAAGGGTGTTAATATGAATAACGTATCGAAGCCATTGTGGACATCTGTGAACGCTGTGCCTGCACAATACCCGTGGATGACAGAGGATACGGAATGCTCGGTCTGCGTTATCGGAGGAGGGCTGACAGGTGCACTCTGTGCCATGAGACTTGCCGAAGAAGGAGAGGATGTGGTGCTGATAACCGAGAAAAACATAGGTTTTTCCGCAACGGCGGACGCACCGCCCTGTGTAAGCTTTGATTTCGGGCACAGAATAACGGAACTGAAAAGAAAGATCGGTACGGAAAATGCAGTGCGTCTTTTTGGGGCAGGAGAGAGGGCAATAGATATGCTTGAAGCACTCAGCAATGAGCTCTGTGATGACTTCGGCTTCCGCAGATGTGATTCTCTGCTGTATACCAATGACGAGCGTGAACTGGAGCTTTTCAATCGTGAATATCTCATGCGTAAGCATAATGGCTTTGACTGTTCGTTCATGAACCGCTCTGCGGCTCGCGATGTATTTTCATTCCCCGTTGCAGGCGGTATATTCTCAAAGGGACTGGCGGCATATTTCGACCCTTACAGACTTACACATCTGTGCATAAAACGAGCGGAAAGCATGGGGGCAAGGATATACGAAAACACAAAAGCCGAACAGCTTGACTCCCACGGCAGAAATGTGGTCATTGAGACAGATACACGCAGAACTGTATATGCGGATAAGTGCGTAATAGCAGTCGGAAATGTGTTTGATATGATATTGAACGTGCCAACACAGACCTTTACGGGATTCTGTTCCGTAAGCTCGCCTGTGGGCAGGTTTACGGGCTGGGCAGGGAAATGCGTTGTGCGTACATGGGCGCAGCCGGGAGTTACAATATCTCCGACCCCTGACAGCAGAGTGTACTGCGGAGGACTTGAGACCTCGGCCCTTGACGAAAACGGGAAGCTTTACGGAGTGCTTAATGTGCCGTCCCTTAGTGAAAAAAGATTCGACGAGCTTGAGGGAGTCGTCAGATGCCATTTTCCTGCAATGGAGGTCGAAGGCTTTGAAATAAACCGTGCGGTGCGCTATACTGTAACGCAGGATCAACTGCCCGTAATCGGCATTGACGAAAACCACGACAAATGCTTCTTTGCCTGCTGCACGGGAAATGATTCAGCCCTTTATTCCGTGCTGGCAGCAGATATGATGATATCAAATCTTTGCGGACGGCAGGATGAGGACGAGTACCTGTTTTCTCCCATGAGATTTGAAAGAAAGCAGATAAGAAGACGATGAAAGAATACAGCCCATATGCCGTCGGCATATGGGCTGATCGTTATTCTGCAAGTATTTTCTTTGCTCTGCTGTACTTCTGTCGCCAGTACTCAAGCTTTTCGGAAGGGACAGGCGCAGTACACAGCCTTGTCTCGTCAGAGTTATGAGCAAGGTCTGCAAGCTTTACCTTTACCGCGATCGGGTTTGATTTGATTGCTCTCACATAATCGAAATAGTCAGTGCCGTCGGTGTGGGTGAGTAAAGCAAGGGCATCGGTAACCTCCAAAGGAAACTCTTTTTTCAGGTCATCAAGGGTAATATCGGTATCCTCAATCACATCATGAAGAAGTGCGACAGTACAGCTTACCTCATCATCCATTTGCTCTGCGAGGTGATAAGGATGAAAAATATAGGGGATACCGTCATGACTCATCTGATCAAGATGAGCATCGTAAGCGATTTTAAGGGCTTTGATTGTCATGGGTGTATATATCATGTTACTGTCCCTTTCATGAATTTTCTGCTGTATAAAGAAAAACAACCACCTGAAAGGTGGTTGTGATGTGTCGGCGACTTCCTATCTTCCCGGGCCGCTTCCAGCCAAGTATTTTCGGCGCAAGTGAGCTTAACTTCTGTGTTCGGAATGGGAACAGGTGGACCCTCACCGCTATCGACACCGACTCGCCTCAGGTGTTCCTGAGAACGTTATGTATATTATCACAGGTTTTCAGGAAATGCAAGCTTTTTTGAAAATATTTTTCGGTTTGTTGAATATGGTTGTAACGTTTCGCAAAATGTGGTATAATTTGTGAAAAACCACCATGGGAGGACGGAAGGAATGAAAGCACAGCTTAGAAAGCTCATTGAAGAAAGTGAGAATATAGTGTTCCTCGGAGGGGCAGGGGTATCAACGGAAAGCAATATTCCCGACTTCAGAAGCGAAAACGGAATATATAATCAGAAATACGATTACCCTCCTGAGTATATGCTCAGCCATGATTTCTTTATTGAGCACACAGAAGAGTTTTTTGATTTTTACAAAAACAAAATGATATTCAAAGATGCAAAGCCCAACAGAGCGCACGTTGCCCTTGCGGAGCTTGAAAAAAGAGGAAAGCTAAAAGCGATAATAACTCAGAATATAGACGGGCTTCATCAGATGGCAGGCTCAAAGAACGTTCTTGAGCTTCACGGTTCTGTAAACAGAAATTACTGCACAAAATGCGGAAAGCTTTATGATCTTGATTTTATAATGAAATCTGAAGGTGTGCCTCACTGTACCTGCAAAGGAACAGTCAGACCCGATGTGGTGCTTTACGATGAAATGCTTGACCCGATGCTACTGCTTGAAGCAAAGCAGAGGGTGGAAAACTGTGACCTTCTCATAGTGGGAGGAACCTCACTGACAGTATATCCTGCTGCAGGGATGGTCAGCTACTGTCATTCAAAGATAGTTATAATCAACCGTGCGCCAACGGATTTTGACCGAGATGCCGATCTTTGCATAAACGGCTCCATAGGAGAGTATCTCGGAGATGCGATATTATAAGAAAAGCACGCCTGTCCTGAATCAGGGCAGGCGTGCTGAGTGTTTTTAAAGGGTTCCGTCAATGAGACCAAGCACTACTATTAAAACAATAAGAAATGCCAAAGTGCCTAAAAGTGTATAAAGTGCTTTTCTCATAATGTATCTCCCTCTGACGGCTTGAACTTGTAAATCAAGTATAAGCTTTGAAAGAGGTGAGAGTCAAGAAAAATGTCGAAATTGTAGCTTTTATGCTTCCTTGGGACGAATGATGGTCCATACACCTGCAGCAAGAGCAGCACCTGCAAGAGGAGCAAGGATGAATACCCAAACCTGAGAAAGAGCCTCACCGCCTGCAAGGATAGCAGGAGCAAGTGAACGTGCGGGGTTGACGGAAGTGCCGGTGAAGGGGATACCGAGGATATGTACAAAGGTAAGGGTGAGACCTATAACGATACCTGCAACGGAACCGAAGCTCTTCTTGGAGGTAACGCCGAGGATGGTGAGAACGAAAACGAAGGTGAGGATAACCTCAACGATGATGCCGGTGCCGAGGTCAGCACAGCTGTTTGCGCCGAAACCGACAGCATCGCCCTTGACAGCCTCGAGGAGACCGGAACCTGCGAAAGCACCTGCGATCTGAGCGAGAACATAGAAGCCGAGATCCTTAGCGCTCATGCCGCCGGTGAGGAAAACAGCAAGAGAGACAGCGGGGTTGATGTGGCAGCCGGAAACATTACCGATGCAGTGAGCCATTGCAACGATGGAGAGACCGAATGCAAGAGCGGTGACAAGCACGGTAACAGGATTTTCCATGCTGCATCCGAACATTACAGCGGTGCCGCAGCCGAAGAGTACCAGTACCATAGTACCGATAAATTCAGCAACGTACTTTTTGATAGATTCTTTCATTAGGGATTGCTCCTTTCGATATTTGATATAGACATTATAACACATATTTCGCATTTGTGTAGTATAAATATTCTTCTTGACATAAATATTATTTGAAATTATAATAAATGAGGCAAATCGGGATATGGCGCAGTTTGGTAGCGCGCCTGCTTTGGGAGCGTGCCTAGCAGTTATAGCCGAGATTTTACCGAAGTTCCGAAAAGCCTTTAACGGTGCGGACTTTCGGCACTTTATGAAAACGCAAAAATGCGTGGAATTTGCGTTTGACCACAGTTTGTCCCACTTCCACGCAAAAGCGAGAAAAATTGAATAGATATCCGGGTGTGGCGCAGCTGGGAGCGCGGGTGGTTTGGGACCATCAGGCCGCAGGTTCGATCCCTGTCACTCGGACCAAAAAATGACTTAAAGCAGAGACTTATTCTCCACTTTAGGCCATTTTTTATTACTATTTAGGCGTTTTCTTCCCACTTTGAGAATACTTGCGAATTTTTGACCACAGTTTTGTCACGCAGTTCTTCGTCACGAAAATCCTTTTCTTTGTTTACTGCGAATCAGATTTTGCGTCACGAATC
>JAZSJQ010000051.1:0-22372 GCA_045534445.1 Acutalibacteraceae bacterium
TATAATCTTGTAAAGGCTGGCGGCGAGACATATATTATCGTTAATGAGCTTGTTGAAAGCACAATGAAAGCGGCTAAGATTGATGAGTATGAGATCGTAGGTGAAATTAAGGGCGAGGAACTTGAGTATATGACTGCTCAGCATCCTTTCCTAGACAGACAGTCTCTTGTAATCGTCGGTGACCATGTTACCATCGAAAGCGGTACAGGATGTGTTCATACTGCTCCAGGTCACGGTGTTGACGACTATAATGTATGCAGAAAGTACCCTGAGATCCCCATGGTAGTTCCCGTTGATGCAGCAGGTAAGATGACTGCAGAAGCAGGTGATTTCGTAAAGGGCAAGACCACCGATGAAGCTAATAAGATCATCGGCAAGCACCTTGAAGAGACAGGCGCTCTTCTGGCAGGTGAGAGAATCGTTCATAAGTATCCCCACTGCTGGAGATGCAAGCATCCCATTCTCTTCAGAGCAACTGAACAGTGGTTCTGCTCTATCGATAATTTCAAGGAAGCAGCTCTTGAGGCTATCAAGGGTGTCAAGTGGATCCCCGGCTGGGGCGAAGATCGAATCACCTCCATGGTTCGTGAGCGCAAGGATTGGTGTATCAGCCGTCAGCGCCGCTGGGGTGTTCCCATTCCCATCTTCTACTGCAAGAAGTGCGGTAAGGAGCATCTTGACAAGGATACCATCATGTATGTAGCAAAGCTTTTCGGTAAGCACGGCTCCGATGTATGGTATGAGAGAACTCCGTCAAGACTTATGCCCAAGGGTACTACCTGTAAGCATTGCGGTAATACTACCTTTACTAAGGAAAACGACATCATGGATGTCTGGTTTGATTCCGGCGTAACTCACGCAGCAGTATGTGAGACCCGTGATTATCTTACATGGCCTGCAGACCTTTATCTTGAGGGGGCAGACCAGTACAGAGGCTGGTTCAACTCTTCACTGCTCACCGCAGCAGCGTGGAGAGGTCAGGCACCTTACAAGGCTGTTGTAACTCACGGCTGGGTACTTGACGAAAAGGGCGACGAGATGCACAAGTCCAAGGGCAACGGCATTTCTCCCGAAACCATCGTCAAGAAGTACGGCGCAGATGTTCTCAGACTCTGGGTTGCATCTTCCGACTATCACAGCGACGTCAAGATTTCCGATAATGCTCTTTCTCAGATTTCCGAATCCTACAGAAAGATCAGAAATACCTGCCGCTTTATCCTTGCAAATATCGCTGATTTCGATCCTGACAAGGATATGGTTAAGGCAGAGGATCTCATGCCTATCGATCGTTGGGCACTTGCAAGACTCAATACTCTTATTGCAGCATGCAAGAAGGCTTACGACGGCTATGAGTTCTATCAGGCATTCCACGCAATCATCAAGTTCTGCGTTGTTGATATGTCTAACTTCTATCTCGATGTTCTCAAGGACAGACTCTACTGCGACGGCAAGGAAAGCGTAAGCCGCAGAGCTGCACAGAGCGTCATGTTCGAGATCCTCGATTCCATGGTCAGACTTGTTTCTCCCATCCTTGCATATACCTCTGACGAAGTATGGCAGTTCATGCCTCACAGAGATAGCGACAATGCTGAAAATATCGTATTCAACAGCATGCCTGAAGCAAAGGCTGTTGATGCTGACGAGGCATTCATGGCAGACTGGGATAAGCTTCATGCTATCAGAGACGAAGTTCAGAAGGCTCTGGAAGGTGCAAGAAAGGAAAAGGTAATCGGCAAGTCTCTGGAGGCTGTTGTTACCCTTTACTGTGATGCAGATATGCTCGCTTTCCTTAAGAAGTATGAGGATACTCTCAATGCAATCTTCATCACTTCCGGTGTAACTCTTGCTGAAAATGACGGCAGTGCAGCAGCTTCCGAGCTTGCAGGTCTTGCTGTCAAGGTAGAGAAGGCATCGGGCGAGAAGTGCGAACGCTGCTGGGCTTACGACAGCACTGTCGGTCATGACAGCGAGCATCCCACACTTTGTGAGAGATGCAGAAACGCAATTAAATAAATTCCAAGGAGCATTTACCTATGCTTTATGTTGTAATAATTGTTTGTGCTGCAGTGCTTATTGCGGCAGACCAGATAATTAAATATGTAGTTGATACTAACCTTGAGATCGGTGAATCGGTCGTTGCGATAAAGGGCTTGCTGAATTGGCATCACCTCAGAAATGATGGTGCTTCATTCAGTATACTTGAGGGTCAGAGATGGTTCTTTATAATAGGAACGTTCATAATTCTCGGAATTATTGCCTTTATTCTTGCAAGAAAAATGATAATTCACTGGGTTGGCTATCTGTCAGCTACGCTTATTATTGCTGGCGGCATAGGAAATCTCATTGACAGGATACGCTTCGGCGAGGTTATTGATTATATCGATATATCTCCGTGGTTTGAGTTTGCGGTGTTTAACTTTGCAGACTGCTGCATTGTTATCGGCGGAATACTGATGTGTGTATATATTTTGTTTATACATGACAAGGTAGCAATCAGATTATCAGAAAACGATCCTGCCATTGAGGAATCTTCTGAAGAAGATGAATAAAGAAATCAGATTGATTGCTGAGCAGGACGGTGACAGATTGGATAAATCTGTAGCTGCCCTGCTTACAGATTACTCAAGGTCATATATTCAGAAACTCATTGAAGACGGTGCTGTGCTTCTTAACGGAAAAACAGCCGGGAAGAAGAGTGTTGTTAAAGCGGGCGATGAGATAGTTTTGTCAATTGCTGAGCCTCAGACATTGGAAACTCTTCCTGAAAATATTCCTCTGGACATTGCTTATGAAGATGATGACCTTCTGGTTGTTAATAAACCCAAGGATATGGTTGTTCATCCTGCGGCAGGAAATCTCAGTGGTACGCTTGTAAATGCTTTGCTTTATTACTGCGGAGATTCACTTTCGGGAATCAACGGAGTGGCAAGACCCGGTATAGTTCATAGGATAGATAAGGATACAAGCGGTCTGCTGATAGTTGCAAAGAATGATTTTGCACATCAGAAGCTTGCCGATCTTATAAAGGAACATGACTTTACACGTCAGTACGAGGCAATAATAGTCGGAAAACCCAAGGAAAACAGCGGAACTATCCGAACTCTTATCGGAAGAAGTCCTTCCGACAGAAAAAAGATGGCTGTTACAAAGGACGGGCGAGAGGCAATTACCCATTATGAGATTCTGGATACATATAAGGGTTATTCTCATTTAAGGCTTACCCTTGAAACAGGACGTACACATCAGATAAGAGTACACATGGCTCACATCGGTCACCCTGTGGTGTGCGATGCTGTATATGGCGGCAAACCTCAGTTTCCTGAGTGTAAAGGTCAATGCCTTCACGCCAAAAGAATAGCTTTTGTTCATCCCAGAACGGGAAAACTCATAGATATCGAGTCTGAATTACCCGAATATTTTGAAGCAATACTCAAAAGACTTCGCTCACAGTAAAACGGAGTTGATTTTTCTGCAAAAAAGAATTATCATTGCATCCGACATAGACGGCACATTGATAACAAGCAAGCTCAGACTCCCACTGAGGAATAAGCTGGCTGCAAAGAAATTTGCAAAACAAGGCGGCGAGCTTGTTATTGCCTCGGGCAGATCTCCTTTGTCGGTGCGAAAATATAAAGAAATGATCACCTGCTCTGATATGAGCATAGTTTTCAACGGCGCTGCTGTGTATGATTTTGCAAAGAATGATTTCGTGTGGTCATCCATGCTCGATAAGAATGAGCTTATGCCGCTTGTGATGGCTGTCTATAATAAGTTCCCGGGAGTTGGTATCGAGCTGTGGTGCGATGACAACAACATATATCAGCTGAGATACGGATACGACAATACTGCAAGGGAAACTGTTGAAGGTCTTAAGTTTGTAACGGTAGATGTGAATGAATACAGTGTACCTGAAAAGTTTTTCAAAATACTGTTCTCAGGCAGTTCAGAGGAGATAAAGCAGGTCTGGGATTATTGCAGAGAGAATGCGCCCGAAAGTGCGGTATCGGTATGTTCATGTCCTTACTACTGCGAGATCCTTAATAAAAATGCAAATAAAATGGCTGCTGTCAATGCTCTCGTGGCACTGGAAGACAGGGAAGCGATGCGCATAGCGATAGGCGATTATTATAATGATATGGAAATGATCGAGGGCGCTGATTTTTCCGCAGCCCCCGAAAATGCTGCTGAGGAAATCAAAAAAGCATCGGATTTAATTGTGTGCGACTGCCGCAGAGGCGCTGTGGCAGAGCTTATAGATTATGTTATAAAACACTTTATGGAGGTTTCATAATGGACGCTGCAAAAAAGAAAAGCCTTCAGATAACAGCGAACAAAGTTCGTCAGCTTGTTATCGAAGGTACCTACAATGCAAAGTGCGGACACCCGGGCGGTTCACTTTCCATGACCGACATGCTTACTTATCTCTATTTTGATAAGATGAATGTTAATCCCGATGCACCGCAGATGGACGACCGTGACCGTTTTGTTCTTTCAAAAGGTCATTGCGCACCTGCACTTTACGGTGCTCTCGCTCTGCGCGGATTCTTCCCCGTTGATGACATCAAGACTCTGCGTAAATACGGAAGCTATTTGCAGGGTCACCCCGATATGAAGAAGATTCCCGGTGTTGATATGAGCAGCGGCTCTCTCGGACAGGGCATTTCCTGTGCTGTTGGTATGGCTCTTTCCATGAAGCTGCAGAACAGAACCAACCATGTTTATACCATTCTCGGCGACGGAGAGATCGAAGAGGGTCAGGTATGGGAAGCTGCAATGTTTGCTTCTCACAAGAAGCTTGACAATCTTACTGTTATTGTTGATAACAACAATCTTCAGATCGACGGTGCTGTCACAGAGGTAAACTCTCCTTATCCCATCGTTGAGAAGTTTGAGGCTTTTGGATTCAAGACTGTTGAGATCGACGGTCATGATTTTGATGCTATTGAAAATGCGATCAACACTGATTCCGAGGGCAAGCCTCTTGCAATCATCATGAAGACAGTTAAGGGCAAGGGCGTTTCCTATATGGAAAACGTTGCAGATTGGCACGGCAAAGCTCCCAATGCTAATGAATACGAAGTCGCAATGGCAGAGCTCAAGGCTGAATGTGCAAGACTGGAGGCAGAATAATGGCTGATGTAATAAAGAAGGCAACGAGAGACAGCTACGGTGAGACTCTTGTTGAACTGGCAAAAGAATATCCCAACCTTTATGTTCTTGATGCTGACCTTGCTGCAGCAACCAAGACAGGCATATTCAAGAAGGCATATCCCGATCGTCACATTAACTGCGGTATTGCAGAGGGCAACATGATGAGCATCGCAGCAGGTATGGCTGCTGCAGGCGATATCGTATTTGCAAGTTCCTTTGCAATGTTCGCAGCAGGCCGTGCTTATGAGCAGGTCAGAAACTCCATAGGCTATCCTCATCTCAACGTCAAGATCGGTGCTACCCATGCAGGTATCTCCGTCGGTGAAGACGGTGCTACCCATCAGTGCTGCGAGGATATTGCTCTTATGAGAACCATCCCCGGAATGACAGTTATCGTTCCTGCTGATGATGTCGAAGCAAAGCAGGCAGTACGTGCTGCTGTAGAGCTTGACGGTCCTGTTTATCTCCGATTCGGCAGACTTGCAGTTCCCGTATTCTTTGACGAGAATTATAAGTTTGAGATCGGTAAGGGTGCTGTTCTTAAGGAAGGTACAGATGTTACTGTTATCGCAAACGGTCTTATGGTTGCTCCGGCTGTTGAGGCTGCAGAAAAGCTTGCAGAGGAAGGCATCAGCGTTCGCGTTGTGAATATGCCTACAGTCAAGCCTCTTGACGGTGAACTCGTCAAGAAGTGCGCTGAGGAGACAGGTGCTATCGTTACCGCAGAAGAGCACAGCGTTATCGGCGGTCTCGGCGGTGCTGTATGTGAGTATCTTGCTGAAAACTGTCCTGTTCCCGTTGTAAAGCTTGGTGTTGACGATAAGTTCGGCATCAGCGGTCCCGCACTTGAGCTTCTTGATATCTTCAAGCTCAATGCAGAGGGCGTTATTGAGAAGGTCAAGTCCGCCCTTGCTCTTAAGAAATAAATGTAATTTTATAGCCGCCTTTTTCGAAGGGCGGCTATATTTTTGTGCGAAAAACAAAAATATGTTCGATAAAAGTATTCCATTATAAAATTAATTGTGATATAATGTGTCAAACGGCAGCAAAAGGGGATATTACAATGTCAGGGAATCCGCATGAAGGGCACAGGAAGCGTCTCAGAGAGCTTTATGAGAAAAACGGTCTGAGGAATTTTGAAGGTCATAATGTTCTTGAACTGTTATTGTTTTATTGCATACCGAGAAAAGACACAAATGAGATTGCTCATGCTCTGATAAACAGATTCGGCTCGTTTTCAGAAGTTCTTGATGCCCCTGTACATGAGCTTCAGAAGGTTAATGATGTGGGGTATAATACGGCGCTTTTTCTTAATATGATAGGCGATATCCAGCGGTATTATCAGAAGGATAAAGCCAACCAGAAAGTGGTATCGGGACATGATGCCATCGTTGACCATGTGTTCAACAGCCTCTCCACATTGACGGAAGAGCAGGTCATGCTTGTCTGTGTGGACAATAAAATGAATATGATCTGTTCGGAGATAATCTGCGAAGGCTCTGTAAACAGTGCCTCGCTCAGTACAAGGGCAGTAATCAGCTCTGCTCTTGCGCATAATGCCGTAGGCGTAATTCTGGCTCATAACCATCCGAGAGGGTATGCACTTCCATCGAGAGAGGATCTGCATACAACAAAGATAATAAATGAAGCACTTAAGTCGATTTCAGTGGCGCTTGTTGATCATATAATATGTACTCCTACTGAAAAGAATTCGCTTGCATCATGCGAACAGCTTGAATATCTTTTTATGTAGAGCATTAACTGGTTGTATAGATAATTAATGATAAAGGATAATAAAGGAGAGGGGAGAAGGATATTATGGACCATTTTGAGCTTGCAGCACCGTATAAGCCTACAGGAGATCAGCCTGAAGCCATTGAAAAGCTTGTAAAAGGATTCAACGACGGATTAAAGGAGCAGACTCTGCTTGGCGTAACAGGATCGGGAAAAACCTTTACAATGGCAAATATTATTGCGCAGGTCAATAAACCGACCCTTGTTCTTGCCCACAATAAGGTTCTCGCAGCCCAGCTCTGCAATGAGTTCCGCGAGTTTTTTCCTAACAATGCTGTTGAATTTTTTGTATCCTATTATGATTACTATCAGCCGGAATCCTATGTTCCCACAACCGATACCTATATCGAAAAGGACAGCAGTATAAATGATGAAATAGACAAGCTGAGGCACTCTGCAACCTCTGCACTTTCCGAGCGCAGAGATGTTATTATAGTAGCCAGTGTTTCCTGTATATACACACTCGGCGACCCCATCGACTACAGAAATATGATCCTTTCCCTGAGAGTGGGAATGGAAAAGAGCAGGGATGAGGTGCTGAGAAAGCTCACTGAAATTCAGTATGAACGCGGAGATATTGATTTCTCCCGTAACAAGTTCAGAGTTCGCGGTGACGTTGTTGAGATATATCCGTCCTATTCTACCGATACTGCCATCAGAATTGATTTCTGGGGCGATGAAATAGAGCGTATCTGTGAGATAAACGTTGTAACTGGTGAGATCAAGGGAATGCGCTCGCATATAGCGATATATCCTGCGTCTCACTATATAGTTCCAAGGGATAAAATGGTTCGTGCCATTTCTGCTATTGAGCAGGAAATGAATGAAAGGGTGGCATGGTTCAAGGAAAATGATATGCTTGTCGAAGCACAAAGAATACAGCAGAGGACCACATATGACATGGAAATGCTCAATGAAATTGGATTCTGTTCGGGCATTGAGAATTATTCAAGAGTTATATCAGGCAGAGAACCCGGAAGTCAGCCATTTACTCTTCTTGACTATTTCCCTGATGATTTTCTCCTGTTTATCGATGAATCCCATGTAACGATTCCGCAGGTTCGTGCCATGCTCAATGGCGACAGAGCAAGAAAGAAGAATCTCATTGATTACGGGTTCAGACTGCCCTCGGCATATGATAACCGACCGCTGGGCTTTGATGAGTTTTACGATCACATCAATAAAGTCATATTCGTCAGCGCCACGCCATCTGAGTTTGAAAGAAATAAGAGCGCACAGATAGTGGAGCAGGTTATTCGTCCTACCGGACTTCTTGACCCTGAGGTAACGGTTAAACCTACGCAGGGTCAGATTGATGACCTTATCTCAGAGATAAATATCAGGGCAGAAAAGAAGCAGAGAACCCTTGTCACTACCCTCACGAAGAAAATGGCAGAGGATCTTACTTCCTATATGGAGAGCCTGGGTATAAGAGTACGATATCTGCACCATGATATTGATACAGTTGAAAGAATGGAGATAATACGAGACCTACGCCTCGGTGAATTTGATGTTCTTGTAGGTATAAACCTTCTTAGAGAGGGTCTTGATATACCTGAGGTGTCCCTTGTTGCAATACTTGATGCGGACAAGGAGGGGTTCCTCCGCAGTTCTACATCTCTTGTGCAGACCATAGGCAGAGCCGCACGAAACAGCGAAGGTCAGGTCATAATGTATGCTGACAGCGTGACGCCTTCTATGGAATATGCACTTACAGAAACTGCAAGACGCCGTGCGGTGCAGATGGAATATAACGAAAAGCACGGCATAAAACCTAAAACCATAGAGAAAAAGGTTTCTGATATAATAGAAATATCCATGCACGGATATGATGAAAAAGACAGCAGAAAACCAAAGAAGCGCATGACAAAATCGGAGCGCGATCAGCTTATAAAGGAGCTTACAAAGCAGATGAAGCAGGCAGCAAAGCTGCTTGATTTTGAACTGGCGGCACAGCTTCGCGACCAGATAAAGGTTCTGGAGAAGCAGACAGCCCCTAAACTTTGATTCGGAGGAAATTAAGTGTCAAGTCAGAAGATTGTAGTCAAAGGTGCAAGAGCCAATAATCTTAAAAATATAGATCTGGAGTTTCCAAGAGATAAGCTGGTGGTATTTACAGGACTTTCGGGTTCGGGAAAGAGTTCACTGGCATTTGAGACCATTTATGCGGAGGGACAGAGGCGATATGTGGAATCACTGTCCTCCTATGCAAGAATGTTCCTCGGTCAGATGGAAAAGCCCGATGTGGATTCCATTGACGGTTTGTCTCCTGCTATCTCAATTGATCAGAAAACAACATCAAAAAACCCCCGTTCAACTGTCGGTACAGTAACGGAAATATATGACTATCTCAGACTTCTTTATGCAAGAATAGGTATTCCACATTGCCCTGTATGCGGGCGGGAAATAAAGCAGCAGACAGTAGACCAGATAGTTGACAGTATCCTTTCACTGCCTGAGGGGACTCGTCTCATGCTTCTTGCGCCTGTTGTCCGCGGAAAAAAGGGAACACAGCAGAAGGAATTTGATGCCGCAAGAAAAAGTGGATTCTCGAGAGTGAGAGTAGACGGGAATATCTATGACCTTTCGGAGGAAATTACCCTCGACAAGAATATCAGACACACCGTTGAAATAGTGGTTGACCGCCTTGTGGTAAAACCTGAAATAAGGGGACGTGTAGCGGATTCGATTGAAACCGCATCTTCTCTGACAGGAGGCATGGTCGTCGCCTCTGTTGTGGACGGCGATGAGATAACCTATTCTCAGAATTATGCCTGCCCCGAACACGGTGTCAGCGTTGAAGAACTCGCGCCGAGAATGTTTTCATTCAATAATCCTTTCGGAGCCTGCCCAAAGTGTACGGGTCTCGGTGTGTTCATGCGCGTTGATCCTGACCTTATAATCCCCAACAGAAAGCTTTCCATTGCTGAAGGTGCAATAAAGGGTACAGGCTGGAAGGCTGAAGAGAATTCCATGGCAATGATGTATTTTGAGGGTGTGGCAAAAGCATACGGCTTTACTGTCAATACACCGATAAATAAGCTTTCAAAGGAACAGTTGGATGCCGTTCTGTACGGAACAGGAACAAGGAAAATCACCTGCGTTCGCAGGGACAGCTACGGAACAAGAACCTTTGAGACTGCCTTTGAGGGCGTTATAACCAATCTTGAACGAAGATACAGAGAGACCCACAGCTCATGGAGCAAGGCAGATATAGAAGCACTGATGAGCGCAGTACCCTGTCAGGCGTGTAAGGGAAAGAGGCTCAGGGACGAGTCTCTCGCCGTAACTGTCGGAGGACTCAATATAGCTGAGGCGACAGATAAATCCATTAGAAATCTTATAGATTTTTACAGTAGTCTTGAGCTTAATGAAAAAGAACACATGATAGGAGATCAGATAATCAAGGAGATACTTGAGCGTCTGAATTTCCTTAAAAGCGTAGGACTTGATTATCTTACGCTTTCCCGTTCAGCCGGGACACTTTCAGGAGGCGAAAGCCAGAGAATACGTCTTGCGACCCAGATCGGTTCAAGTCTTATGGGAGTTCTGTATATTCTTGACGAGCCGAGTATAGGTCTGCACCAGCGAGATAATGATAAGCTGCTTGCAACCTTGCAGCGTCTCAGAGACCTCGGAAACACTCTGATAGTGGTAGAGCATGATGAGGATACCATACGAGCGGCAGACTATGTTGTTGATATAGGTCCCGGGGCAGGTGTCCACGGCGGCGAGGTGGTTTTCTCGGGTACAGTTGATAAACTTATGAAATGCAAAGGCTCGATTACAGGTCAGTATCTTAACGGAAGCAGAAAGATCGAGATACCGAAGGAAAGAAGAAAGGGAAACGGAAAGTACCTTAAGATCATCGGTGCGGCTGAAAATAATCTGAAAAACATCGATGTCACCATTCCTCTCGGAACAATGACTTGTGTTACAGGTGTTTCGGGTTCGGGCAAGAGTTCTCTTGTAAACGAAATACTTTACAACAGGCTTCATGCCGATCTCAACGGAGCGAAGCCTCACTGGGGCGCACATAAGGATATTGAAGGAACTGAACATCTGGACAAAATAATAGCCATTGATCAGGCGCCTATAGGAAGAACCCCCCGTTCCAACCCTGCGACCTACACAGGGGTTTTTACCGATATCCGCGATCTGTATTCTGCGACTCAGGAGGCAAAAATACGCGGCTACGGTCCCGGAAGATTTTCCTTCAACGTCAAAGGCGGCAGATGCGAAGCCTGTGAGGGAGACGGTATACTCAAGATAGAAATGCATTTTCTGCCCGATATATATGTGCCATGCGAAGTTTGCAAGGGTACACGCTACAACAGAGAGACACTTGAGGTAAAATACAAGGGAAAAAGCATTGCTGATGTTCTTGACATGACCATTGAAGAAGGGCTCAGCTTTTTTGCAAATCAGCCTAAGATTGCGCGGAAGCTGCAGACACTTTACGATGTAGGTCTTGGCTATGTAAAGATCGGCCAGCCTGCAACAACGCTTTCGGGCGGTGAGGCTCAGAGAGTGAAGCTTGCAACAGAGCTTTCGAAGAGAGCAACGGGAAAAACCATATTTGTTCTTGACGAGCCTACAACAGGTCTCCACACAGCAGATGTGCACAGACTTCTTACAGTCTTAAACAAGCTTACCGAAAACGGCAACACCGTTCTTATCATTGAGCACAATCTGGACGTTATCAAGTGCTGTGACCATATAATCGACCTCGGACCTGAAGGCGGTGACGGAGGCGGCACTGTAGTAGCACAGGGAACTCCTGAGGAAGTAGCGGAATGTGAAAGCTCATACACGGGAAAATATCTTGGTAAAATCCTTCAAAACAGCTAAATTTAACATATTATTCACTAATACACGATGATGTTATTGTATTATAATATCATCGTGTATTTTGGAGTTGTGTAGTTTGTTCGGCTATATCAGGATATACAAACCGTATATGCGGTTTTATGAATATGAGCGTTATAAATCGGTGTATTGCACGCTGTGTAAACGCATAGGACAGAGATACGGTCCTTTTGCCAAATTTTTGCTCAGCTATGATTACACATTTGTCGCAATGCTGAAGCTGGAATTTGAACGCGCCGAAATAACCTGCGGCAAGGGAAGATGTACATTCAACCCTTTGTACCGATGCCCGAAGTGCGTTGCAAAAACCGATGCTTTTGATCTGACAGCAGATCTTACGGCAATAATGTTCTATCACAAGCTGAGGGATAATATCAGCGATGCAGGTTTCTTCGGAAAAATAGGGTGGAGGCTTTTAAAGCTTTTTGCTGCTCCCATGAGGAGAAAGGCGCGAAAAAAGAATCCCGATCTTGACAGGATAGTTTCAGAATACATTGATGAGCAGCAGACTGCGGAGAGCAGTGAAAATGCTTCTCTTGACAGTGCGGCAGAACCGTCTGCAAAGCTTATATCCGCTCTTTCGCTCATGCTGTCTGAGGATGCGGCGGTAAGACCCATGTTGTCAAAATTCGGATATTATCTGGGAAGATGGATATATATCATCGATGCTCAGGATGACATGGAAAAGGATATAAAGAAAAAGAGATTCAACCCGTTTGTCAGAAAGTTTTCACTGACAAAATCGGATGTAAAGAATAAATCAGAGTCACTCAGAAATGCTCATATATACGCAAATGAGACAATGAACATGACAATGTCGGCAATGCTTGATTATTATGATGTTTTTGAGTTTGACTACTTCAAAGAAGTACTTGACAATATTACCATGATCGGTATGAGTAATTCCCAAAAGATAGCTATGCATTTTGAAGAAGAGCAAATAAAGGAGAATGAAGCACATGAGAGATCCCTATGATGTTCTTGGTATTTCCAGAAACGCAACTGATGATGAGGTAAAATCTGCCTATCGAGATCTGGCAAGAAAATACCACCCGGACAATGTGGCAAACTCTGATAACCCTGCAGCTTCCGAGCTTTTTGAAGAGAAGATGAAGGAGATCAACGAGGCATACGACACTATTGTTACCAACAGGAGAAACGGCACTGACAATGCTTCCTCTTATTCATCTGCGGGCTCCGCAGGCTATTCAGCAGGCGGCAACTATGGTCAGACTTCCTATAACTCCGGCTCTTATAATTCCGGTTCCTCGTATTCCGGAGAAAAGAAGAACTATTACGGTGCTTCTTCCAATTCGACCAGTTTTGCTGATGTCCGACAGATGATAAATAACAAGCGTTTCAATGAAGCAGAAGAGCTTCTCGACGGTGTTCCCATGACCAGAAGAAATGCTGAGTGGTATTTCCTGAGAGGAACAGTTCTCTATCACAGAGGCTGGGTTGAGCAGGCATATGAGCATTTTTCTCAGGCTGTTCAGCTTGAACCTTCCAATGCAGAGTTCCGCTCCGCATATAATGTAGTTCAGTCCCAGCGAGCAGGCAGACGCGGCGGTTATGCATATGATACCGACCGTGCAGAGCGCGGATGTAATCCTCTGTCCATGTGTTGCGGTATGTTCTGTGCAGATTCCTGCTGTGAGTGCTGTGGCGGAGATATGATTAGCTGCTGCTGATATGAAATACTCAAACAGCGCATATGTGTCGATTTCGGGTATGACTGCAGCATTGTCTGTGGTTATCATGCTTGGAAGTGTATTTCCGTCAATGGGATATGCAATACCGATGGCAGCAGGCGGAATACTGATAATACCTGTTGCAGAGTTCGGAACGAAGAAGACTTTGCCTGTATATTTCACGGTGTTTGTGATTTCAATGATCATACCCATGGTGGCAAAGGATGCGGCGCTGATGTATCTTTTGCTGTTTGGTCTTTATCCGCTTCTCCAGTTTTATTTTGAGCGGATAAGCAAACGGTTTCTGAGAGTGCTCGCCAAGCTTGCGTATTTTAATATATCGGCTGTTTTATCGGTGTATCTGGCATGGAAACTTTTTTCACTGCCTTTCTTTGAAGAAAGTGTAATGAGCATTATTGCTGTGGGTGTCCTTGTATTTGCGAATATACTCTTTCTTATATATGACCTTGCTCTGTATAAACTTGCATATTTGTATGATGTCAAATACAGCAAGGTATTCCGCAAAATTTTTAAAATCAATAAATAGAAATAAAAGGTGGTGCAAACCGCCTTTTATTGTTGAGGTATGAATATGCCTGAGATAATCGTAATCGGAGCCGGACCTGCCGGAATGATGGCAGCGTATACTGCGGCTAAGAACGGTGCAGAAGTTACCGTGATCGAAAAAAATCCGCACCCCGGAAAGAAGCTTCTGCTGACCGGCAAGGGAAGATGCAATGTAACCAACAATTGTGATAATGAAGAGCTTATGCAGAATATTTCAAAAAACGGACGCTTTCTGTACAGTGCATTTTCCTCATTCGGCACACAGGACACCATGAATTTTTTTGAAAAAGAAGGCGTCAGACTGAAGACGGAGAGGGGCAAGAGGGTCTTTCCCGTTTCCGATAGGTCTTCTGATATCAACAATGCTCTTATTGCCGCCTGTAAAAGAGAAAATATAAAGTTCATAAGAGCAAATGTCAGCGAAATATGCATAGAAAACGGCGCAGTGACAAAAGTCATCGCAAATGGGACAGATTACAGCTGCGATGCCTGCATTCTTGCATCGGGTGGTTGCTCATATAAGGCAACAGGTTCTGATGGCAGTGGCTATGAACTTGCAAAAAATCTCGGACATACTATCGTACAGCCGAAGCCCTCTCTTGTACCTGTTTTATGTGAGGGTAGTGAGTGCGCAAGAGCAGATGAGCTTACGCTTCGAAATGTAGCGCTGAGGGTAGAAACAGAAAACAGAAAGCTGATTTACTCGGATTTCGGAGAAATGACTTTTGCACCGTACGGACTTACAGGCGCGATGGTGTTAAGCGCAAGCTGCCACATGGATTTTGACAAACAGAAACGTTATATTTTCGCTGTTGATCTTAAACCCGCCCTTGATGAAAAGCAGCTTGATGCAAGGCTTCTGCGTGATTTTGCAAAAGATACAAATAAGCTGTACGGTGATGCGCTTCGCGCGCTTATGCCCAGAGAGCTTATCGGGATTTTTGTTGAACGAAGTAAAATACCGTCGAATACAAAGCTTCATTCAATCACTCATGAGCAGAGAAAGTCGATAATTGCTCTTTTGAAGCGTTTTGTATTTACAGCAATCGGTTTTCGTGATATAAATGAAGCGATAATAACCTCGGGAGGGGTTTCAGTAAAGGAAATTGACCCTAAAACAATGCAATCAAAACTTGTAAAGGGATTATACTTTGCAGGAGAAATAATTGATGTTGATGCCTATACAGGCGGATTCAATCTTCAGATTGCATTTTCAACCGGTGTTTCTGCCGGTAAAAATTCAGCTAAGGAGCCATACTAATATGATAAATGTTGCTATTGACGGACCTGCAGGAGCAGGTAAAAGTACTATTGCAAGAGAAGCCGCGAGAAGGCTTGGCTATATCTATGTTGACACAGGTGCTCTCTACAGAGCAGTTGCGCTTTTTATACTGCAGAGACATATCGACCCTGACGACAGTGCAAAGGTAGTATCTGTACTGCCCATGATAGAAGTTGAACTCAAGTATGCTGACGGAGAGCAGAGAGTATACCTATGCGGAGAAAATGTGTCAAGAGTAATCAGAACGCCTGAGGTATCCATGGCGGCGTCCACTGTCTCCGCATATCCTAAGGTTCGAGAGCTTCTTTTCAGACTTCAGCAGGACACTGCTTCCTATAACAATGTAATAATGGACGGAAGAGATATCGGTACAGTTGTTCTTCCCAAGGCACAGGTCAAGATTTTCCTGACCGCTTCTGCTGAGGAGCGTGCAACGAGACGTTACAATGAGCTTACAGAGCGCGGAAAAAAGGTCGTGTACGAAGAAATTCTTGAAGATATCAAGACTCGTGACTACAACGATTCCAACAGGGCGATTGCTCCTCTGAAGCAGGCACCCGATGCAGTGCTTATCGACACTACGGAGATGACTATCGAGCAGGCTGTGAATGCTGTTGTCAATACTATCACACAGAAAATAAGCTGAGGTGACGGCATGGTCAGATTAGCTAAGACAGCAGGCTTCTGTTTCGGTGTCAATCGTGCTGTGAAGTCCGTTGAAGAGCTTGTGCGAAAGGGAGAAAAGGTTTTTACTCTCGGTCCCATAATCCACAATGCTCAGGTTGTGGAGCGACTTGAAAAAGCAGGAGTAAGCTCTATCGATAATCCGTGCGACATTACAGCCGACGGCGTGCTTGTCATACGTTCCCACGGGGTATCCCTGTCGGTTTATGACGAGATAAGAAACAATGGGATAAGATATATGGATGCCACCTGTCCCTTTGTTGCAAAAATACATAAGATTGTTGCTGAGGCATCGGATAAAGGTATGCCTGTGCTGATTGCAGGTGACTCAAAGCATCCCGAGGTTCTTGGAATAAAAGGACATTGCAAGGGCGAGGTCTTTATATTTTCAAATGAGGATGAACTCGAAAATCTTTTGCATTCACGCACATATTTAGCAAAAGAAAATGTCTGTGTAGTGGCACAGACAACATATAATACACAAATTTGGCAAAATTGCATTCAAATTTTAAAAAAGGTATGTACAAACGCTTCAGTTTATGATACAATTTGCAGTGCAACGTTGAGCCGTCAGCAGGAGGCGATGGAACTGGCTCGCGAGAGTGATCTTATGATCATTATCGGAGGCAAAAACAGTTCTAACACCCAGAAGCTGTTCAAGATTTGCAGTGATTGCTGCAGCAGTTACGCAATTGAGACAGCATCCGAGATTCCCACCGAAGAAGTATTAAAAGCTGAAAGGATAGGAATAACGGCTGGAGCATCAACTCCGGCGGACGTAATTAAGGAGGTAGTTTTAACCGTGAGCGAGATCATGACAGAAAACTTTGAGGCTATGCTGGAGGAATCCTTTAAGCAGTCGAATACTAATGGAAAGGTAGTCAACGGAACCGTTGTACGTATTGCACCCAACGAAATCTATGTAGATGTTGGAAGAAAGCAGTCCGGTATCGTTATGCTTGAGGATCTTACCGATGATCCCAACCTTACAACGAGTGACGTTGTAAAGGTCGGCGATGAGCTTGAGCTTATGATCATGCGCACCAACGACCAGGAGGGTTACATCTACCTCTCCAAGAAGCTTCTCGATTCCGCCAAGGCATGGGACGAGATCAAGGCAGCAGCTCCCAAGATCGTTGAGAGAAAGAGACGCCGCTTCGATGACGAAGAAGATACTCTTGATGCAGCTGAGAACGAGACTGTCGAAGAAGCAGTTGAGGAAGTAAAGGAAGAAGAGAAGGAGCCCGTTACCTTTGAAGGTGTTGTTACCGAGGTCAACAAGGGCGGCGTAGTTGTTTCCTACAAGGGCGTACGCATTTTCGTTCCTGCTTCTCAGGCAACCATGTCCCGTAATGATTCCATGGAAGATCTTCTCAAGAAGAAGGTTCAGTTCCAGCTTCTCGAAGTAACACCCAGCCGCAGACGTGCTGTTGGTTCCATCAATAAGGCTTCCCGCCGTGAGCGCGCAGCCGCAGAGAAGAAGTTCTGGTCCGAGGTTGAGGTCGGCAAGATCTACACCGGTACCGTTCGCTCTCTCACCAAGTACGGTGCATTCGTCGATATCGGCGGTGTAGACGGACTTGTACACATCACTGAGCTCTCCTGGCAGAGAATCAGCGATCCTTCTGAGGTTGTAAACGTAGGCGATGTTGTTGAGGTTTACGTCAAGAAGATCGACGAAGAGAAGAAGAAGGTATCCCTCGGCTACAGAAAGCAGGAGGACAATCCCTGGGAGATCATGAAGGTCAAGTATCCTGTTGGTACTGTTATCGAGTCCAAGGTTGTTGGCACACCTGCATTTGGTGCATTCGTCAACATTCTTCCCGGTATCGATGGTCTTGTACATATTTCTCAGCTCTCCACTCAGAGAGTAAATGCTCCCACAGATGTTGTTAATGTCGGTGATACAGTTAAGGCTGTTGTTACTGAGATTGACTTTGATCGTAAGAGAGTAAGCCTTTCCATCCGTCAGCTTCTCGAGGCTGAGGCAGTAGAAGAGGCTCCTGCTGAGGATGCTGAATAATTGATGTTTTGAACCCCCGAAGCATTATGCTTCGGGGGTTTTTGTGTGAGAATTATTAAAAAGATTAAAAAAGTATTGAAAACTGATTAAGAATATATTATATTTAATAAGCATTATTATATAGAGTGGAGTGTTTCCTTTGGGCAGAAAAGACGGCAAAAAAGTCAAAAACGCGAGTATGATGTATCAGATCGTACCTTATATTATGGATAAGAGATACGATGCAATGAATGCTATTACTATTCGCTTTCCCTACGAACCGATGCAGACCTATATTAAGAAAAAGCATAAGGAAGGCGTGGATATAAGCCATCTTTCTCTCGTTATTGCTGCGTTTGTAAGAACTGTATCCCAGAACAAGCTCCTCAACCGTTTTGTTGTAAATAAAAAAATATATGCCCGTGACGGAATCTGGGTCGGTATGGTTATACTTCGCCCCGGTGATTCTGAATCGACCATGACCAAGGTTCGTTTTGAGCCTACCGATACGATCTTCGATGTCAACGAAAAGATGAACAAGATGATCTCGGATAATAAGGCGCAGGAAGGCTCGAACTCAACAGACAAGCTTATGAAGGTCCTGCTTTCTGTTCCCGGCCTTGTCAATGTCGGCGTCGGACTTTTCAAATGGCTTGACAGGCGCGGCTGGCTTCCCGGGTCTATTATCAACGCAAGTCCCTTCCATGTATCCATGACCATCTCCAACCTTGCAAGTATCAGAACCAATTATATTTTCCACCATATCTATGAGTTTGGTACTACCAGTATGCTTATGACAATGGGTAATTCTGAATACATCCCCACAAAGGGAAAAGATGGTTCCATTGAGCTTGAACGTCAGATGCCCATAGGTCTTGTTATGGATGAGAGAATCGCATCCGGCCATGAATTTGCACAGGCATTCAAAGTAATGAATGATATGCTCAGACATCCGGAGAAGCTGGAATCTCCTCCTGAGACTGTCGACCTTGAAGACTTCATGATCAAGAAGGCAAAGAAGAAAACCAAGAAGGAAAAGAAGAATAAGTGATCAGACCGCAGGACAGCTATTTTGGGCTGCCCTGCGTTTTGGGTATTGCATTTATTTGCAGATAGATATAAAATAAAATTAAGTATAAACAAATCTGTAATGAAAGTGAGTGCAACAAAATGACAACTGTAAAAACAGTAAGGATACCTTCATGCGTAGAAGGGGAGAGTCTTAGCACCGTTATATGGGAATGTGAAGAGCCGAAGGCTGTGCTTCAGATATCTCACGGTATGGCTGAGCATATAATGCGCTATGATCATTTTGCAAGATGGATGAATAATAATGGGGTCATCGTTGCAGGAAACAGTCATCTCGGACACGGTACGACTGCAAAAAATGAAAAGGATCTTGGCTATTTTGCGAAGAAAAACGGTTGGAATCACGTTGTAGAGGATATGGATCTTGTCAGGAAAGAAATTGAAAAGATGTATCCCGACCTGCCTTATTATATACTCGGTCATTCAATGGGATCTTTCCTTACAAGAACATACATATGTACTGAGTATGCACAAGGACTCAGCGGCGTAATAATTTCGGGAACAGGCAATGTTCCCGGAGCTGTAGCAGGTATGCTTAAAGGAATGTCCTCTTTTATTGGCTTCTTCTGCGGAAAGAGGCATAGAAGCAAGCTTATCAACAGCCTTTCCTTCGGAAGCTACAATAAAGCCTTTAAGCCGGCGGAAACCCCGTCAGACTGGCTGACAAAAGACAAGAATATAGTAAATAAGTATGTTGCAGACGGACGATGCGGATTTATATTCACCTGCAGTGCATATAAGGATCTTGCAACAGGACTGAAGTTTATAAGAAAAAAGAAGAATCTTAAGAAGATGGATAAAGCTATGCCTGTGCTTTTCGTATCAGGTGCAATGGACCCTGTGGGCGATATGGGAAAAGGCGTTAATCAGGTTTATAATATGTTCAGCAAGGCAGGAATGGAAAATATCGAAATGAAGCTGTATGAAGATGACCGTCATGAAATACTCAATGAGCTTGACAGGGAAAATGTTTATAACGATATTTTGAAATTCATAAAAGCATAAATGACTTTTGCTTATCATATATTCCATTGTAAAATAGATTACATCATGGCGAATAATTAATAAATAAAAGCAAAAAATATGTGATTAATTGTTGTAAAATGAATGTGCTTATGTTAAAATATAAACACAAAAACAACATATTTTAGGAGGTATCTTATGTTTTGTCCCAATTGCGGTTTCCAGAACTCCGATGATTCCAGATTCTGCGCAGGCTGCGGCGCTCCTATAAACGGTGCTGCAGAGCCTCAGGCACAGACTCAGAATTATCAGCAGACCTATCAGCCCCAGTATCAGCCTGCTAAGTCCAACAACTTTATGGACAACATCAAATCCTATCAGCAGCCTGCAAATGCTATTGCAAAGACTCCGTTCCCTGCATACATTCTGCAGTTCATTAAGATGGGTATCTGGGTATTCTACTTTATTGCAATCTTCTTTGCATGGGTATTCCTCAAGGTAAGCATGTGGGGAATGTCTGAGAGCGAGTCCCTCAACCTTTTCAAGATTATTTTTGACAAGAACTACTCAATGGAAGGTATGGAAGGCGGCGCTTTCCTTACCATCATGGCAATTCTTGTTCTTCTTGTTCTTGTTGCAGTTGTAGCTTATCGCGTTATCAATCTGTTTATGCCCGGCAAGCTTCCTGCAATTCCCCAGATCGTTCTCTGCGCAGCACCCGCTGCAATAACTTTCATTTTCATGATCGTTGCATGGATCGTTATGGGCGGTGCAATGTCCGAGCTTGGTGATCTTGCATCCTACGGTGCTAAGGTTTCCGCAGGCCCCGGCTTCGGTGCTTGGCTCGTATTCATTCTTTCTGCAGCTGAGACTGCACTTCACATTGTTTTCATGAAGGATAAGAATGCACCCATCATGCAGTAAATTTTACTTAAAAAAGAGAGGCTTTTGCCTCTCTTTTTTATTGGCATAAAGAAAAAAGCTCGCCCGAAAAGGGCGAGCTTAAAATATTTATTTTGCGTAGCTGTCCTTGAGTTCAACTGAACGGTTGAATACAAGATGGTCGGAAGTGGAATCCACATTATCAACGCAGAAGTAACCGAGTCTGAGGAATTGGAAGCCATCACCTGGTTTTGCTTTGGCGAGGGAGGGTTCAAGCTTGCAGCCCTTGAGAGTGGTGAGGGAGTTGGGGTTGATATGCTGCATGAAGTCAACATCGGCAGCATCGGGAGAGGGAATGGTGAAGAGACGGTCGAAGAGTCGAACCTCAGCATCAACAGCATCTGCGCAGTTGACCCAGTGGATAGTACCCTTGACCTTTACGCCCTCGGGAGGGTTGCCGCCGCGGGTGGATTCGTCGTATTCAGCATATACCTCAACAATATTGCCGTTTTCGTCTTTTTTGCAGCCTGTGCACTTTACAATGTAAGTGCCCTTGAGACGTACAAGATTGCCGGGGAACATACGGAAGTATTTCTTTTCAGGGACTTCCATAAAGTCATCAGCTTCGATGTAAAGCTCGCGGCTGAAGGTGATCTTACGGGTGCCTGCGTTTTCGTCCTGAGGATTGTTTTCAACCTCAAATTCCTCAGTCTGTCCCTCGGGATAGTTGGTGATAACAAGCTTTACGGGATTGAGAACTGCCATTGCTCTGGTTGCGTGAGCATTAAGGTCTTCGCGGAGACAGAACTCAAGGAAGCTCCACTGAACAGTGGAAGAATTCTTTGCAACACCGATTCTCTCGCAGAAATTCTTGATGGAATCGGGGGTATAGCCACGTCGGCGAAGAGCAGCAAGAGTGGGCATTCTGGGGTCGTCCCAACCGCCTACGATACCGTCTTCGATCATTTTGCGCAGCTTACGCTTGGAAAGAACTGTATAGTCGATTGCCAGACGGGCAAACTCAATCTGTCTGGGCTTGCTGGGGACGGAAACATGGTCGCATACCCAATCATAAAGGGGTCTGTGATCCTCATACTCGAGGGAGCAGAGAGAATGTGTGATATGCTCAAGAGCATCACCGATGGGGTGAGCAAAGTCGTACATGGGGTAGATGCACCACTCATCACCTGTGCGGTGGTGGGTCATATGCTTGATTCTGTAAATAACAGGATCGCGCATATTCCAGTTGCCGGAAGCAAGATCGATCTTTGCGCGGAGTGTCATTTTACCGTCGGGGAATTCGCCGTTCTTCATTCTCTCAAAGAGATCAAGACTTTCCTCCATAGGTCTGTCACGATAGGGAGAGGTAGCGGGAGTGTTGTAGTCACCGCGCATCTC
>JAZSJQ010000095.1:0-15319 GCA_045534445.1 Acutalibacteraceae bacterium
ACATTGCCGGCGGACAGCTTTGCAACCCTTGCTACGCTCATATTCTTTCTCGCCGTCTTAATTCACCTCCTCGGTATCGGGGAACGGTTACGCAGCTTTTGTCAAAGTGCGTAACCCACTATGACACTTTCGGCTGTCGCCGCAAAGATGTCGTGGGCAGGGTTCCCCTTGACCCCTTATTCATCGTCATCGGGCAGCTGCCACGTCCAAGAGCACCGCTGTTTGCTCGACACAACACCCAACAGCCGCTTTGCTTTCTTTGCTGTTGATATGCTTATGCCTGCTCCACGGAGCCTTGCTTCACACTCTGCCGCTTCGTGTTCTTTACCATCCGAGAGCATATCACGGATGAATCGCATAGCCTCCTGTGTCTTAACATCGGGTCTGTGTCCGGAGCCGGACATAGATGAAAGCAGTTCGTCGGCTGTCTGTTCGGTCTCCCGGATAAAGGTAATGCCGTCCTCGCCAACCGAGAAAACAATGGCGGCACCCGTAGGTGCAAGGTTCGACTTCTGCTGAACAAGAACACGCTCGTCTTCGTTCTCTTTGCTTCTGCCGATGAGAAGAGCGCTTCGCACCGAGCCGACAATATCGATGGAACCGGGCGTTCTGTAAATAGCCTTGATACCGAACATCTTGTTGAGGTGGTTGATGATAACGATAGCGCAGCTCGTTTCCTTTGCAAGCTGTATGAGGCAGTTGAATCGAGGTCTGACCTCATTGGCGGCGTTGATCTGGCAACTACCGATATATGAGGACAGTGGATCAAGTATAATCAATCGTGCATTCGTCTGTCTGATGGCTTCTGCAATTCGCTCGTCAGCAAAGGATATTGGAGCTTCCTTTTCGCTGATGAACAGCAGCCGCTCACGGTCTCCGTCTGCCTTGATGAAACGAGGAACGATTGTGTCATCAGCATCGTCTTCGGTGGTTTGGTAGATTACATTCATTGGCTCAAGAGGGGTATCCGTCTCGGTGAACGGCAAAGGCTTGCCACGTGTAAGCAGAGCGGCAATAGTGAGCATAAAGGTGCTTTTTCCATCGCCCGGGTCTCCTTGCAGAAGCGTTACCTTGCCAAAGGGAATAAAGGGATACCACAGCCATTCGATATTCCTCGGCTCGATTTCGCTTGCCTTGATGATTTGCAGTTTGGGGCATTGATGGATTTCTTTTTCTGTCATTGGTTTTTCTCCTTTCTTTGAATTGGGCGTGAGAGTGTAGTGCTTGAATGATCGCTCTGGTGCTTCAAGCGGTGTGGGTTATTGTGTAGGCAGCACCTCCTTTGAGCTTTCGGGGGAAATAAAAAAACACCCAAGTCGTTAAACTTGAGTGCTGTCAAACAATATTAGCATTATATTTCTTGTCCGCATTTAGAACATTGATTTTGAGCAAATAGGTCATATGACCTTAAATTTGAAGCTGTCGTTTTGAAAACCGCTTTGCTATGCGCTTATTATCTTCCTAAATGCGGACGCTGTATACTACAAAAGGGCAAACAAAACTCAACCAACATATTGAATCTAATATTTTACCCTTGATTTTTTCACGATTTTAAGGCATAATCCTTATTGAAAGGTTATATGATTTATCATTCAAGTTTTCAACGGAGATTTATTTATGGAAATTAAACGTGACAGATATCTGAATCAGCTTATTTCATTCATGTGGGACGGTCAGGTAAAGGTTATTACCGGTATTCGCAGATGCGGAAAGTCCTATCTTCTCAACACTCTGTTTCGCAATTATCTGCTCGGCGAGGGCATCGCAGAGAGGCAAATTATATCCATCGAGCTTGATCTTGCAAGGGACATCAAGTACCGCAATCCCCTCGTGCTTACTGAATATGTACGCGAAATAGCGGGCGGAAAGAGCGAACAGTATTACCTGTTCATTGATGAGATCCAGATGTCCGATGAAGTATCCAATCCCTATAACAAGGACGGCAGAAGTATCACCTTCTATGATGCGCTTAACGACCTGCGTTCTCTTTCTAATCTCGACATATATGTAACCGGCAGCAACTCCCGGATGCTGTCCACCGATATTCTTACCGAGTTCAGAGGGAGAAGTGATGAAATTCGAGTGCATCCGTTGAGTTTTGCCGAATACTATTCTGCTGTTGGCGGCGATAAATACGAAGCCTTTGATAACTACGCTTTCTTCGGCGGTATGCCGCTCATTCTTTCCCGTCCGACCGATACCGCCAAGATGTCATATCTGCAGTCGCTGTTTTCTGAGGTATACTTGAGGGACATCGTAGAGCGCAAGAGAATCAAGCGTGAGGATGTTCTGGATTCCATTCTTGACCTGTTGTGTTCCTCTGTTGGCTCGCTTACAAATCCAACCAATATCGCAAACACTCTGAACACCAAGCAGAAGCTCAGCGGAGAAGACACCGTTGCACAGAACACCGTCAAGAGCTATATGGCTCATCTCGCAGACGCTTTCCTGTTCAGCGAGTGTAAGCGCTGGGATGTGAAGGGCAAGAATTACTTTGACTATCCGAACAAGTATTATTGCGAAGATGTCGGACTGAGAAATGCACGCATCGGTTTTCGCCAGCAGGAAATGACCCACATAATGGAGAACATCATTTACAACGATCTTATTATCCGAGGCTGTGCGGTTGATGTGGGAATAGTTTATGGCAACGACAAGGACAGCAAAGGTCGCACTGTGACGGTACCGAGAGAGATTGATTTTGTTGCCAGCATAGGAGGAAAGCGTATTTATATTCAATCCGCTTACGCTCTGCACGATGAAGCAAAGGCAGAAACCGAAAACAGACCTTTCTCTCTGACCGGAGATTCATTCCCGAAAATTATCGTCAGGCATGACATACGCAAACGCTGGTACGACGATAACGGCGTGCTGAACATTGGTGTGATTGATTTCCTTTTAGACCAGAGCCTTTTATAAACGTGAAAAAGCTAGCCTATAACACGAAAAAGTATATAATCCGCTGATTGATAATGAATACATCAAGTATCGTGTTATATCGTCCCATCCTTGTCTATTGCCTCTGATAAGGGAAAGAAAATAAATCAGCGGACGGATTAAAACAACTCTTTGCTCACAGAATTCGCTTAATGCATTGGCGACAGGTAAGCCATTGAAATATGGATAAGGCTATTTTTTAAGCAGGGGCGCTCATCGCGCCCCGTTTTCTTTGCTTCTGTAAGGTTGATTGGCATTCTGCCTGTCGGCCTTTTCTTTATACCTCTGCATCTTTTGGGATAAGGTACAATATTCACAAATTCTAAAAAGACATATGACAAAGAGAAAGCGAAGATTTCTTATTCAGAGTTCATTAAGAAAAAACTTGACAAACGCAGATAACAGCTGTAGACTATGTTTGTCAGATAACATTTGTTTACTCTCTGCTTACATTGATAATTCAAGGAGGAATTATAGTGGAAAACATAGCAAAAAAGATAAGCGATACCGAACTGGAGCTCATGGAGATACTCTGGGACAAAGGAACAGCAACGGTCACTGACCTTCGTCTTGCGGCGGCAGACAAACTCGATTGGGACGCTTCTATGACCAAGACCCTGCTTTCCCGTCTGGTGACAAAAGAGGCTGTTCATGCGGAAAAGCGTGAGGTATTCCATTACACTCCGACTATCACCCGTGATGAATACCGGCGTGTGACAACTCGCAGACTTATTGACCGACTCTTTGGCGGCAGTGCTCGAAACCTCGCCGCAGCACTGGTGGATTGCGAAGATCTTACCGCTGAGGATATAGCCGAACTTCGTGCAATGTTCTCTCCGGAGGATGAGCAGTAAAAATGGAGTACGGATATGAACATCATCTATACTATCCTCTCCCTTGCAGTAACCGGCAGTATTATGTTTCTTATTCTGCTGTCGCTGCGTTCTGTGCTGAGAAAACGGCTTCCTCAATGGGCGGTGTATCTGCTGTTTATCATGGTGATTGTTCGGCTGTTGATCCCATTTTCACCCACATTTTCGTTGATGCAGAGAGTGTACGACAGCGGTGTTGAACGAAATCAATCATACCAGAGTAATCAGTCTGTTCACGAAGCTGCTTTGGAAGAAGATCTCCCGCAGACAGAAGACCTACCGTCAGACGCTCTGGCAACGCACTCCAACACTCACGAGCAGCCTTTCGGAAAAGCCTATTATGTATCGCCTGTAAATCCTCAAAAGAGCAAAAGTGTCACATCCCCGTGGACTGCGGTATTCTTTGGAATATGGCTTGTCGTGGCAATAATCTGTTTCGGACGTTCCGTGATAGGATATATGGCATTTCGCCAAGCAATCACAAAAAACTGCCGTCCGGCAGGTGTTTCTAACTCTTCCGCTCTGCCCGTACTTATCACCGACGAGGTTGATTCTCCCATGCTCATCGGTGTGATAAAGCCCGTCATACTGCTTCCAGAGCAGAATATGCCTGCCTGGCAGATGCAAAGCACACTTCGGCATGAAACCGCCCATTATCGGCGAGGAGACATTCTCGTTAAATGGGCAATGGAGCTATGCTGTGCGGTATACTGGTTCAATCCGTTGATTCTTATGCTGCGCAGGGAACTGAACGAAGCCTGTGAGCGCGCCTGTGACGAATACGTAGTCAGAAACATGACCGAAACAGAAAGAAAAACCTATATTCGAGCAATAGTAGAATCTGCTGCAAAGAGCAAATATCAGGGTAGAAAAATCACTCTTGCCACAGCTATGACATCCGCAGCATCAAGACTTAAAGAACGATTGGAGGATGCCATGAAATACAAAAGAACATCCAAAGCAGGTTTGTTGATAAGCATAGTTGCGGTGGCTGTATTAGCCGCAGCAGGACTACTGCTGGGAGCCTGTGCCGAAAACACCGCCATAATTGATAGAGCGGAATTTGTTGACAACCGATTCAGTTACAATCTGACTGGTGCCGCCTCTTTCACCGTGAACGATGATAAGTTGTATGCTTCTTTTCTGAATAACCCGGACATCAGAGTATATGACCACAACGGCGTACAAGTCGATACGCTGAATTTCGGTGACGGCTTTCACACAAACCTTTCGTACTACGACGGAAAACTCTATTCTTATACCCATGGTCTCAACGCAAGTTCCATTACGATTTACAATCTGAACACGGACGAGTGTACTGCTTATACCATTGATCCTTCCATATCTGTTCCGCTGGCTATGACTGTACTTGACGGCAGGGTGTATCTTATTTACCGCAGTGACCTTTTCGACCCATACCAACAGAGCGTCAAGTTTAGTGATGAAGATAATTATGTATATATGGGTGAAAAGGCGGTCTCTCTGGATGTTGCGACGTTTGAGACAGAGGAGATCGGCATCAACAACGTTCTGAACCTCAAGCCGTACAGCGAAACAGAGATCCTGTATTATGCATACGACGATATCGGAGGATATTATTTCACTGTCTACAACACCTGGAGCAAGACATTCTCAGAAAAAACCTACAACAATACCACATCCGGCACATTTGCTTTTGACTATAACAAAAGCGCTGACAGCATTGTTTTCTCTGATTTTTCAAACAGAAAACTTGTTTCCGTGAGCATGATGGAACCGGATGCCCAAATCGACTTCATGCACAATGTGGTTGCCGTATCGGGCAATGATGTGCAGTTTTGTAACGGATTCTGTTATGTGCTGGACGGTGTGTCAGGGAATGTACTCAGAACAGAGTATGACGAGGCGGTAAAAAGCAACGAGGAGATCATATTCCGCACACCGGAAATATACTCAGAGACACCTTATGGCTGCGGATACAATATCAATACGCAGATGATAAGCGACGATGAGTTTGCTTTGAACATTCTGGCAGAGGACAGTGATTATGATATATGCATGATGTCGTCAAAGCAGCCGTTCTCCCGCAATATCAGAGAGCAGGGTGCTTTCTACCCGCTGAATGATGTTCCGATGGTTCAGGAATATCTGGACGCTTGCTTCCCCTATCTTAAGGAGGCGGCATTCAACAACGGTGAAATATGGATGATACCCATTGCTGTGGATATTCCGTGTATTCTTTATAATCCGGAAAACTGTGAGAAATACGATATTGTGCTTGATGATGCCGCCACATGGCAGTACCTTTTTGACACGGTAGACAGGCTGTACGGATCAGTCGAACTACGTGATAATTTCCAGCTCAACGGCTATCAGGCGGAGGACGACATCATACATCGCTACAACAGTTACTATGCCTTCCAGGGAGACAGCATCAGCTATAATACACCGCTTTTCAGAGATACCTGTGTTATGCTGAAAAGCAATGATATGGCTTCCGAAAGCCTGCACACACGGATTGCCTCGCCTACTTTTTACGACAATCTATCCGATTATTACGGCGAATATTTATTTGTGCTGACTCCCTACTGCTTTTCCATGTTCTACGAGGAAACCTTCTCCGTTCTGCGTGCCGCACCAACTCCGTCGCTTTCTGGCAATGAACCGAACTGTGCCGAGTGCATCTATTTGTGTGTCAATTCAAACTCAGACAATCTTTCGTCCGCCCTCGAGTACATCAGCTCCTATTGCGGATATATGCTCATGCGAAATGACACCTATATGTTAAGGGATAAGAGTATCTACCCATATTCAGACACACAACTTGCCGAGGATCTGTATGGCATTTATTCCGATGCAGAAATAGACTTCACTCCTTCTGAGGAAATGTTCTGGGCTGATTATCGGAAATATAGCCAGGGCGAGATCGATCTAGACACCTTCATCTCCGAGATCGAAAGAAAAACAGATATGTACCTTTATGAATAGGAGTGGATGAAGTGAAAAAACGAATGCTCATATTCTGCATGTGCTTCATTTTGTGCTGTTCTCCGCTGAGCGGCTGTCAGTCCAATGTTCCGTCCTCCAATACTAATACTCCTGTGCTGTCGGATGCAGATTACGCTGTATCCGGCAGCGAACAGGCAGGCGATGTGGACAGCACTGTACCCTTTGCAGGCTTTGACAGTACAGGAGATAACCTTGCTGTCGGCAATACAATGTCCTGTATTAACCGCAACGGCATCTTTTATAGCAACAGCGTCAGAATGCTGTACAGCAATTCGAACGGCGATCTCCTGATGAATGCTGACGGTCAGGTCTCAACGGTTCTCTCCGGCGTATTCCCCCGCAGCATAAACGTTTATGGGGACAGGATATTCTTTATCAATTCCGTTGACAACAAGGTGTATTCTGTCGATTATAACGGCGATGACTGCACAGTATACCTCGATAAGCCCGTTCTGCTTTTCGCTGTCACAAACGAATTTACCGTATATCATCGCGAAGATCATGCGCTGTACATCGTGCGTGACGGCAAGGAAGAAATGATAAGCGACAACATGGTGCTGTGGGTCGATTTTTACGGCAGTCATCTGATATACACCGAACTCGATAACGACAGCCGCGTTATGTCATACGACACAAGAAACAAGGAAAAGCAGGTGCTTCTTGACTACGGATTCTTTCCGGCAGTGTACGATGATTACCTCTATTATCAGGAACACAACGGAAATATTCATCGCCTGAATCTCAAGACGGGAACAAATGAAATCGTACTTGAGCATTGGGGGCAGCAGTTCTGCTTTGTAGATGACCGACTGTATTTCCTCTCGTCAAACGGGATACACAACTCAGACGCTGCATTTGTTTATCGTCCGGAGGATAAAAGCCGTGTGGTCGAAGGATTGTTTGAATCGGACGGCGAACTTTATTTTATTGAAAAAACAATCGACGGCTCGCACCTTTATAAAATCGATCCCATAACCGGCGAAAGGACGCTGATTCAATGAAATGGAAGACAAAGTGCATACTGTGCATCGTACCCAGCTTGTTGGGAATACTTCTCTTTTATATTCTTCCGTTCATCAAGGTTCTTTATTATTCCTTTGTGAAAAGTCAGTTTGACAAATCCTTTGTCGGTTTTCGCAATTATATTGAGCTTCTGCAAAACAGCTATTTTCTGCTTGCTCTGAAAAACAGCCTGCTGATTATTCTTATATGTGTTCCGCTGATAATTGTTTTTTCGGTGCTTGTTTCTGTTGCAATAAGCGGCAGCTCAAAGGTTGTGAATGCCGTCTCGGCTTTTTTCATTCTGCCGATGATCATTCCTACCGCCGCTATTGTTCCGATATGGAATGAGCTTTTCGGAGGGATCGATTCGGCACTTCCTGTTTATCTGCTTTTTTTCTGGAAGAATATTGGAATATGCGTAATTCTTATCTCGGCAGCGATCAGTCTGATTCCAAAGGAAGTATACGAGGCTGCCGCTCTCGACGGTGCGGGCGGCATATTGCGGCACATATTTGTAACCGTTCCTTGCGCTGTACCCTCCATTCTTTTTGCTGTTCTGCTGTCCATCGTCAACAGCTTCCGTATCTACAAGGAAAGCTTTCTTTACTACGGAACAAACTATCCACCCGAACATAGTTACACGCTCCAGTATTTTATGAATAATAACTTTCTCAAGCTCGATTACCAGTCACTTTCCTCCGGCTCCGTCATCAATACCGTTATCATACTGATGATAGTCTTTATCATGCTGAAAGTTCAGAGGAAATACTCATGGTAAAAAGAATATTCAATTACGCTATTGTGCTGTTGGCAATACTTTTTTCTTTCCCTTTGCTCCTAACGATAATCTGTTCCTTTACCGTTGACTATGAGCAATTCGGTTTTGAAAGCTACAAAGAACTGCTGTTTAACTGTTTTTCGTTTTACCCCGTCTTCTGGAATTCGGTTTTCTACACGGTAATAATAACCATCGCTCAGCTGCTTGTAATTATCCCTGCAGCATTTGCTTTTTACCATTTGAGAACGCGAATCAAGAATGCCGTGTATCTCTTCTATATCGTGCTTATGATGATGCCGCTTCAGGTAACCTTACTGCCCGTGTATATAGGTCTTCGTGATATGAACCTGCTGGACACAAGAGGGGCAATTATTCTGCCAATGATATTCGCTCCTGCGTCCGTTGTCATTCTGATCCAGTACATGCGCAATATTGATACATCGGTTATGGAGGCGGTCCGGCTTGAGAGCAATTCTGTTGTCAGAATTATCCTCACAGGCGTGCTGCCCCAGATAAAACCATGCCTTATTTCGGTTGCCATTCTTTCTATGGCTGAAACGTGGAATATGCTGGAGCAGCCGATGATGTTTCTTAAAGATGAAGAACTGATGCCATTATCCGTGTTTATTAACGAGGCTTCCGTTTACGGAAATATTATCCTGTTTCCTGCCGCCGTGATTTCTATGGTCCCCATGCTGCTGGCGTATGGATATTTCAACAAGTCGGTGAAACAGGGATTGTCTTGAGAGGGGTATAATGAAAAGAATTATTACAATAGCCACCGTTCTGTTCTTTGGACTGATGACGGTGCTTACATTCTCCGCTCGCTCAATACATAACAGTAATCTTCCACACGTTGAAACAATAGATATCAGCAAGCAGGATTTCGTATGCGTTTTCTATGACGAACAGGGCGTAGAATATTCCACTCTGCGCCGTGCCATCGGAATCCCCAATGAGGCGCTCAGTAATGATATTTTCATAGCTGTGCCAAAAGAGGTATACGGCGAAACACGCTATTTTGCGTGTAAAGTTGAGCCGATGTATTACGAAGATTATTTCTCCGATTATTACACCGCTGTGTTGGTAGGGCTCTCTGCCGGAGATCGGCTTGTTGTGTATGACGGAGTGCTGACTGATGGGTGTGAGATTGTAGTTAAGGAATGACTGTATATTTTATTTAACAAGACCGCCTGGACTTATATACCATGCGGTCTTGTTTGTCTTACATTGCCTATGTGATTTTGGGAAATCCTCTATTTGAAAATCAGTTCAGAATTCACAATCTCGGTTGCCCTGCTGCGGATGTTGTTCATCAGAGCAATCCATTTCATTTGGTTATCCGCCTTGAGTTGTTCGGTTACGCCTTCGTTCTGTGCCATGTCATTTACCAACCGAGAGAAGAGCGTATGCGCCTGGTCCTCTACATCAGCAAGGTAACTATTCAATGTTCTGGCACATAACAAGCTAACAAACATCGCCTTTCTATGCTCTCTGATAAAGTGAAGGTGGCGTTGCCCCCATATACCAAGTGGTGTAGCTGCAACTTCATCCAGAACAGGAAGCAGCACGTCTGTATCTCTTTCCTCGTTGCCTACACACTGATGAATAATCGCCTTTTCGTAGTTGATTTCCATAATCGAATCTCCTTTGCATTATTTAGAGCCTCTTCGACGAGACCCTCTGACTTATTGACCTCTTGATTCCTTGCTATGCTGAGAATCAAGGTACCGCTGTCTGAACAGCCTGCTTCGCTCTGTACGCCTGCTTATCCCGCTGACTTATCCGCTCCTTCTGACATTCGGGAGAACAGGTTATGCTGTTTGAGCCGTTAGGCCAGAACTCCTCTCCGCAAATCATGCATACTCGCTTGTAGAACTTGTGCCCCTCTTTTTCTGCCGGATCTCTGCCCTTATCCATACGCTCGTACGCCTTTTTGCCGCAGTCCTCACAGCAATACTTCTGATGGTGCATCGTAGGCCAGTATTCCTCTCCGCAGTATTCGCAGATACGTTTTGGAATAAGGTGACCTTCGTTTTCTTCCATCAGACGCTCCCGTTCGGCTTGCGTCTTGGCTTTCTGTTTCTCTGATACATGTTCGTGGTAATAGACAAGCTGTTTTTCTCTTCGGTGTTTGCTCTTGCACTCTTCGGAGCACATGACCTCCTGACCGTTGGACGGCCAGAACGGACTTCCGCATACGGTGCAGTTCTTCTGCCGGAAGGTATGGTCTCCCTTTTCCTCAAACCGCTTCTCTTTAATTCGAGCCTGATATGCTTCATATCCGCACTCTCTTGAGCAATAAATCTGCCTATTGTTGTTTGGCCAGAACTGACCGCCACAGTGAGCGCAGGGCTTTTGCGGATACAAATGACCATCGTTTTCGGTCATTCGTTCCTCTTTCGCCTTTTCTCGGCGTACTTTACCCGACTTTCTGGCTGATGCTCTTTTTCTCTCCGCAGAAACAGCCTCTGCGTAGGCGATGAACTCCTCCTCGCTGATTTCCTCGTTTTGAAGCACCTTTCCTACATGGCAGAAGTAGACATCAATGTTCTGTACTTTTAGGCCTCTGTGGCGCAGGCTTATCTTGTGAACCTCAATGCGTTCGATGAACTCACGGAGCATAGCATCCGTCACTTCGGTGCAGTCCTTATACTTCTTAACAAGGGAAATAAATCTGCTTGGATTTACTTTTGCGGCTTCTTCGAATCCGATGATCTTTCTAAGTTCTGATATACGCTCCTCAATCTTCACCTGCTCTCCGTCATACTGATTGATGAGTCGAGCAACCTGCCTTTCCGGTATAACGCCGGATTGGCTTTTTTCATATACGCCCATAATCAGCTCGTCAAGCTGTGCCAGCCGTGCCTCTGCTCGTTTGAGCTCATCTATCGCTGCAGACGCAGTCTTGGAATGATGGTTTTTCCATTCGCTCATTACCTGCCGGATAAAGGCTTCTTCATCCTCAAGAACAGCCTGCATTACGGTCTTAATTGCACAGCGTATTGCCTCCTCCAACGCAGATGCCGTTATACTGTGCGATTCACATCGTTTATTCGCCTGATGGTTTCGATAGGTGCTGCATTGAAAGGTCTGGTCCGAATCACGCAAAGGCTGCCCTTGCTCTATCCTGTACTGAGAGCATGAATACGAAAGCCTTGCTCCACAGTCTGCGCAGTAAACAAAGCCGGAAAGACGATGTGTTGGCTTGCCGTTGCTTAATTTCCTCGGCTTTCTCACACGAAGCTTCTGAACCATATCCCATACATCCTGATTAATGATTGCCTCGTGTGTATTAGGAAACACAAGATATTCGTCCTCTGATTTTTTACGCTTGGATTTTGTTTTGAAGCTCTCACGAGCCCATTTCCCAAGCACGGTGTGACCAAGATATTCCTGCCTTATCAATATCTCTCCAACTGTATTACCGCTCCATCTGTACTTATCAGAATACTTCTCGCCATGGAAATTGGTTGGATTGAACTCCTTGGCATATGCGGAGGGAATCAGCACCTTTTCTTCTGTTAGAATTTCAGCGATTGCTGTAGGCGATTTACCCTCACAGGCCATATCAAATATTCGCTTGACTACTGCCGCAGCAGGTGGGTCAATATGAAGCGTTTGCTTGTCCTCGCCAATGCGTCTGTATCCATATGGAATACTGCCTGATACTCTTTTGCCATCCTCCATACGCTGCTTGAATATAGCCTTTATCTTCCGGCTGGTATCCTTGGCGTACCACTCGTTCATTATGTTGAGGAAAGGGGTGAAGTCGTTGTCTGATGGATTTATACTGTCGATAGCGTTGTTAATCGCTATGAATCGAACTTTCTTATTTGGAAATAAAACTTCGGTGTAATAACCGACCTCAAGATAGTTTCTGCCGAAGCGGCTCATGTCCTTGACAATGATTACGCTGATAGTTCCCCTTTCAACTTCGGCAAGCATTTCAGTAAAAGCCGGACGGTTGAAATTGGTTCCGGTGTATCCGTCGTCGGTATAATGGCGAATATTCCCAAAGCCATTGTTGCGTGCGTATTCTTCAAGGAAGTGCTTCTGATTTGAGATGGAATTGGATTCTCCAAGTTGCTCGTCGTCTCGTGACAGTCTTTCATAAAGCGCCGTAATCCCCATAGTTAAGCCATTTTTCAACTTTCCGACCTCCTCTCTTTTTGCGTTTAGTATGTGTTTTTTATCAGTACTCATTCATGTTAACCCTTGACGGCAAAAAAGTCAAGACTTTTTTCAATTATTCTTCATTATCAAAATTCGCCTCACTTTCAGCTTCACGAAGAATCAGCTTTTTTAGCCTGTTTTCAAGGTTTTCTGCACTTTTCTCCGCACTCCGAATATTGATTTTGAAGATAGTATTGTGCCTCTGGAAAAATGGAGAATGAGGTTTTTTATCATTTATTACTGCTTCCATGGAAAACTCCTCCCAATAAGATAAGGGGGCAACTCCCAACGGAATCGCCCCCGAAAATTGATTGCTTGATTATCGTTCTGTCACTTTTAAGCAGATATTACCCCACTGTGATGTCACATCATATCAGCTTCGAGGGCGGCACAGGCCTCCGTACCAAGGGCGATGAAATCCCTCTCACGAAGAACATAGCGTACCTCATCCTGCTCACCGAACGCATTGGTGTAGATAAAGGTCACACGATAAATCTTACCGTAGATTACGCCGGTACGAATCTTGTCGTCCTTGACCTCGACCTTGATGCTGAATCTGCCCTTGTCATCGGAGAATGTTCTTTCTGCGGATATGCCATCGCAATCAACGCCGGAGAGATACTTGCGTCTGAGCTTGTCGGAGTAGCAGATTCTCTCGCTGTTCATGGTTTTGACCGCCTTGGCAAGGCAAACCAGCTCGCTCTTGGCGAGGAAGATATACTCACGGCTGGATTCTCTGCTGCCAATAGGACCGTGAATCATAAGTCCATAGCCGGTCTTGTGGGTGTACTTGCTGTTGGGAGTGTCTGCCTTGTTGATGGTAATTTCGTACTTTCTTTCGTTGGTTTTATTCATAATGCTTTTCCTTTCGTTATTAGGTTTAGTTGATTAGTTGTTTGCGTAGATTCGTGCGAGAGCTTCGTACAGCTTTCTTGCCTCGCTGTCATCAAGGGATATGCCTTTCAGACTTTTCTCGTTGTCGGGTGACCATGTGCGGATATCGAGCTTTGCCTTGGCTCCGTTCCACGAAACGAGATTGACCTGCTTTGAGTAGCCACGGTCATTCTCCGACAGAACCGATATGCGCTTTACGATACTGCAGGTAATTTCCTTTGCCACTTGGGTGCCTCCTTTCCCACAAAAAGCAAGAGGTCAAGAAGTCAGAGTGTCTCATCGAAGAGAACTCTTCATCTTGGCCTCTTATCTTTTGGCGTTTGTTTTGGTGTGTTTTCCGTTGCTTTTATGCCGCTGTCGGCGTTTCTTCCCTCCTCCTTGGGTAATACCCCTAAAATGAACTCCATGACCGCCTGACCGCAGATTTCCATTGCTTCAAGGAACGGTGTGCAGGCTTCCGCTAATGAGTTGTGTCGGTTGAACAGAGAACGATACTCCCGATCCATTTCTGCATACCGCTCCTCCAACCGGCGAAGCTGTGAACGCAGGCTCCAGTTTTGCTCCTGAGCATTGCTGACATCTCTTTGCAGAGCACCGATTCTGCCACGAGATGCAATACCCTCTTTTGCAAGGGCGGTTAGATCTCTGTAATCCTCCTTCGACATTACATATCTGCCAAGGCTCTTTTTGCCTGCGTCATCAATCTCCGAATAGGTCTTGTGGATTTCAGCTTGCTCGGCGTATTCGACTTCTACCTGTGCAAGCCGCTCCTCTGTATCGGCAACCTTTCGGTCGATGGCATTGAGCCTTTCCATATCCTTTGCAATCTGATATTGCAGGCTGGTCAGATGCTCCGCTGTACTGCCTCTCACTCCACGCTCGAAGTCCGTGAAGCCAGCCTCCCTCATGTGCTCGAAGAGCCTGTCCTGAAGGACACTGTATGACTTGACGAACACAGGCTTACCCGAAGCGTTGAATACCGGAGCTCCGCTTTCATCGGTCATAGGTACATCGCTTACCCACTTTTTTGAATGGGAAACCTGACGGATAACCGCCTTTACCTTTCCTCGCAGGCTTTCATCCTTGCATCTTGCTGACCATCTGATTTCTTTCTCAACGGTTGGGATTGCTACCACATGAAGATGGTAATGATATACGCTCCGTCCGAGCCGGTCGGTAACCTCTCTGTTGATTTCATCGGCGTGCATTACCGCCGACACTATGCACTCCTCACCGTAGAAGTCACAGCAGAAACGGTAAGCCTCCTCATAGAACTTCTTGGCGAACTCATAGCCGCCGTGTTCCTCAAAGTATTCTGTATTCACATCAATAATCATCTCATTGAAATGCGTGGCATCGGCTTTCAGACCTCGGACTGAGATTTTGCCCTCGGCAAGCAGGCTATCGAAATACTCGTTGTAGGTCATATCACCTGCAGACTTGAAGCTGATGTTAAGGGGTATGCGTTCCGGCTCTACATTTACATTCTCATAGCTTGTGTTCTTGCGCTCGTTGTGCCGTTCGGTCTTTCCGACATTGCCGGCGGACAGCTTTGCAACCCTTGCTACGCTCATATTCTTTCTCGCCGTCTTAATTCACCTCCTCGGTATCGGGGAACGGTTACGCAGCTTTTGTCAAAGTGCGTAACCCACTATGACACTTTCGGCTGTCG
>JAZSJQ010000063.1:0-3818 GCA_045534445.1 Acutalibacteraceae bacterium
TGTTGTCAAGGAGAAATCAATATGAGGACAATCCGCAAATCTATTACTTCGCTTATTCTCTGTATTATCATACTGCTGTCCATCGTTGGCTGCACAACAACAGCAGAAAGCAAGCCCGAGGAAGATTTATCACTGCCTCAGCAGCCGGTTGTCAGCGGAGAGCTTCACGCCGATATTGCAACCGATGAGCTTATGTCAAAATTTGGCCTTATTTATTCATTCGGCGGTGATGAGTATGAGAATTACATTTTCTGGTGCGAAGCAGAAATGACCGATTTTTATATAGTTGAGCTTTACCCCAATATTGAAAAATGGACAACCAATGGCATTCATCTGTTTGACGCCGAAAAAATAGCTCCAAATGAAGCGATAAATTTCCGCCGCACTGTGCCCGAGGGATTCCCCACCGATGCGGTAGTATATACCGCACTCGGCACTACCTATATGTACGCAATAGGCTATAACGGCAGAGACGGCGGAATAACTCTGGTTGAGATCGACCGTCTTTTTGTTGATGGAAATCAAGCTCCCGATAATGTTTCCGACTCTGCCGCCCCTGAAACTACGACTACAACCACCAAAACTACAACCATCAAAACTACAACCACCAAGGCGACAACCACAACGACAACCGCAACGGCCTCCTCGGAGTTTATGGCTGAGATTTTCTGGGTCAGTAATACAGGTGAGGTATTCCCCAGAGAAATGACCATCGAAAGCAATTCAAAATGGCACGTCTGGAAGGCTCTCAAACAGCTGAATGAAGCGATCCCCACCTCTTGCAGTTTTCTCGGAAGCGAAACAATCAAAGGGCGCAACGGCGTTGTTGTTCTCGATTTTTCCGATGACCTGCTGTTACTGGAGGATTTTGAACATGGCCATCTCATTTTGCAGGCCATAGCCAATACATACATAGAAGCATATGGTTGGAATGCGATACGCTTCAAGGTTGAGGGCGAATATCTCGACAACACCATCTGCGGATATTCCGAAGAGTTCGGATATACCGACTTCTGATTTAATGAGCCAAGCAGCCCCTGAAATTTTCAGAGGCTGCTTTCATTCATTATTCTTTTGCTTGTAGTATTCATTAACAAGACTTCTGTAGCCTAAAGCCTTAATTTCATCATATCTGAAATTAAACCTCGCCTTGGTGCGTTTCCCGGTAGCAAGATAGCGGATACATTCCTGCATATAGGTGTCAATCTCCGCAAGGGTTCTGTCGGTGTTAATAACAGGGAAAAACCACCGCGACCATGTAAGCTCGCTGTAAACGGGATTATCATAGAGCTTTGCATTGAAGCGCTTTACAAATGCACGGGCTGCAGCTTGCCCCGGAACACCCTTTCTCGACGCCCACCGTGCCAGGGCATGGGTCTTACGGCGCATTTTTGCCTTTAGCTTTCCAAGAGAGACCGGACAGATGTCTATTACACCGTTCAAAAACGAAAAGCCAAGAAACGACCACTGCTCTCCCGGCTGTGATATTATTTCTTTTGCTTCGTTGACCTGCAGTCTGCGGTCAGCAAGAATCTTTTTGATGAGTTCAATATAGCTATGCAGTTCTTCCTCTGTCTTTGCAAAAACAATTATATCGTCCGAATATCTCATATACGGTATATTACGCTCGTAAAAGAAGCTGTCCATATCACGGAGATACAAATTTGCAAGGAAACCGGATATCGGCACTCCTGCCATTATCCCTTTTCTTTCTCTTACAAGCTCTCCGTCGATTTCAGCATAAGGGTACTCAAGCAAACTACGGATAAATCCGAACAGCTCAGGCTCGTCACTTAACACCTTACAAAGCTCTGGCATCAGCATTTCAATATCCACGGAATTGAAATAATCACTTATATCAACCTTATATACATATCGGCTGCCCAAATCTTTTACCTTGAGCAGCTCGTTTATTGCGGCCTTTACCCCTGTGTTCTTTCTGAAGGAGTAAAGATTCGGCGCAAAAATACTATCGTATTTCCGCAGCAGAAAAGCAACCAGTTTTAATATGTAGTTTTCTTCTCTGCCATAGGTATATACTACCCTCTTTTTCTTTACCCCTGCCTTGCCTATCAGCTTCTTCTTTGGGGCTGGGAAAGGCTCTTCACGATAAATCCGTTGAACTACAGGCAGATATTCCTCGTTTGCAATAAAGCTGTAAAGGTCCTTCGCGTCCTTTTCGGACATATTTCCCTGTTGAAGTTTATGGTCGTAGTACTGCTCCCATTCTAATCGTTGTGACAGACGCTCAAGTATATTCATAAAAAACTCCATAAAAAAACAGAGAGAAAACAATTTAACATCGCAAATTAGCGATACCAAACCGTACACAGACAAGCTGCCTGCAAAGCGTAAAAAAGTCTGTGCTGGGTTCATCGCAGGCGCACAATGCGTTTCTCTCTGTTTTTTGCATTATTGGGGAATCAGGAAAGATTTTCCCTGATTCTGTTTATAACATAGTCCTCACGGTTCTCCATGCCTTTATAGAATCGAATATACGGTATTCCGTTTGCATCAAGAACACGGTAGGTGCCTACAGCGATCATGGCTCTGCTCTGATTACGGTTCATAACCAGTACGGCAAGAACAGGTGTGCCATTCTTGCGGAAGAGATAGGTAATTGGATAGCATTTCTGATGAGCAGAAGCGTCAAATACACTTGCGTGAATTGAATGTTCAATGGAATATCCCGGAAATTTCTCATCCGAAATAATAGCTGCAAAATGATCGTCGCCGGTATTGTATATTTGTGTGTAAGTTTCAGTTTCTCTGTAAGCGGTCTGCGGTGTCCCATACGAAACTGAGACTGCTTCGGTTGATTCTCCGGTATCCGGATCAAGAAGCTCGGCAATCCCCGATTTGATTTCTTCCTTGATACCCTTTACTATTTTGTCAAATAATCCCATATCCATCCTCCTTTTTTTGATAAACATATTATATAACAATTACAGATAAAAATCAACAAAATTATCCGCGACACAGCTCAATAAATGTTGCATCGCTAACAAAAACATTATGGCTTGCAAGGAACATTATGCAAGCTTTATTGTCGTAAATAAATAGAGAGAACTTCTCTCGGAAAGGAGAAATGTAAAATGCCGTTAAAAATCAGACGCAAAAACGGTGAAATTACGGACTTTGTCAACTCAGAGTATCTGTCGGCGTACTACTTCATACCCAAAGAGATACTCGACAAGTGTGGCCAGAAGCTGAACAGCATACCGAGGAACATCAGGCAGGTTGTCTGCAGCTGGGATGCCATCGAAACAGTTGAAAGCGATCTGTTCGCCCAGTGCATCATTGATGCCTACGCATATATGGTTTGGCCGTATATGGGACTCAATGCACCAAGAGAGGCGTATTCAGGCTATGAGCCGTCATGGCGGTATGCTCACTGCCCATCGTATTGGATAGATGAGATGATTCACGTCAATGCCTTGCCGACGGTAGTTGACCTCTACCGCACAACACCGCCCGATGAAGAGTACGGATACACACCGCTTGAGATTGTCGATATGATCTTCAAGTGGCTGGTTCCGCAGGTGATGCGAAAGAACGGTATGGACGATGTGATTGAGGTTGCAGAGCAACATCGGTGTTTTGAGGATTTCGATACCTGTCACAGCAACAGAAAGACCGACTTCTATCGAAAGTGGTATCACACACGCACAGCACATCCGATAATCTCCCTTGAAGCATGGCAGGAAAGCTATCGTGAGAACAACGATGGTGCAGAGTGGGATATTGCCGATGATACAAGTGATGCTGAACTTGAAGTAACCGCCAAAATTATGGTTGAGGATTTCATGAGCACCCTT
>JAZSJQ010000025.1:0-31913 GCA_045534445.1 Acutalibacteraceae bacterium
TGCTTTTGCGTGTACAAATGATGTAAGCGGGCGGAAATGTCCATAAAAATACTATAATATTTACATAATATTGCAGAGATTAAAGTGTTGCAATTTATAGGTAAAGTGGGTATAATAAACAGCGTAGTGGTGTAAAATGGAGTGAATGACAAGTGGATGTGCATTGCCGTAACAGTGAAATGGAGCGGCGTGTTCCAAAATGGAAGCGATTTTAACGGTTTTGAGGCGAATTTGAGAAAGGGGGTGCGCTAAATGCTTATCGGTGAGTATATACACAATGTTGACTCAAAGGGCAGGGTGTTCATACCTGCAAAGTACCGTGCTGACTTGGGTTCCGAGTTTGTTGTCACAAGAAGAGCCAACGGAAGCATCAGAGCGCACACCTTAGCTAACTGGACGCGTTATGTCAACGCGTTCAACGAAGCGAATGCCGAAGCCGATGATATAAAGAGAGCCATCTGCGCAGGCGCCATGTTCCTCGAGATGGATTCGCAGGGACGAGTAATGCTTAATGAAGCGCTCAGAGCCCATGCCATGATAACCGACAAGGTGAAAATAGTTGGAATGCTTGATTGTGTCGAGTTCTGGAATCCTGAAAAATACGATCTTGACAATCCTGCACTTACACCGGAAAGAGAAAAGCAGATGCTTGCAAATCTGAATGTCTAAACGTTGGTTGATAATATGAGTGAAAATATAAATTTTTCTCACCGTCCTGTCCTCCTTGAGGAGACAATTGAAAATCTTGTTCATGATCCCCACGGAGTCTATGTTGACGGAACCGCAGGGGGCGGCGGACACAGTGCGGCAATACTTTCGCGGCTTTCCGAAAAGGGAAGGCTTGTGTGCGTGGATCAGGATCCCGATGCAATAGCGACGGTAACAAAGAGATTTGAAAATGATAAGCGCGTTAAGATAGTGCGCTCGAATTTTGAACATATAGCGGCAACTCTCAGCGAAGCAGGCTATGAGTCCTGCGACGGGGTCCTGATGGATATCGGAGTTTCATCCCATCAGCTTGACTGTGCCGAGCGCGGCTTCTCCTATCATAATGATGCGCCTTTGGATATGCGCATGAGTCAGAGCGGTCAGAGTGCCGCAGATCTTGTAGCCGAGCTTTCGTGGCAGAAGCTGGCGGAGATATTTACAAAGTACGGAGAGGAAAAATTCTCCGTAAAGATAGCAAAGAAAATATGCGAAGTGAGAGAAAATTCTCCTATTCTCACTACATTGCAGTTAGCAGACATAATAAGGGACGCAGTACCTGCCGCGGCACGACGTGACGGTCACCCTGCAAGACGTGTTTTTCAGGCGCTGAGAATAGCAGTCAATGATGAGCTGGGCGTGCTTGAGAGAGGGATGGATTCAGCGTTTGAGCTGCTCAGAGAAAATGGAAGGCTTGCAATAATAACTTTCCATTCCCTTGAAGACAGAATAGTCAAGCGCCGTATGGCTGACTGGTGTAAGGGCTGTACCTGCCCGAGTGATTTTCCTGTCTGCGTGTGCGGAAATACACCTCGTGCAGAGCTTGTAACACGCAAGCCTGTCGCACCCTCGCAGGAAGAACTCAGTGAGAATCCCAGAAGCAGAAGCAGTAAACTCAGAGTTTGTAAAAAATTAAAATAAATGAGAATACATATTGACATAATTAGTTTACCGTAATATAATTGACATAACTCCTCGAGATGAGGTTTAGGTCAATTGTGGACGGGGAACGATTATGAAGGGAGATTTAAAGGAATGCAGCATTCGAGAGAATACTATGTGAAGGGAACAATGGCTGAAGAGCTTGATTTTGCTCTGTTTGAAGTGGATGAGGCACGCGCGGAGCGAGACAGAAAGAGAAAAGAAGCAAACCGTCAGGAAAAAATGAAGAAAAACCGCGAAAAGCAGGCGGAACAGGGAAGAAAAAAGAACCAGCCTCTTACAATTGTTGATAAGTACGGAAAATTCCAGGTGGCTCTTGTGCTGATCGCCGCTGTAATGTTCATTGCACTTCTGGGTCTGATGGTTGCAAATCAGCAGAAGATAAATGACATCAATCACGACATCAAGAACAAGACTGCCGAACTTACCGTGCTTGAGCAGGATTACGAGGTTATGAAAATATCCTTTGAAAGCAAGATGAGTGATGCGGCTATCGAGCAGTATGCTATAAACGAGCTTGGTATGCAGCATCGTGAGAATAATCAGACTGAGTGGCTCAGCCTCAACAATAAAGATGTTTTTGAGGATTGCGGCTCGGGCAGATCATCCATCTTCTACTGGAAGAATCACTGATAACGAACGGTACATAATTGCGCACAATCGGCAGTATAAATACATAAAGGCGCTCCGTTCGGTCTGCATGAAAATATCGGACAATAGTGTACGGGCAGAGAGTCGAGATTGAATTCTTGGCTCTCATTTTGCATAAAAAGAGGAACAGATCATGCCGGAAACGAATAAATTCGGATGTTGGTGGAAAGGAAGAGATTATGTCAGAGAGAGATAACGACAGGAGAAGGACGGCCTCCTGCACGCGCAGCAGATACGACAGGGAACCTGCGGGAAAAGGCGGTGCAAAGCGTACTACTGCAGCATCGGAAAGACCGAGGTCAAACGACTGGCGCGAAATGGCTGAAAAGCAGGAGCGTGAGGCACGCCGCCGCCGTGAGAGAAGCGAAGAGGAAGCAAGGGCAGAGCGTGAAGAAAGAAGCGGAGCGGTAAGAAGCGGCGGTATCAGTGGCGTGATAGAAGCATTTGACATATGGTATGACAATCTGGGCAAAAACTGGGGAAACAATATCCGCGTTATGCTCGGACTTAAAAAGAAAAGACACAAGAAGCCCGAGAAATATGCTGATTCTGCAATGCGCAAGAGAAATACCTCAGTGCTGCTTATCATGCTTGGGATTTTTGTGATTCTTTTCGGATATCTTGCGTTCTATCAGCTTATTGACAGAGAAAGATGGCAGCAGCTTGCAGTTGAGCAGCAGCTTCAGGACACAATGGTGACCGCAGGACGCGGAGCTATATACGATTCAAATATGCAGACTCTTGTGCAGAGCCGCACCGCATGGAAGGTGTGGATAAAGAAAGATTTACTGAAGGATGAGCATAAGGATGCAGTCGTACAGATGCTCGCAGAGGTGCTGGGGCTTGAGGAAGATTACATATACGAAAGACTTTCCCTCAATTACTCAGACATTTCCCTTAACGGAAAGGCAGACAAGACACAGAAGGATGCGATCGTTGCATTTACAACAGATGAAAAAGGCGAAGTGGTCATCCCCGGAATTTACATGATAGAGGATACCGAACGCTACTATTCAAGCTCCAACAGCAGTCTTGCCTCCACGGTCCTGGGATTTACCAACGATTCAAATGTCGGAGCTGCAGGTCTTGAACTCCAGTACAACGACATTCTCAGCGGAGTGCCGGGACGTCAGATAGTGGCAATGGACGCAAAGTCTGATGCCGCCATGCCCTATGGCTACAAGAAGATGATAGATGCGCAGGAGGGAAGCAGTCTTGTGCTGACCATAGACCAGAATATTCAGAGCTGGCTCGAGGAAGCACTGAGACAGGCGGTAAGGGATAATGACGTAAGAAACCGCGCCTGCGGAATTATAATGAATGTCCACACGGGCGAAATTCTTGCAATGTCAACAATTCCCGATTACGACCCGACGGACTACAGAAAGATACAGGATGAACGTACAGCGGCAAAGATCGAAGCGATAAGTGATCCTAAAGAGAGAAATGCCGCGCTTTCAAAGGCTCAGAACGAGCAGTGGAAAAACAAGTGCATTTCAGACACCTATGAGCCAGGTTCGGTGTTCAAGCCCGTAACAATGGCAGCGGCGCTTGAAGAAGGTGCCGCAACACTGAATTCAAGCTTCTACTGTCGTGGATATTCCGTGGTCAACGGCAGAAAGATACGCTGTGCTTCCAGTTACGGACACGGCAGCGAAAGCCTTACCAAGGGCATGATGAACTCCTGCAACCCCGTATTCATGGAGCTTGCGGGCAGGATAGGAGCGGAGAGCTTCTATAAATATTTCACCGCCTTCGGACTCACCGAAAAGACAGGTATAGATCTGCCCGGTGAGGCGAGCGGCATCATGCACAGTCTTGCTGTTCTCAAGAAGGAATCTGATACTCTTGCGGTATCCTCCTTCGGACAGAGCTTCAAGATAACTCCCATACAGATGATTACCGCTATAGCGGCAGTATCCAACGGCGGATATCTTGTACAGCCCCATGTAGTAAGCCAGATACTTGACAGCGACGGAAATATCTCATGGCGTTTTGACGATACTGTAAAGAGACAGGTAATTGCCGAAAGCACCTCCAAAAAGATAAATTCCATGCTTGAGCAGACGGTAAGCGGCGGTACTGCAAAGAACGGCTATATCGCAGGGTACCGTATCGGCGGAAAGACAGGTACATCAGAAAAGATCGAGGAGCAGGCAGAAACAGGCGTAAAATCCTATGTTGCCTCCTATTGTGCCATTGCACCCAGTGATGAGCCCGAAATAGTAATGCTGGTGCTTCTTGACGAACCCAACGGGGCGGCACACACAGGCGGTACCATTGCGGCTCCCGTATGCCGTACCGTACTCAGCAATGTGCTTCCTTATCTCGGGATCGATACTATCTACAGCACGCAGGATGTTGAACGTCTCGACGTACAGTCACCCAACGCAACGGGACGCAGTATTGACGAGGCGAAATCCATGCTCAAGGACAAGGAACTCAAGAGTCGGGTAATAGGCTCGGGCGATGTTGTTATTGCGCAGATACCCAGAGAAGGACAGAGCCTGCCCAAGGGCAGTACAGTGGTGCTTTATGCCCTCAGCGAGGAAGAGAGGCTTGAGGCGCTCGAAGGGGCAGAGGAAGGTACTTCCGAGCCCTGGCTGAAGATGACAAAGGTGCCCGATCTTACCGGAATGTCCCCCTCTCAGGCAAATAAGGCGGTAACGAACGCCAATCTCAATATCCGATATGCAGGTACAGGCTACAACAGCACCGCAGGTCTGGTCGTGGGTCAATCCATTCAGGAAGGCGAGAGAGTTGCACAGGGTACGGTCATAACCGTTGAGTTTATCGAGGGCGGTCTGTACGATTGATGCGGAAATCAACTAAATGTGCTGATTTTCCTTGCGTTTCCAAACAATATATAGTATAATTCTTCTGTTAGGCGGCTTTGTCTCTGCCGTGGGTATGAGCAAAGTCAATATACCTCAGAAAGCAGTGAAAGAAAAATGCTTTTATATAACCTTCTTGCAGGTCTTAGCTGTGACACAAAGCTTGACCTTAAAAACATTGAGATCACAGGGATTACATCGGATTCAAGAAAAGTAACTCCGGGCTGTATGTTCGTGTGCATAAAGGGTATGCGTTCCGACGGTCACGATTTTGCAAAGGCGGCAGCCGAAGCAGGTGCGGCGGCAATACTCTGCGAAAAGGAGCTTGGACTTCCTCAGCAGATATGGGTGCGCGATACTCTCGGTGCATTTGCGGCAATAAGTGAAAACTGGTTCGGCAATCCTCTTGCAAAGCTGAGACTTGTAGGTGTTACAGGCACCAACGGAAAGACCTCCACTACCTATATTCTCAAAAATCTCCTTGAGAAGTGCGGCTACAAGGTCGGTCTCATCGGAACCATCTGCAACATGATAGGCGACGAGGTGCTTCCTACCGAATACACCACCCCTGCAACCTTCGAGCTTCACGAGATATTCGGTAAGATGAGAGACGCAAAGTGCGATTTCTGTCTCATGGAGGTGTCCTCTCAGGCGCTCGATCAGGGCAGAGTTGACGGACTCAGGTTTGAAACAAGCTGCTTTACAAATCTTACCCAGGATCATCTTGATGTCCACGGTACAATGGAGAGATATTTTGCCATCAAGTGCCGTATATTCAACATGAGCCGCTCAACATCCATCAATATGGACGATGAGTGGTGCAAAAAAATAAAGCTTCCCGACACTGTGAGAGGCATCAAATACGGTGTTGAAAATCCCGATGCCGAATGCAGAGCATCAAATGTTGAATACCGTGCAGACGGAGTCAGCTTTGATGTTTCCTTCAAGGGCATGAGCGGTAAGGCGAGCATTCCCATTCCGGGCGAGTTTTCTGTTCATAATGCCCTTTCCGCATTCTGCTGTGCCCTTAATGTGGGAGTTCCCTTCCATGTGGCGCTTGAGGCTCTTTCCACCTGCCACGGCGTAAAGGGCAGGGCAGAGGTTTATCCCACCGACAAGTCCTACACCGTAATTATCGACTATGCACACGCTCCCGACGGAGTTGCAAATATACTCTCCGCAATGCGTGCAGTCATGAAGAAAGAGGGCAGGCTGGTGATTCTTATCGGCTGCGGCGGCGACAGAGACCCTCTCAAGAGACCTATAATGGGCGAGACAGCGTCCCGTCTTGCTGACTTTGTAATAGTGACCTCCGATAACCCCAGAACCGAAGAGCCCATGAGCATAATCGAGCAGATAATCCCCGGCGTGAAGGAGCATGACACACCTTATGTAGTCATAGAAAACCGCCGCGAGGCTATCGAGTATGCAGTAAGAAACGCTCAGGAAAATGACGTTATCGTTCTTGCAGGCAAGGGACATGAGGATTATCAGATAATCGGAAAGACAAAGCATCACTTCGATGAGCGCGAGGTTCTTGCCGAGGTATTTGCAAAGCTCGAATCGGAGGGAAACTGAAATGATGCTGATGACCGCAAGTGAGACCGCCAAGGCAACGGGCGGCACATATACAGACGAGGCACAGTATACGAGTGTGACCATCGACAGCCGAACCGTAAAAGAAGGCTGTCTTTACATAGCAATAAAGGGCGACCGTTTTGACGGACATGATTTCGCAAAGCAGGCATCCGAAAGCGGAGCTGCCTGCGTGATGCTCAGCCATGAGGTCGAGGGAATTTCCTGCCCCGTAATAATGGTAGAGGACACAAGACGTGCGCTCATCGACCTTGCCGCATATTACAGAGCAAAAAAGGATATCCCCGTTGTGGGACTTACCGGCTCTGTGGGTAAGACCACCACAAAGGAAATGGTTGCCGCAGTGCTTCGCAGAAAATTTGAAGTACTGGCAACCCTCGGAAACCTGAATAACGATATAGGACTTCCCCGTATGTGCCTTCAGCTTGAGGAAAAGCACACAGCGGCAGTTCTTGAAATGGGCATGAACAATCTCGGTGAGATATCACTTCTCACAAAGATCGCCCGTCCGACTATCGGACTAATCACCAATATCGGCGTAGCTCACATTGAGAATCTTAAAAGCCGTGAGGGTATCCTTCAGGCAAAGCTTGAAATACTCGACGGCATGGAAAAGGATGCACCGCTGCTCCTTAATGCCGATGATGATATGCTTATGAGCGCAAAGGACAGAATTGAAAATCCTGTTATTACCTACGGTATCGACAATGCCGCAGATTGCATGGCAAAAAATATAGTCCAGATGGACGACGGCATGGAGTTTTCACTCTGCTGGAAGGGCGAGTTTGTGCCTGTAAGGATCCCTGCAGTGGGCAGACACAATGTCTATAATGCCCTTGCCGCCTATGCGGTGGGCAGAACGCTTGGTCTCACAAGCGAGCAGTGCACGGCAGGACTTGAGGACTATGTACCTTCAGGCATGAGGCAGAAGATAGTACACAGAGGCGGTATAACCATGATAGAGGACTGCTACAACGCAAGCCCCGATTCCATCAAAGCTTCCATGAGCGTGCTGACCTCCCTCAAATGTACAGGCAGGCGCATTGCAGTGCTTGGCGAGATGATGGAGCTCGGCTCCTATGGTCCCGAGGGGCATTCTCAGTGCGGCGAATGGGCAGATAAATGCGGTGTTGATATGCTGTGGGCAGTGGGTGGCGACAATGCCGCCTGCTACATAAAGGGAGCTTCAAAGCTCAGCAAGGAAGGCAATACCCGTCTCTTTGCTGACAAGGAATCCCTTGCCGCGGCACTTGCTGAGACCATAGAAGAGGGCGATGCAGTGCTTTTCAAGGCAAGCCGCAGCGTGCAGCTCGAGCAGGTAATAGAAAAGCTCAACGAAGCTCTCTGAAAAAAGAGAGTAAAATATACGGCGAATATGATTTAAGGACGGGTAAAATATGTCAGTAAACAGTGCATATGCAATAATGAGCATTCTCGCGGCAGGAGTCGCATTCGGAGTATCGGCGGTACTGGGAAAATTTCTCATTCCGTGGCTTACGAAGCTTAAGTTCGGTCAGACTATCAAGGAAATAGGTCCCACATGGCATCAGAAGAAGCAGGGTACACCCACCATGGGCGGTATAATGTTTATAGGCGGCATCACTCTTGCGATAGTTGCCGCGATTCCCGGTTTCCTTGCCATGGCAAAGGGCTATGAGATGACAGCGATAGAGAGCGTGAAGCTCTGGGCAGGTCTCGGACTTGCGCTTGTCTGCGGTGTCATGGGCTTCCTTGATGACTACACAGGAATCGTCAAGAAGGAAAACACAGGTCTTACCGTCAAGCAGAAGTTTGCTTTTCAGTTTGGTGCGGCAGGACTGTATCTCGGCATCATCGCAATTGCCGAAAAGGGTGCAGGCAAGACCTATATTCCCTTTGTGGGCGATGTAGAGCTTGGTATCTGGTTCTATCTTATTGCTCTTATTCTCATCGTCGGCTTTATAAATGCGGTAAATCTCACCGACGGTATTGACGGACTCTGCGGTTCAGTTACCTTCTTTGCGGAGATATGCTTTATGATAATCGCCGCACTTCACGGCTTCTTCCATGTGGGGATCGTTGCAGCAGCAGTCGCAGGCGGCTGTCTCGGCTTCCTTGTATGGAACTTCCATCCCGCAAAGGTATTTATGGGCGATACAGGCTCACTCTTCCTGGGCGGCATCTTCTGCGCAACTGCATTTGCCTGCGATATGCCTATATTCATTCCGCTGGTAGGTATCATCTATCTCTGCGAAACAGGCTCTGTAATGCTTCAGACAACCTATTTCAAGCTGACCCACGGCAAGAGAATATTCAAAATGACCCCGATACATCACAGCTTTGAGATGAGCGGCTGGTCAGAAGTCAAGATAGTAACGGTATTCAGCATAGTGACTGTCGTATGCGGCGGCATTGCCTGCCTGCTGACTGTACTGGGCTGATAAATGGTTTTGTGATTTAGGAAAGGGGACGGCTATGCCTGCATTGTCAAACGAAAGAACAAGAAAACTTCAGACGAACAGCAGGAGAGCAAGAGGAAATACGATCGATGAAGAGGTGGCAAAGCTCAGCTTTAAAGAACGCTGGAAGCTTCTGATAAGCGAAATGTATACTACTGCAACAGACAGGAGTATGGGTTTTGACATCTGGATATTGGTTGTTGTTCTTGTGCTGCTTGCACTCGGACTTATCATGATGTACTCGGCAAGCTACGCTTACGCTCAGTACTATCAGGATGGCGACAGTACCTATTACCTGCGCAGACAGCTTCTGTTTGCGGTGGTGGGAATAATCGCCATGCTTGTAGCATCACTTCTGCCCATGTGGTTTATAAAGAGAGTCACATGGTATGTTGTTGGAATTTCGGTGGTACTGCTCATTGCGGTTCTTATCGTGTCCGATGAGAGCCAGAAGCGCTGGATAAGAATAGGAAGCTTTTCCTTCCAGCCCTCCGAAATAGGAAAACTTGCAATAATAATCTACCTCGCCCAATACATGGCGAAAAATACATGGCGGATACAGACTCTTAAGTACGGTCTTATAAGATGCGCACCCGTATTTCTGCTTATCGCAGGACTTACGGTTATCGAGACTCATCTTTCCTGCTTTGTTCTCATGTGCCTTATCGCCATAACTATAATGTATATCGGCGGCACACCGAAAAAATGGCTGCTGGTGGTTCTCGGAACCGTTGCGGCACTGGGTCTGATACTGATTTTCGCTACGGACTACATGAAGGAGCGAATCGATGTCTGGAACGACCCCTTTAATGACGGCTTCGGCGGTCTCGGCGCAGGCTGGCAGAATATCCAGGCGCACTACGCATTGGCTTCGGGCGGCCTTTTGGGTCAGGGTATAGGAAACTCAAGGCAGAAATATCTGTATATAGCAGAGCCTCAGAATGACTTTATCTTCGCAGTAATCGGCGAGGAGCTGGGCTTTGTGGGCGCTGTTGCAATAATGATAATCTTTGCACTGTTCGTATGGCGCGGACTTTCGGTCAGTATGTCAAATCCCGACCGCTTTGCAAGGCTTTTGGGAGTCGGCATTACTGCCCAGATAGGCTGGCAGACCCTGCTCAACATCGGCGTTGTCACAAGATTCCTTCCAAACACCGGCATAAGCCTGCCCTTCTTCTCCTACGGAGGCACGGCGCTTGTCATGCTGCTGTTCTCGGTGGGACTTCTGTTGGCGGTCAGCCGAGGGGCATCAAAGAAAACGATCTAGCAATATAATAAAAGGTGGTCATACTATGAAAGTGTTACTGGCAGGCGGCGGAACAGCCGGTCATATCAATCCTGCTATCGCTATCGCGGGCTATATCAAGGAACAGCAGCCTGATGCGGAGATACTCTTCGTGGGTACTCCCTGGGGCATGGAGTCAAAGCTTGTCCCTGCACAGGGCTATCGCTTTGAGGGCATGAAGGTCGCAGGCTTCCAGAGAAAGATATCCTTTACCAATGTAAAGAGAAATGCTCAGGCCTTGTGGTATCTTGCAAATTCTTCAAAGAGAGCCACTGAGATAATCAAGGATTTCGAGCCTGACATAGCTATCGGCACAGGCGGATATGTGGCAGGCCCCATACTGAGAAAAGCCGCAAAGATGGGCGTTCCTGTTATAATCCACGAATCCAATGCCTTCCCCGGCATGACCACAAAGATGCTTGCTCCCGATGCAAAGTGTGTAATGCTGGCTGCTGAGGATGCTCAGAAGCGCATAAAGGACGCACAGAGCTTTGCCGTTACAGGCAACCCCATCCGTGCAGAAATGCTGACCTATGACAAGGAGCAGGCGAGGCGCGAACTCGGAATAGATGACAGACCTCTCATTCTTTCCTTCGGCGGCTCTCTTGGTGCCAGAACCATAAATGAGTCAATGCTTGGAATGCTTATCCGCAGTGCAAAGGACGGAAAGTACAATCACATTCACGGCTACGGTCAGTACGGCTCCTTTGTTCCCGAGACCCTTAGAAACGAGGGCATTGATACAGACAAGTGCGATAACCTTGATGTCCGTGAATACATAAACGATATGCCCAGAGTTCTCGCGGCAGCAGACCTCGTCATCTGCCGTTCAGGCTCAATGACCCTGTCTGAGATCCAGGCTCAGGGCAAGCCCTCCATTCTTATCCCTTCTCCCAACGTAGCGGAGAATCATCAGTACTACAATGCAATGGCACTTGTTGACAGACACGCCGCAAAGTGCATTGTTGAGAACGAGCTCAATTACGAGAAGCTCATGGAGGAGATAGACGATCTTGCTTCCGACAAGGATAAGCTGAAGCTTATGGGCGAGAACGCAAAGAAACTTGCTATCACAGATGCCTGCGCAAGGATCTATGATATCGTAATGAAATACGCCAAAAAGGCATAATAAGTGAACCCTGCACACCCTTTCGACATAGTATGTGGTAAAAATGCTGTTCGAAAGGGTGCGTGTTTATGGCAGAAATGATAATCCGCGGAGGTCACAGATTATCGGGAGAGATAAGACCTCACGGGGCAAAAAACGCGGCACTTCCCATACTTGCGGCTACCCTTGCCGCAAGAGGAGAGTGCCACATACATAATTGTCCCGACCTCTCAGATGTGGAGGCGGCGTCCAAGATACTCAGATATCTGGGCTGCCGCGTTACCAAGGAGGGGGACACGGTGGCAGTGGATTCCTCACAGCCCGAAAGGTTTGATATCCCTGAGAATCTCATGAGGGAAATGCGGTCATCGATTTGCTTTCTCGGAGCGATAGTTGCACGCTTCAGGGAAGCTGAGCTGACCATGCCCGGAGGCTGTGAACTGGGACCGAGACCTATTGACCTTCATCTGTCCTCCCTGAGAAAGCTTGGAGCACAGATAGAGGAAAAGCACGGCAAAATATACTGCAAGGCTCCCGACGGGCTTCACGGAGCGACTGTGACCCTTAGCTTTCCCAGTGTGGGAGCTACCGAAAATATAATGCTGGCGGCAGCCACCGCAGAGGGCACCACCGTCATAACAAATGCGGCAAGGGAGCCTGAGATAACCGATCTTGCAAATTTCCTCAATTCCTGCGGAGCGCGCATAAGCGGAGCAGGCTGCGGGAGAGTGACCATCGAGGGTGTGGATAAACTGAATCCTCATTCTCACAGAGTAATTCCCGACCGTATAGAGGCAACCACTTACATGGCGGCAGCTGCAATAACAAAAGGCAGGATAATACTTAAAGATGTATGCACAGACCACCTTAGTCCGGTGCTGTGGACCTTTGAGGAGGCAGGCTGCACACTGAGGGTTGCAGAAAATGAGCTTGAGCTTACCGCTCCGAATTTTCTCAGCCCCAACAAATTCATAAGAACCATGCCGTACCCGGGCTTTCCCACCGATGTACAGGCGATAATCATGGCAATGACCACAGTGGCGCAGGGAACAAGCGTATTTGTAGAGACAATATTTGACAACCGATTCAAGCACATATGGGAATTGTGCCGATTGGGAGCGAGGATAAAGACCGAGGGCAGAGTGGCTGTAGTGGACGGAGTTCCCAAGCTTTTCGGAGCGCAGACCGAATCCACAGACCTTCGCGGCTCGGCGGCACTCATAGTGGCAGGACTTGCGGCGGAAGGAACTACTACCGTCGGAGGACTCAGACATCTTGACAGGGGCTACGAAGCTCTGGACACAGGGCTTGCCTCATTGGGTGCGGATATAAAGAGAGTGTAAAAGGAGGGCATAAAAGTGCCTTACGAGAATGATAAAAATACCCGTTCTGACGGAAAAAAATCAGTGACCAGAAAATCGGGAAGCACTGCATCGGGAGAGAAAAGACCTTCAGCGCCGAGAAGTCAGGGAACAAAGCCCAAGACATCCGAGACCGCATCTCCCCGCAGGGAGACAAAGCCCAAAACCGGCACCGCATCGGCACGGACCGGAAAGACAGAAAAGCCTGCGTCACCGCAGAAAAGCAGACCTGCGGGAAGCGGCACCAAATCCAACACTTCCCGTCAGGGCACAAAGAAAACAACTCCCACCCAAAACAGCAGTGCAAAGGACGATTACAAAAGATTCTCCGAAGATATAAAAACAAGGGAGAAGAATGAAAGAACTGCACCGCAGAAGAATGGTCAACGCTCCTCTCAGCGCTCATCGGGAGAAGTGCGAAAGGGAAAGGGAAAATCTCAGTCGCGCTCCAAGCTTATGAGCGTGCTTACATATGCTATGATGATCTTTGCCTTTGCGGCGCTTATGGTAACACTGTCGCTGACGGTGTTTTTCAAAACCGACAGCATCAAGGTTGAGATCAACGGAAAGGCATACTATACGGAGGAGAAGATCATTGAGACCTCGGGAATTGAGATCGGGCAGAATATTTTCTCCATCGACCTTGAGGCAGTTGAGGCAGAGGTGGAAAGCGAGCTTCCCTATATTGAAAAGTGCGAGATAAGGCGAGCGCTTCCCACAGGCATAAGGATAAACATCATAAGTGCAGAGCCTGCAGGAGTAGTGACTCTTAATACAGGCGCCCGCGTTATTATAAGTGCAGAGGGAAAGTCTCTTGAAAAGCTCAATCCTCTGTCTGATGCGGCTGCATCTGAGACCGATATACCCGAAGTATCGGGGACTGATATGTCGCAGACCGACCTGCCTTCTGAAGGCTCTGCGTACTACGGAGACCATTCTGCATTCGTTGATGAAAAAGCACTTCCCGAGATAGTGGGGCTTATAGTGTTTGACGGAACCGAACCCGGTGAATATATAGTAACTGCGGATGAAACAGCCATGGCGACTCTCGGTCAGCTTATCGAGCTTCTTGTCAAGTATGATCTCCCTCCCCATAAAATAGACCTTTCAGCAGGCGATCTTTATGCGTATTATGATAACCGCATAGTTATCAAGCTTGGTTCGGGTGCGGACCTTGAAGCAAAGATACAGCTTGCAAGCGAGATAATCCTCAATAAGCTTTCCGAATATGATTCGGGAAGAGTTGACGTGTCTGCGGTGAACAAGGGATATTTCACTCCTGAGTATATGCTTGATTGACCTCGGATAAACACGTTATATTGGGTGAGTGAAAAAATAAATTACAAAATGTAGAAAAATTCATATATTGTGCATTGCATTTTTGAAATTAATGTGTTAGCATATCATATAGGATTATTCAGCCCTTATTACGGCAGGGCATAAAATACAGGAATTAATCAAATCCGAGGGGGATTATCAATGTCATTTACTTATGATACTGACATGGACAGACTGGTACAGATCAAGGTTATCGGTGTTGGCGGCGGCGGCGGAAACGCTGTAAACCGCATGGTACAGATGGGCGTAACAAGTGTTGAGTTCATTTCTGTAAATACTGACCTTCAGGCTCTTATGAGTTCTCAGGCTACCCACAAGATCCAGATAGGCGACAAGATCACCAGAGGCAAGGGCGCAGGCTCCGATCCCTCCAAGGGTCAGAGAGCCGCAGAGGAAAGCAGAGAGGATATCGAAGCAGCACTCAAGGGCACCGATATGTGCTTTATTACCGCAGGCATGGGTGGCGGCACCGGCACAGGTGCAGCACCTGTAATCGCGGAAATCGCAAAGGAAATGGGCATACTTACCATCGGTATCGTCACAAAGCCCTTCGCATTTGAAGGAAGACGCCGTATGGAGCAGGCAGAGAGCGGTATAGCAGCACTTCGCGAGCATGTTGACTCTCTGGTTGTTATCCCCAATGAGCGACTCAAGATGGTCTCAGAGCAGAAGATCACTCTTATCAATGCATTCTCCGTTGCTGACGATGTTCTCCGTCAGGGCGTTCAGTCCATCTCAGACCTTATCATGCATACCGGTGTCGTCAACCTCGACTTTGCTGACGTTACCACTATCATGAAGGACGCAGGCTATGCTCACATGGGTATCGGCCGTGCCGCAGGCAAGGAGAAGGCTTCCCTTTCCGCTCATGCGGCAGTATCCAGCCCGCTGCTTGAGACTTCAATCAACGGCGCACGAGGCGTTATCATCAACTTTACAGCTTCCAGCGATATCGACCTTGATGATATCGACCTTGCAGCAACCATGATCACCAAGGCGGCTCATCCCGACGCAACCATTATCTGGGGTTTTGCACAGGATGACAATCTCGATGATGAGATGATTGTAACCGTTATTGCAACAGGCTTCTCCACTGACGGTTCCGCTCCTTCTGTTGCAGCTTCCGCTTCTGCAGCGGCATCTGCACCTGCAGCAACCGTAAATGAAGCACCTGCAGCAGCACCTGCTTCTGTAATCGATGACGAGGATTCTGAGGACGAGGAATTCATCAAGCTGATGGATCTCTTCAAGCGTAATCCCGGCAAATAATTACTGATTGACATAAAACTCACAACCGATAAACTGTGTTTTTCGGTTGTGAGTTTCTGTTTTTGAAAATATAAGGTCGATAACATGGAGTAATTGGCGAAGGAGGAAAAGTTGTTTGTCAAACTTCACGAAAAAACCTGATTATAGTCGAAATTAGAAAGCTAAAACAACAAATTTGTGCAATGTTTATAGGCAAGTAAGGGTCAAATTAACAATTTATTAAATATTGAACAAATTATGAAATTACCTATTGCTTTACTAAACATAATGTGCTACAATACACTCAGATTAATTATGAGATATTATATGCCGCCGTGCAGCGGTGCGATATACTTGCCAAGGAAAGGGGGCGGATTCGATGGAGTATGTACAGGGAAAGCAGTTTAAAAGAGCTTTGATCGGTTACAAGCGTTCTGCTGTTGACGACGAAATGCTCAGCCTGCTCAATCAGGTTGATGTCATGGTTCGCGATCAGGAAAATATGCGCACTCAGATCAATACCCTGGAAGGCGAAAAGTCTGCTATTGTCAACGAACGCGACAGACTTTCCGGTTCCGTTACATCCATGAGCGCACAGATCGTCCAGCTCGAGCAGAACCTTCAGATCGCACAATCTACATCGGATAATTTACGCCTGACTATCGAAGCAGGAAATGCTGAGAGAAATACTCTGCAGGCAACCTGCGATCAGCTCCGTGTCCGTGACCGTGAGTACGCAATGAGAGAGAGAGAGTTTACTGAGCTTCAGAGTTCGGTATCCTCCATTATGTCTGTAACCAAGCGTGCAACGGACAGATTGTTCCAGCGTGCAGTTGATAACCAGGAGCAGGTTACCGCTATTGCAGGCGATGCTGCAAAGGAAGTTGCAAATATCCGTGCAAGTATGTCTGCGGTGAGAATCGAGCTTAACAACGCAATGGACGATCTTCAGGACAGACTTGACAGAATCGACGCAACCCTCACCGGTGCAGTTCATAAGCTCGTTGCTGTAAAGCACGATAACGGACTTCAGCCCGGTGCCGGTTCAACTGATATAAATGCCGAGGTCGAACGTCTGCTTTCCATGAGAGCCGGCGAAGTTGACTACGCAGGCGGAAAGGGTTATTCTGTTCCTGTTCTCGGACCTTACAGTGCAAAGTTCCTTGCTGATACCTCCAAGGCAGTCAAGGAAAACGGTACTGTTGATGTAAGAAAGGCAAATCCCTCTCCCTTTGATTCCACAAAGGGCTCAATCGGCGAGGCAAACAGACTTCTCAATGAGACTCCGAGCTTTGCAGAGCCCGTTGTTGAAGAGGAAGTGATAGTTGTCCCCGAGCAGAAGATAGGCTTCTCCGCAGGTGAAGAATACAATGATATCGAGACCATTGAGTCTGAGCCTGCAATATATGCAGAACCTGTTTACACCGATGCAGACGATACTGTTTATGCAGAGGCAGCTCAGACGGTTGTGACCGACGCTCCCATGTACATTGGCGACAGCGTAGTATCTGCCGGTGCAGGTACCATGCAGATGGGCAGAGCTTCCTTCGTCGAATATGCAGAAGAGCCCAAGGCAGCACCTGCCGCCCCCAAAAAGGTTGCAGTGGAGAGCAGGGTGAAGGCTCCGGCAAAGGTCAAGGTATACTACCGCAGACCTGCAAAGAGATAAAATCTACAGGCACAGCGATTCCGCTGTGCCTGTTTTTGTAATATAAGCATTTTCATAATTAAAAAAAGAAAGATGCATATTTATACTGAGGTCAAATCAGTTTCCTAAAGCAGCGCAACTTAACCGTTGAATAGAAGTATAATAAAGACCCGACCTGATAAATCATAGGTCGGGTCAAGTTTTTAGTTCTTTCCGCGCTTGCGGAAGCCCTTTGCGTCGGGCTGGATTTCAGAAACATCGTCATCGCCGTCATCAGTAAAGAGATTTTCCAGATCATGGGAATCCACAGGGTTGCTTTTTTTCAGAGTGGCAGAAAATTTATAGAACCTGATAGATGCCATAATGAAGAAAAATACCATTATAGAATAGGGGACCCACTTGGGATACCCGTCATAGACCCAATCATTGAGGCCGTATATGATGATGCCGATGATAATAAAATCCATTATAGCGAGCAGCAGATGTTTTGCAGTAGTAAATCTGAACACAGGCAAAACCTCCATTGATTTGTTGCAATATAAATTTACCATATTCAGAAGTCGAATACAATAAAATTCGCCAAATAAAAAATAAAAAGCCGCAGATAGTTCTGCGGCTTTCTGTCAATTGTCGGAGCTAAAAAACATATCAGTAACAGCCTGACTGAAAACATCGTCATCTTCCGCATCAAGCACGGCAGGAGTGCCCTTGCGAATAACGCCGCAGGCACGCTTGAGCTTGCCCTCGTTATCATAACAGGCAACTTCGTGACCGTCAGCAGATTCTTCACTTTCAGACATGAAAAGCTCGCCTGTATCGCCGCGGATAAAATGACGCTGAATGATCTCATCATCACATTCCGGAGCAGCTTCTTCCTCGGCAGGCTCATCGTATTCCTCACCGAGATCAGAGGTAATAAGTGAGAGAAGATCGTTTTCAAGATCCTCAATATCAATATCATCCTCAGACTCTGAGACAGGTACATCGTCATCGTCAGAGGCGGTGTAATACTCAATAACAGGGGTTATACCCTCGAGGTTGTCAGAGATATCCTCGACCGCAGGCTCAATAACATCCTCGACCGCAGGCTCATCGGTCTCGATAACATCATCGATAACGTCATCAATAACATCATCAATAACATCATCAAAGACGACATCATCAACAACAGACTCATCAATGGTACGCCTTGCAACACGCGCATTGACCTTGATGACATTTTTCTGAGCGGGAATAACACGGCTCAGAATAACTTCAACTTTTTTGGGTGTCCGTTCATTATGAACAGCAATACATTTAACAAGCATGGGGCACCTCCGATTCACAATCATCCACTTATAATCACAGATATTTTACCACTTAATGAATTAAAAGTAAATAGGCAATGAACAAAAAACGCAGAAAAAGTCACATATAAACAATATTAGGCATGATTCCTTCTTTTACTATGTCGATTACAGCGCAGGAAAGGCGACTGCCGCGCCATGTGAGACAGCCGGGATTTACAGCGTAGAGTCCGTCCTCGTATTCAGAGAGAGGAATATGGGTGTGTCCGTAAAGAACGATGTCGGCATTGTTTGAACGGGCGGTGCTTTTAAGGGTGGAAAGCCCATATTTTACGGAATACCTGTAGCCGTGCGTACACATTATCTTCTTTCCTTCTGCTTCGATAAACTGCAGATCGGGAGCGGAGGAAGCAAAATCACAATTTCCGCGAACAAAATAAGTCGGTAATGGCAGTGGTTTAATCAGGTCATTGTATTCTTTTTCCCCATCTCCTAAATGAACGATCATGTCGACTGTGTCGGAAAAACGGATAAGAACATCACGAAGAGCAGCAGTGTTTCCGTGGGAATCCGATACAACAAGTATTTTCATGACGGAACATCTCCTTTTTTATCATACATTCATTATAGCATTCATATAATGGAATACAATAATTAATTTCGGGGGAATATATGATGAACAGTGAACTTACAGCGAAGATAGCACAGGCAATAGGCAAAAGCACTGAAGAAACACAGCAGATGCTTGATAAGAATCCGAAGCTTAAAACACTGCTGACACAGATGAAGGAAGAAGATGCACAGAAGCTGATGGCAGTGCTGAGCGATAAGGAGAGTATTGCAAAAATACTTGCGACACCTCAGGCGAGAACGCTAATGAGCAGCATGGGTAAAAAGGATGATAAGTAGGGAGGGGGAGAAGTGGCAGAACTTGATGATATTCTCGCTTCGCTTATGGGCGATAAAAACAAGGAAAGCTCAGATGGCGGAGACGGAGAGCTGTTTGACATACTGCTCAGGGTCATGCCGCTGATAGATACGGTGAACAAGGAAAGTGACGATGAGCGCCTGCTGAAAGCGCTGATGCCGTATATGAGCGAGGGGAGAAGAGAAAAGCTTGACACTGCGCGATCTCTCTTGAAAATCGTAAAGATACTGCCGCTTCTTGGTGAAGTCCTCGGAGGTGAAGCCAAATGAACGATATAATAGCGCTTACGCAGGAGGCGCACCGACGCACACAGAGGGCAGAGTGTATGGCTTGTGAAGGTATAAGGCATATATCAGAGAGAAGAAGCCTGTTTGAAATTTCAGATGATGAAAAAGAATTGATACTTCTTGCGGCAGTAATAATTGTGTTGATAAGCTCGGGGGCGAATTTTATGGTGTTGTTGGCAATAATGTATGTAATACTGTAACAAGTTTCTGTCATTGTGCTGAATTTCCCGATTTTTCGCTAAATACTTGCGCTCATTGTGCTAATGTGATAAAATAAAACCACAATGAGCTTAGCATTGGTAAATATTGTTGGGAGGTAAAGTAAAATGGCAGGAAAATTTGAAATCAAGATTACAGCAAAAGGCGGCTATATGTTCAGTCTGAAGGCCGGAAACGGTCAGGTTATCGCAGTCAGCGAATCCTATTCCACACTTGATGCCTGTGAAAAGGGCATTGAGAGCGTAAGAAAGAATTCTCAGGCAGCAATCGAGGATCAGACAGTTGCAAATTTTGAGAAAATCGCTCATCCCAAGTATGAGGTCTACACCGATAAGGCAGGAGAGACCCGTTTCAGACTCAAGGCAACCAACGGTCAGATCATCGTAACAGGCGAGGGATACCGCGCAAAGGCAAGCTGCCTCAAGGGTATTGCCAGCATCAAGGCTAACGCACCCGAAGCAAAGGTCGTTCAGATAGACTAAAGCTTGAATTTGAGCCGTCTGCAAAAAGCAGACGGCTTTTTATTTTTGTATGTATGCAAGGACAATTGTTTGTGGTAAAATGTATATATTGAGAAAGGCGGTGAGCAGTGTGAAAAATGCGGTGATAATAGGAGCAGGACCGGCAGGTCTTACAGCGGCGTTGGAGCTTCTTCGCCGAAGCAATGAATACTGCGTAACCGTTCTTGAGGCTGATAATGCCACCGGCGGCATATCGAGGACGGTGGAAATAAAAGGGAACCGCATGGATATTGGCGGTCACAGGTTTTATACAAAATCCGACAGAGTGCTGGATTTCTGGAAAAGCTTGATGCCGCTTCAGGGAGCGCCTGCTGCCGATGAAATTGAAACGGGCAGTAAGGCGCACATTACAGAAGGTGGTGCAGACCCGGAAAAAACCGACAGAGTACTGCTCAGCCGCCGCAGAGTATCCAGAATTTATCGAAACAACAGATTCTATGACTATCCGGTCAGTTTGAGAACACTGCTGACAATGGGCGCAGAGGCAATTCCTGCAGGCGTTTCATATATGGCTGCATCCTTGAAAAAGAGAAAGGAAGAAAGTCTCGAGGATTTTTATATAAACCGCTTCGGAAAAAGGCTTTATTCCGTGTTTTTCGAAAGCTACACGGAAAAGGTTTGGGGAGTACACCCGTCGAAGCTTCCGCCCGATTGGGGAGCACAGCGTGTTCGGGGGCTGTCGGCAGGGCGTGTTCTTCGGGATATGCTGGGTTTCGTTAAGACAGAAGAAAAATCGCTTATAAAAAGATTTCTATATCCAAAATTCGGACCGGGGCAGATGTGGCAGTATGCTGCAGACGAAATAAGAGAAAAAGGCGGAAAAATAATATTCGGCGCAAGAGCAGAAGGGCTGAAAGCTGAAAAAGGCAAAATCACCGCCATTACAGCATCGGGAGTCACTTATCCTGTCGATGTAGTGATTTCCTCCATGCCGCTTTCGGAGCTGATAAATGCACTGGAATGCGAAGTACCGAAGGAGGTTCTGGACTATGCTCAGAATCTGCATTTCAGAGATTTTCTTACAGTAGGAATTGAAGTCGGAAGGCTTGCGGTGAAAAACCGAACAAAATACAAAACAATAGGAGATATCCCTCCTGATTGCTGGATATATGTGCAGGAGCCGAAGGTTAAAATGGGCAGGCTTCAGATATTCAACAACTGGTCGCCGTATATGGTCTGCGATCCTCATAAAAGCGTGTATATCGGAACAGAATATTTCTGTTTTGAAGGCGATGAAATATGGAACATGAGAGATGAGGAAATGGGCGAATTTGCGGTGGGGGAGCTTGAAAAAATGGGTATAATAAACAGGGAAGATGTCAAAAGCTTCCACTGTGAGCGAATGAGAAAAGCATATCCCTCATATGACGGCGGTTACAACGGTATAAGGAAAATACAAAAATACGCTGATAAAATTGAAAATCTGTATTGCGTCGGGCGTAACGGTCAGCACAGATACAATAATATCGACCATTCCATGCTTACAGCAATGACCGCGGCAGATATAATTATAAACGGCGGAGATAAAAGCGATATATGGACGGTTAATCCCGACGGCGAATATGGTGAATAGTCTTATAATAATTTATCTTGACACAAAATCATGTTGTGATATCATAATAATGTCAAATTAATGCGGAGGTACAGAGTATGAAGAATGAAAAGAGAATAGCTGTCGGCAGTGTCATTGCCATAATAATTCTGATAATAACGATCGTTGTAGGCGTTGCGGTATATGTAATGCTCCCGAAGGTCGTTGATGTCTATGTAAAAGGTGCTGACGTAGCAGTGCGCCGGGAGATAATAGATTCAATAATACCGGTGCTTTATGCCGCGGGAATACCTGTACTTGCTATGCTCACTCTGTCGCTGTTTATGATGTTCAATATAGCAAAGGGTAAGGCGTTTACAAGAGTGAACGTGAACTATCTGAGGCTGATAAGTCTTTCAAGCATACTGCTTGCGGTGATATTCATATATCCCATCTTTACAATGAATTCAATTTATCCCATAGTAATATTCGTAATGTTCGTGGTTCTTTCCGTGATAACACTGGTGTTTGCGGATCTTTTTGCAACCGCTGTCAGGATCAAGGAAGAAAACGAGCTGACAATATGAAGGAGGGTGTAAGTTCGTGCCGATAATAGTAAATCTGGATGTAATGATGGCAAAGCGAAAGATAAGTGCATCGGAGCTTGCCTCTCGTATGGGTATAACACTGTCGAATCTTTCTATACTTAAGAACAACAGGGCAAAGGCTATCCGTTTTTCCACACTCAATGCCATCTGCAAGGTGCTTGAATGCCAGCCCGGAGATATTTTGGAGTATGAACAGGGCGAGGATGAAGAAGATATTATTATAGATTAAGCCTTAACAGAACAAACAGAGAACAAAAAGCCGTTTTGTGCGATTGCATAAAACGGCTTTTTTATGCAAAAAACTACTGTTTATGCGAATTTGTTCGCTAATGTACATATAATAGTACATACAAACGACAATATTTTCAAAAAACATACCCATTGTTGGACATTTTTTTGAAAAAGCTATTGATTTTTCAAAAATACCTGCTATAATCATAGATGTAAGGCGAACAAACGCTTGCTTATTAAAAGGAGATGGAGATATGAATATCATTATCGGCTTATCTGTTATAATTTCTGCACTGGTTATCAGGCATAATTTCAAGGTAAAGGGCGAGGTTTCCGAAAGGATCTTCAAAATGTGCGTGGCAACAGGCGTGTTTATGCTCTTTTCTGTACAGACGTTCGGCAACGCAGGGCTGATTGCCATGACTGCCGCAGAGATACTCCTCTGCACTGCATTGCTTTATGTTTACAGAGCCCAGCTTATCCGCGAAAAGAACGCTGCACGCAGCAAGAAGGCAGTGTGCAGAGAAACAACTGTTCACAACACTGTCAAGGCTGGCAGTGAGCAGGAAGCCCGACTTTCCGCTGCAAGACGATATGAAACTGCCGCAATGCACAGAAGAGCAGCCGCAGCGGCAAGAGAGAAGAGCGTTATTGCAGGTGCTGCATGATAATCACCGTTGCGGTATGCATGAGAAGACCGCACAATAAATTCTGCAAGCCCCCTTTTATATATTTGCGCCGTAAAAAGAAAACATCAGGCTTCGGCCTGATGTTTTCTTTTTATACGATTATAAAATTTTAATCAATATCATCATCTTCAGCAGAATCGCTGAGAGAGCTTTCGGTGCGGAAGCTGCGCTTTGAAACAGCGTTGGCAGTTATTCTCTCGGGCATATTGAAGCCGATGATGTTAAACTTACTGCCGGAAGCCTTGGAGAAAATACTGAATCTGATAATAAAGAAAACAAGGAAACCGACAACAATAAGCAGAACGCCTGCGATGCAAAGAGCGATGATGGCGATGGTTTTGTTTGCATCAGCCTGAGTAACTATGCCCTTTACGCGGAAGCTGTCGATAAGATCAGCAACTATGTTTTTATCGGCTTGTGTACCGCCGTGCTGTACATAAAGATAAGCATTGTAGTAAACGCCGTTGATAACAGTGGTGATATCGACCTCGGTGGTGCAAAGTCCGCTCTCGGCCATGTAGTCGGCATCGGTTCTTGCGATAAGATAAAGCTGACCGCCGCGGCGAACAGTATAGGTGTTGGACTTATCATAGCCCTCAGAAACCTTGAGCTCGATAAGAGAATTCTGCTCATCAACGGAGAGGTCGTTGAAGTTGCCGATGTGCCTGCCGTAGGGGGTGTTCTCCTCAGCGGAGATCTGATAGTAAACAACCGCCTGAGTAAGAGGATCGGTGTACTCAGCCATATCAACTACGAAATAGTTGTTCATGAGATCTTTTTTTGTTGTCTCAAGAGCGTTAACGATAACAAGCTCATCGGTTTCGGGAGAATATATCGCACTTTCCTTGGGGAGCTTGTAGGATATGCCGTAAGAGGAGGTCGTACGGGTCATAAAATCGAGACCTGCAAGCATATCGGTGTAGGAATATACGGCAGGAGCATCTGAAGAGGAGAGAGTACCACCCTCTACAAGGTCAGCCTCGGAAAGACCGAGATAATCAAGAGTTTCTTCGTAGGACATACCGAGGAGAGAAGCGTACATTTCGACCTCTTCCTTGGTGTATTGGTAATCTTCTTCCTCTGTTGCCGATGCGGTGAGAGCGCCAAAAGCGGACACAGCAAGAAGCATTGCCATCAGAAGCGCCAGTAATCTGCTGCGGAATTTCATAAAAAACCCTCCAAAATCAAATCGTAATACAGATATTATATTTGAAACTGACCGTAAAGGCAAGTCAGAAGGTAAGAATTTTTAATGAACAGCCTGTTCACTTCATAAACACAGAGATAAGCCAAATAAGCATCAGATGTGCAGGGTAGAACACATAAAAAAGCCATTTGCAGTCGCCATAGCCGCGCTTGCCGTTGTAAAGTGCAATAGGCAATGCGGCAAGAATGCAGTACATCTGGGTGGATTCAACGAAATACCATTTCCTGTCGGAGGCTTCAAAGAGATAGGTGCCTGCGTTGTGATTTGCGGCAATGATATCGTATTTCAGAATGGTGGAAAGGGCAAAAACGAGAAGCGCCGCAAAGCGATGCTGACGGAAAATGTGGAAAATAAATATGAGAACAACGCCGTACTTGCCGTAATCACTGCCGAGATAATCGGCAGCAGCGGCAAGGGATACCACGGGAACAAGGGCGATAAGATGAGAAACAAAGCCCGACAGCCCTTCCCATTTGAGAACCGTGTCAAAGAGCATAATGGCGAAAAGCCCTAAAAACAGAGTTACAAAAACATTGCATTTTGAAAAGGAAAGAAGCTCTCCGCTGAAAGCAAGATTAAATGGGATCTCGCTTATCAGTGCGAACAGACCGAGCCTCGAAAGATATTTCGGTGCGCTTTTCGTGTGGGCATAGCCTTCTGCAATAAGAAAGCAGAAAATAGGAAAAGCTAACCTGCCGATATATCTCAGCTCAATGACATCGGGCAGAAGCACTGCACCGACATGGTCGATAAGCATTGAGACGATAGCAATTATTTTCAGAGCAAAGGTGGAGAGCATAAGGGGTCCTCCCTTTTATTTTGCCGCCAGCTTGTTGAAGTTAACAAATCTGCAAAGCAGAGATGCGGCAATAACAGTGAGAATTGTTTCGGGGATCATATAAGATGCATTGTAGAAAACAGAGTAAGTCCAGCAGAAAAGCTCAGGATTCTCGGTGAAAACAGTGCCGTGGAGGAATGCGGGGACATAGTCGAGAGAAGCCCATTCACCCCATACAAGAGCACCTGAAACGATGTGCATGAGATAGCGTGCAAAGCAGCCGATAAGTGAACCGAGAGCCGCTGCGGCACCCTTGTTTTTCATTTTGCGTGTGAGTCCTGAAAGGGACATGGCAGAAAAAGCCACAACATAGTCAAAGAGAATAATGACGACAACTGCGGTGAAGGTCACAGCATAAGCAAGGTTGTTTGCGCCGAGGATAAGCTGGATAAGAGAATAGACGAAGCAGGCGACGGTACCATAGCCAATGCCGTAAATCTGGCAGACGATCACAAGGGGAACCATGCTGCCGAAGGTGACAGAGCCGCCGAAGGGGAGGTTGATGGGGGTGAGGCTGAGGACGGTGCCAAGGGCAACCATCATGGCTGAGAATACCAGCCTCATAGTTGTGTTTTTCTTGTTTTTCATAAAAAACGTCCTTTCTTTGCACTTTTCAGGTGCCTTTAAAAATCAAAAGAAGCGCCGCGTTTAACCTGAACACGGCGCTTTGCAAGAAAGGCGTTGTGCTGTAGTTACCTACGCCGGCATTATCCGGATCAGGCGCTGTGACCGCGAAGTCACAAGGGTTTACAGCGGCATTACGCTGCATCTCAGCCGAATTGCATCAGCACCCCATAGCGTTTCTTTTGTCAAACCGATAATACTACACCGAAAAGAGATTGTCAACACAAAAGTGTTTTTTATATAGCACCGACTAAAGTTCCAAAACGACCGTTTATTGAAAAACGCTGGAAATTCTGAGATAATTATCCTATACTGCAGACACAGAGAGAGGAGGAAAAAGAATGCAGATAAAAATCGAGATCGACGATAACTGCAAGGAACCTAAAGTCATAATTCTCACAGAGGCTATCAACGATGAGGTGAATGAAATAGTAAAAAGGCTTTCGGAAGAGAAAGCCGAAATGCTGACAGGCTTCAGAGACGATATGCTTGAGATACTGCAAAAAGACGATATTCTGAGAATATATGCAGAAGCCGGTAAGGTGATAGCCGTTACGGAAAAGGGTGAATACACTCTTAGACGCAGACTTTATGAGCTTGAAGAAATGCTCGCAAGGAGCAGTTTTGCGAGGATATCAAATTCAGAGATAATAAACCTTAAAAAGGTTCGTGGTTTTGACTTAAGCCTTGCAGGTACCATATGCGTTTCTTTGGCGGACGGAACTGCAACTTATGTATCAAGACGCTATGTATCAAAGATAAAAGAAATTTTGGGAGTATGAGGTGTTATAAATGAAAAAGAAAATATTATTGAGGGCTTTTGTTGGAATGCCGCTGGGTATTACCATAAGTGTTATAATTTCGATAATAATTTCCCTCTGCATAAACGATGGAAGCTTTTATGCGGTAGTGCCTGAGCTTACCGAATGGTGCGGCAGTGAGATAAGCGCAGTTATAGTGCAGTATATTTTCTCTGCCGTTTACGGAGCTGTGTGGGCAGGTGCCTCCTGTATATGGGAAACGGAAGGCTGGAGTCTTCTGCGCCAGACTCTGACTCATCTTGCGGTGACCTCCGTGACAACGTTTCCTGTGGCATATTTTACAGGCTGGATGGAGCATTCCCTTGCAGGCGTGCTGGTTTATTATGCAGTATTCCTCGGGATTTATTTCATGATCTGGCTGTTCCAGTACCTGCCCATGAGAAGGCGCATTGCCCGATTCAATCAGAAGGTAAAGGAAAACCTTGCAGAATGATATGAATTTATAAAAAAGGAAGTACCGCATTACGGTACTTCCTTTTTGTAAATCTAATATTATCTTCTTCTGCGTCTCTTTTTGCGGAAGGGATCGCCGAATCCATATCCGAAAGTAAAGACAGCAAAGCCGACAGCAATGCCCCAGAAAACGACTGTGGAGAAAAGGTCGGTGGTTTTGCTTATTTCGGGGAGAAGGAAAGTCTTTGTAAAGGGGTTATAGAAAAAGAAAATAATGGTTGCGGCAATGATGGCGAGACCTGCAAGAGGCAGAACGAAACGGAGTATCCTTGCCGTACGGTTTCCTTTTTCAGTTGCACTGATTTTGTTGCTTACGACACTGCCTACGATCAGTGCAGCATACGCAACAGCGAGGGGACCCATAATTAATAATACGTCCCAGATGTTTTCCATGATTTGATTCCTCCAATATACTAAGATGCTATAAGCAAACCGAATTGAGTTTGTTTTCAGAATTTGCTTATATCAAATTAATGGTATCACATTAATAAGATGTTGTCAATATGAGAACGATTTCCTGCATAAAGGGAAACAAAAAAGACAGACCGAAGTCTGTCTTTTTACTTATTTGTCCTCTTCCTTCATGGGTCTGAAGCCTTCGCCGTAAATATGGGAGGCATCGCCCACCATTATGAAGGCGTATGGGTCGATCTCATGGACTATCTGCTTGAGCCTGAAGGACTCGTTTCTGCGAACAGCGCACATGAGTATCTTTTTTTCTTCTCCCGAGTATGCACCCTCACCCTTTAAGAGAGTCGCGCCTCTGTTCATTTTTGTCATGATAGCCTTGCCGACTTCCGAAGGGCTGTTTGTGACAATGAACATAAGCTTGCCCATATCGAGACCGTCCATGACCTTGTCTATGACCATGCTTGCAAGGAAAATTGTGATGACCGCAAGCAGAGCCAGCTCAATGTCCTTATAGACAAATGTAGCACAGGCGACAACCGTAAGGTCAAAGATCATGATGGCAGAGCCCAGTTTAAGGTGCGGCTTGTACTTATTGAGTATCCTTGCGGCAACATCAGTGCCGCCGGTGGAACCGCCGCGCATATAGATAAGGGAAAGCCCCGCGCCTGAAAGCACACCGCCTGCAACGGCTGCCAGCAGAGGATTTGAAGTGTACTGAAGCTGAGGGAGATATATTGCGATGGCATCGATCATTATTGACGAAACCAGCAGGCAGATAAGCGAACGGGTCACAAAACGCCAGCCGATTATAAAGAAAGCGGCGATTATGAGAGGCGTGTTGAGAATTATAATGGTAGTACCGATATGGACATCAAAAAGATGATTAAGTACGGTCGCAATACCGGTAACACCGCCGGGAGCGATATTGTTGGGGGCAGTGAAGGCGCTGACCGAAAGCGCAAAGATCATACTGCCGATAACAAAGCTGAAAAAATCTGCAAGGATATTTTTGATAACTGTCTTTGCGGGTCTTTTCATATTATGATTCTCCTACATATTATTTTCGATTATAATGCCGAATAACTCACGGATACGCTCTGCTTCGTCATTTACATACAGCCAGCCGAACAGCGCCTCGAGAGCCGTAGCACTGTGATAATCTGCGTTGCTGGAGTTTTTGGGAGTGTGCGATGTATGAAGATTTCTGCCTCTTCGGCAGATGTCCTGCTCTTTTTCTGTAAGAATATCAAATATCTTTTCGAGGGCTGAAGCCTGAGCCTCGCATTTTACCTGACTGACACTTTTATTGTGAAGCTGGTTTGAGGGGCAGTTGCCCTGACAGAGAAGATACTCACGGGAAAGCATGGTGTAGACCGCATCGCCTATAAACGCAAGTGCGGCAGGGCTGTAGCTTTTGGGATTGCAGGGAAGATCGAGAAGTCTGCTCATGCACCTGCCTCCTTAGAATATGAAGTCAAATTCAAGGTCGTAAATGGAAACGGTGTCCTTCTCCTTGATGCCTGCCTTCACAAGTGCATCGATAACGCCTGTCTGAGTGAGAACACGCTCGAAATAGGAAAGAGACTCGTAATCATCAAAGTCTATTCTTCTCATAACGTCAAGGAGCCATTCGCCCTCGACAAAGTAAATATCATCGTGAACGGTGACCTTGACCGAGCGGTCGTTGATGGCGGTGAGGTCAGGCTCAGGCATGGGCTCGGGCTCATAGCGGAGAACAGGGGGGAGGGTAGAGAGCATCTCGGTTATCTTGTTTAAAAGCTCATCGGTACCGACATTGATAGGTGCCATGATTGTAAAACACTCGTAGCCGTTGTCGGCACAGTACTTTTCAAAGTCTGCTATCTGCTCATCGGTTGCAAGGTCAGACTTGTTGGCGGCAACTATCATGGGACGCTCAGCCAAGTCCTCGCTGTAGTTGCGAAGCTCCTTGTTGATAAGCTCAAAATCACTTATGGGGTCACGTCCCTCACTGCCTGCAACGTCAACAACATGGACAAGAAGTCTGCATCGGTCAACGTGACGAAGAAACTGATGACCTAAGCCCAGTCCTTCGCTTGCGCCCTCGATAAGACCGGGAATATCAGCCATTACGAAGCTTAAGCCCTCGCCGCGGCGAACAACACCAAGATTGGGGGTAATGGTGGTGAAATGATAATTCTTGATTTCAGGCTTAGCCTCGCTGACAGCGGCAATAAGAGAGGACTTTCCGACATTGGGGAAGCCTACCAGACCAACGTCTGCAAGAAGCTTTAATTCAAGGCGAACCATCATTTCTTCGCCGGCTGTACCGGGCTTTGAAAATCTGGGGGCCTGTCTTGTGGGAGTGGCGAAATGGGTGTTGCCCCAGCCGCCTCGACCGCCCTTGGCGATTATTTTCGGCTCGGAGTCGGACATATCTGCAATTATTCTGCCTGTTTCATCGTCCAGCACAAGGGTGCCCTGAGGAACTTTTATAATAAGATCCTTGCCGTTTTTGCCGAAACAGCGTCCGCTTCTGCCGTTTTCGCCGTTTTCGGCGGCATACTTTCTCTTATAGCGGAAATCGGAGAGGGTAGAGAGGTTTGTATCAACCTGAAAAACGATGTTTCCGCCCTTGCCGCCGTCACCGCCGTCGGGACCGCCTGAGGCGATATACTTTTCTCGGTGGAAAGAAACGGCACCGTCGCCGCCCTTGCCTGCCTTTATGCTGATTTTCGCGGTATCTATAAACATTGGCTGTCACTCCTTAATTGTGAGATATCCAGTGTGCAATATATTTTCTGTCAAAGATATATCCGAGGCTTTCTGCAATGGAAAGTGAGATCTCCGTTGCCGCGTCCCAGCTTGGGTAAAGCCCACGGTCAAGAGCCTCAAAAACGAGATATGCGCCGCAGACTCTTGCAAGCCCCTTTCGGCGGTGATCCTCTCTCGTATCTATTTCTATCTCAATGCCGCCGCTGTAGGCTGAGTAGGAGGATGCCGCGCAGACTATCTCTCCGTCTTTAAGCGCAGCAACACCTATGGCATTGTCATTTTCAAATTCATCAAAGCTTTTGAAGTTTCCGACAGCCTCAATAGCCCATGTAAGGCTTTCGGCAAGAGGGAAGAGTTCTTTATCTATAAGCTTTACTTCATAGCCGTTTGGAACATTTGCCGCAAAAAGGGCAAGCTTATTTTTGTCAAAATTGTTTTCGCGCTTGCTTGTTGCAAAACGCACTTCCTCGTTATAGCGTTCCCCGAGGACTTCCTTTATAAGCGCAGACCACTTTTCGTTTTCGGGAACAAGTATGGTGCCGAGCCCCTCAAACGCAGAAGGCCATGCCATAATAAGCTCCTTTGCGCATGGAGAAGATGCATCTCCTGCAATAAAGGAAAACGCACCGCTGCCTTTTCTGAACCCACCGAGCTGAACAACGGCGGCGGTGGGATTCTCTGCATCGTCAGCCCATGCACGAGAGGAGTTTCGTCCCTCAAGGCAGGAGATGACCGTTGTGTCATCAAAGGACGCAAAAAGCGGTTTTAAAATATATCGTTTTTCATTTGGGATCTCGACCATAATACTCTTCTCCGATGTAATATGCTAAAATCATGAAAAAACCCGAGGCATCAGCCTCGGGTTATATTCCTTACTGCTCGACGGGATAGACGCTTGCCTTCTTGCGGTCTCTGCCATATCTCTCAAATCTGAGGACGCCGTCGATTTTTGCATAGAGGGTATCATCGGAACCGATGCCTACGTTCTCACCCGGATGGATGTGAGTGCCTCTCTGTCTGTAAAGAACGTTGCCAGCGAGAACAAACTGACCGTCAGCTCTCTTAGCGCCGAGTCTCTTGGATTCGGATTCACGACCGTTCTTGGTGGAACCCATTCCCTTTTTGTGAGCGAACAGCTGTATATTAATCTTCAGCATTATACTGCACCTCCATGAAGTCGGATCGTAGCCATGTCGTTCTGTGAGCCAAGGAGTTGGCCATTAGTATTGTCTTCCTAAGACCGCTTGGCCTCCGACTTCTCTTGGATTCGGATTCACGACCGTTCTTGGTGGAACCCATTCCCTTTTTGTGAGCGAACAGCTGTATATTAATCTTCAGCATTATACTGCAC
>JAZSJQ010000080.1:0-2149 GCA_045534445.1 Acutalibacteraceae bacterium
CCTCGCCATCGCCGAGGGCTACATCAAGACCCTGTTCAAGGAGACAATGGACATGGATATTCCCATGCCTCTCCCCCGCATGACCTACACCGAGGCTATGAACCGCTACGGCTCGGACAAACCCGACACCCGTTACGGCATGGAACTGCAGGATATTTCCGAACTGGTCAAGGGCTGCGGCTTCGTGGTGTTTGACGGTGCTATCGCGGGCGGCGGCAGTGTGCGCGCCATCGTTGCCAAGAACGCTTCTTCCGTTTACACCCGCAAGGAGATCGACAAGCTGACCGAGACCGCCAAGGGCATTGGCGCCAAGGGTCTTGCCTGGATCCGCTGGGCTGACGAGAATCCCACCTGCTCCTTTGCAAAGTTCCTGCCCGAGGGCAAGCTTGACGAGATCATTGCAAAGCTCGGCATGGAGAAGGGCGACGTTGCATTCTTCGTAGCCGACAAGGACAGAATCGTTCTTCCCACCCTCGGCGCTCTCCGTCTTGAGGTCGGAAAGAAGCTTGACATCATTCCTTACGATCAGGACAACTTCCTCTGGATAGTTGAATTTCCCTTCTTTGAGTATAACGACGAAACAGGCGGCTGGGATGCAATGCATCATCCCTTCACCTCTCCTCTTGATGAATGCATTCCCTTCCTCTTTACCGATCCCGGCAAGGTAAGAGCAAAGGCATACGACATGGTTCTCAACGGAATCGAGCTGTGCAGCGGCTCGATCCGTATCACCGATCCTGAGCTTCAGGGCAAGATGTTTGAGGCTCTGGGCATGGACGATGAGAGCGTTGAGCGCAAGTTCGGCTTCCTTATCGAAGCATTCAAGTACGGCGCACCTCCTCACGGCGGACTGGGTCTTGGCATCGACAGACTCTGTATGCTTATGACAGGCGCAACATCCCTGCGTGATGTTATTGCGTTCCCCAAGATCAAGGACGCATCTGAGCCTATGACTCAGGCGCCCGGTGAAGTCGACGAAGCACAGCTTGCCGAGCTTGGCATCGCGATAGTCAAGGAATAATAAAAATTGTCCCCTGCGGAAGTTTCCGTAGGGGACAAACTGTTTTGATGTAATATCAGGAATGAAGCTCTTTGGGAGGCTGCTGGGGCTTGATATTTTCAAGGTCTATCCTGTCAGAGGCAGGCGCTTTCTTTTCGATTATACCCGAATAGATTGCAGAAATAAGATTCTGAATGCCTTCCGCAAGGAACGCAATGCCGAGAGCGATGTAGGGAGCATTGACTCTCAGCGCAGGCACAAATATAAGCGCACAGCCGAAAGCCACGCAGACAAGGGAAGAAACAAGAACAACCCACCAGGAGCTTACCTGAGTACGCTTTGCATTTATGGCAGTCTGCAGCTTGAGCATACCGTCAACTATCAGAAGTCCGCCGAGGATAAAGGAAAGTATTCCTGCAACCTCGTTGTGGAAAATGATAATTGCAAGACCGCCTATGCAGAGAACTGTGCCGATGATAATATCCATGCTTACATTCTTTTCACCCTTGTTTCTTATAAAGTAAGAAACAAGACGGAATGCACCGTAGACGATAAGAGCGCCGCCGAAGAGAAATGCCAGCTTTCGAGCGGTTCCGACAGGGTCGAATATAAGCATAAGACCGAGAATGACAAACAGAACAGAAGCGATTATATAAGTCCATTTTGACTTGCGGATCCGGTCCATATCTATTTTGTGCTTGCTGTTTTTAGTCATAAAATTATCCTCCTTACACCTTCAGTATAATTAATGATATCATAATTCTGTCTGCGGTGAAATATACAAAATATAATAATTTGTTGAGAAGCATGATATTGGCACGAACAAGCTGAAAGGCAGGATGGTCAGTGCGATTTGGGATAGGGCTTATTCTCGTCGGTTCGTCCCATAAGATAGTCCATGCTTGTGCCGTAGAAATCGGCGAGTATCATAAGAGATTCGGTGGGCGGTATTCGCTCGCCTTTTTCGTATTTGGAAATAAGGCTTTGCTCAATTCCCGTCTGCATCTGAACATATACCTGTGTGTAACGGTTCGCTTTTCTTATTTTCCTGAGATTGTTGTACATTATGCAACACTCCTTACTATGACATTTTGTCATAATAGAGTATTGACAAATATGACATTTTGTCATATTCTTAAAAGAGAAACA
>JAZSJQ010000065.1:0-19829 GCA_045534445.1 Acutalibacteraceae bacterium
TGCTCTGGTCATGATGACCATGTTCAGTACAACGTAGATGGAGTCTGTCAGCTCGATACCGACCTTAGAGAAGGGGGAACCGATGGGTCCCATGGAATAGGGGATTACATACATGGTTCTGCCTGCATATCTGCCTTCTGCGATTGCATAAAGCATCTTGTATGCTTCAGAGGGCTCCATCCAGTTGTTGGTGGGGCCTGCCTCTTCCTTGGTGGGAGTGCAGATGAAGGTTCTGCCCTCAACGCGTGCTACGTCGTTGACAGCAGTTCTGTGATAGTAGCAGCCGGGAAGTTTTTCCTCGTTGAGCTTGAGAAGCTCGCCGCTCTCACATGCTTCCTTGCGGAGTGCTTCGATCTGTGCCTCGCTGCCGTCGATCCAGACAATGTTGTCGGGCTTCATCAGCTTGGTCATTTCGTCAACCCAGCTAAGGATACTCTTGTTGTTGGTCATAGTTGTAGTGCTCCTTTCGTCAGAGACATTTTTTGCTTTTTTCTTGAAAAACCACATAATAGTATCTCTCCTGTTTTCCAAATCTATCCGATATAATTATACACTGCATTTGTGAATTTTTAAACGATCTCATCGGGGAATTTTACAATTATTTTCGATTTTTTTGTGAAAATAAACTCAGAATTCTTTATCTATGGACATTGCGGCAGTGGCATTAAGACTCATATCTGCTGTTTTTCCTGCCATGTACTCATAATAGCCCTGAGAGCCTATCATGACAGCGTTGTCTCCGCAGAGAGACAGAGGCGGATAATAAAGCTTCATGCCGTTTTCCTTTGCCAGCTCCTCCATGCGTGAGCGAAGCAGTCTGTTTGCGGAAACGCCGCCTGCAAGAACAAGAGTTTTTTCACCAAGGTCTTTTGCCGCAGAAATGAATTTTCTTGTCAGCATATGCACAACGCTTGCTCTGATGGATGCCGCCATATCTTCTTTAGGCACGGGCAAACCCTTCTGCTCAAGATTGTGCATGATATTGATCGATGCTGTCTTGATGCCTGAGAAGGAGAAATCGTAAGGGCCGTCCGTAATTCTCGGAATTGTGAATTTGAAAGCATCGGGATTGCCGTTTTCGGCAAGCTTATCAAGATGAATGCCGCCGGGGTACGGAAGTCCCATTGTACGGGCTGTTTTATCAAAAGCTTCCCCTGCCGCATCATCCCTGGTGCGTCCGATTATCTCCATATCAGTATAGTCATTGACTTTTACAATATGGCTGTGTCCGCCCGACACCACAAGGCACAGAAACGGGGGCTTCAAATCGGGGTGCGCAATATAGTTTGCGGCTATATGACCGCGCAGATGATGAACGGGTACAAGGGGCTTTTTTGCAGAAAAAGCAAGACCTTTTGCAAAGTTCACTCCCACAAGAAGCGCTCCGATAAGTCCCGGTGCGGCTGTTACCGCAACCGCATCGATATCTTCGATGGTTTTATCTGCTTTTGTCAGGGCTTCGCTGACAACTCCCGATATGCATTCTGTGTGCATTCTGCTTGCTATTTCAGGTACAACACCGCCGAATACCACATGGCGCTCGACCTGAGATGCAACAACGCTTGAAAGCTGCTCTCTTCCGTCCTTTACCACTGCGGCCGCGGTTTCATCGCACGATGATTCTATTGACAGTATCAGCAAGCAAAATCACCTCCAAATCCCAAATTTCCCTATTATGAATCTTACCATATTTTCACTCAGCTTTCAAGCTGTTTTGAAAATTATGTTTTTATTGAGGATCATGCTCATGTTGCATATTGAAAGATGCTGTCATTTTATATATAATGTATTCAGAAATCAGAGAAAGGGTGCGGTTATATGAAGATTGCTGTGGTTGGCTCCCGTGATATATCCATCAGCCTTCAGCGTTTCAATGAGCTTCTCGGCGATCTTCTGCCCGAGGAAACCTCTGCCGTTGTCTCGGGCGGTGCAAGAGGCGTTGACCGCCTCGCCGCGGAATTTGCACGGTCACGGAATCTGCCCGTTGAAGAACACCTTCCCGATTATACTCTTTTCGGCAGGATCGCCCCACTGGTGAGAAACCGTACCATTGTTGACAATGCTGATTTTGTTGTAGCTCTATGGGACGGAAGTTCAAGAGGTACTCTCAACACCATTGATTACACCCTTGAAAAAAACAAGCCTCTGGCAGTATATTATCTCAATCGCGATGAGGTGCGATTCTTCCCGCCTCATCACAAGGAGGACTGACATGAAACTTAAAATTACGGCATTCATTCTCTCGTTGTGCATTCTGCTCTCTGTCGGCGGTTGTTCCTGCGGCGGAAAAGAAACCGTTCCCGATGAACCCATCATGGAAAACCAGGAGATTTCCGATCTGCCTCAGCAGGTTGAGCTTGATGATGCATCAAAAGCCATCGTTCAGCTTTGCTATGACTATGAAGCTTTCAGAGGCGATGACTTCGGTGCCGTGCTCAGCCGCTACAATGAGCTTCTCGATGAAGCTGAAATGCTTGGCTACACTCCTGTCATTGTTTTCCCGGATGATGAGCTTGTCCGAAATATCTATGCCAATTTCGATATGCTGGACTATCAGGAGAATAAATTCATCGACGCTCCACAGAGTCTTATTGATTTTGGCTTCAAGGATATCAGAAGCCGTGCTCTTGATGCCAACAGCACACTTCTTTTAACTCAGCTCAAAGCTGACAGAAACGGCAATTTTGATACCGTCGGCTTTGAAAAGCGTTCCGGCACGGCAGGCTATGTTCCCGATAAGCTTACCGCTCCCGATACTGATTGTGAGGTTATACTCATTCTCAAATTCCACACGGAAACCCCGTGGGATGTGCTGTGTTCACTGCCTCTCGGCGGCTGGAACGAATGCCCCTCCGCCTATGTGCTGGCGGCTGTTGCAAAACGCTGGTACATCGAATGCGGTGCAGTTCCTGCTCTTGTTTCAAGCAGAACTCTGCAGTTCCGTGTTACGGGCACCGTTGATTCCGATAACGCAAAGCAGCTTGCTTCAGAAATGTACTGCATAGCTCCCCAGAGTGATATGTTCTCCTGCCGCTCGGCTTCAGGTGTAGGAAAGCTTCTGCAGAAAATAAGCATTTGGCGTTTTGACTGGATACGAACAAAATGATTAAATGAGGTTCTGATTTTTATGCCTTACGAAAAGAAATTCATTATACCCGACGACAGAATCCGACCTTTACTGACAGGTCGCGGCACCTGCCGTATTCCCGACACCATTCTCTGCCTCGGAAAGCCTCTTACCACCTTCTACCGCGTTATGCCCACAGAGTATTCTGACAGCGGCTGGAGATTCCTTTGCGGCACTGAATCTGAAGAGTATCTCGCCAGACCTGAATTTTACGGCATATACGACCTGAATATCGCCGCAAATTATTTTCCCTCCATCATACCTATGCTTGATTCCCCTCCCTACTCCGCCTACTGCATAGACAAAGACCGCGGCAGATGGGCTGATATTTCACTTTCTATGAACTGGACTGAACTGACATGACAATACGCCGGGCAGAATCACATGAATTTGGCTCTGTGCGCGATTTCTACCATGAGCTTATCGATACCTCTCCCTATGTTCCCCTATGGGAGAAAGATGTTTTTCCGGAGGATCGTGATCTGTCAGATACCATTAACAAGGGGAATCTTTTCGTCGGCATCGAAGACGGACATATTGTTTCCTCGGTGGTGACTTCACATGAGAATGATCTCGCCTGCCTTGATCTTCTCGGAGTGCTTCCCTCCTATACGGGCAGGGGATTTGCACGGCAGATGGTATCATTTGTCATTGAGAAGGCGCGAAAAGACGGATTTTCTGCAGTACGCCTCGATGTGCTCAACGGAAATATCAGGGCAGAAAGCCTGTACATTTCAATGGGCTTTGAATATGTAAGCTCCTTTGAGGAACACTATGAACGTACCGGCACAATGGTCTTTAAAATCTACGAATTCAGAATCTGAATAAAGTAAAGCCTCCCGATTGATCGGGAGGCTTTAACTTTATCTTATCTGAATTGTTATTACTGCGGCGTGTAGAACTGCTGTGACCAGTATGTGTACATACGACCGTCATACTGCGAGGTTCCTATGCTTATACTGCAGTATCTGAAGTTCGGATTCATGATATTTGCTCTGTGGGACGGGGAGTTCATCCAGTCGTTTACAACCTGTTCGGGGGTCGTCTGTCCTCTTGCAAGATTTTCGCCTGCATACTGATACCGCAGACCATAATAATCATATGCTGTGATGTATCGTGAACCATTGGGACGATAGTGGTCAAACTTTGCGTAGATCTCCGAAAGTCTCAGGTTCGCTACACGCTTGAGCTCGCTTCCGCCTACCTCGAGAGGAACAAGGCCGTATGCCGCGCGGTGCTGATTGCAGAGATATACGACTCTTGATTCATAGTCGTCTACGATTATCTTGATATAACAGGTACCGTTGATGTTGGATGCTCTGATCCATGTAGTACCTACACTGTATGCCGTTATTACAACTGAACCGACATCGCTGCCTGTCTTATCGGCAATATACGGATGCTCAGATTCATATGCCGCGATAGGAGTATCGCCGAAGCCGGACTTAAGGTAAAGTCTGACGCTTGTTCCCGCATACATTCTGTATTCCATAACAGTCGCGCCGCCGGAAGAAAGTGAGAAGCTGATGCTGCCGGTGTTGTTGTGGCTTTTCGTAGTGGTCGGACGTGTCGTGGTGGTTGTGGTAGTTGTGGTATATACAGTTGTAGTGGTCGTAGTGGTCGGTCGTGTCGTGGTAGTGGTAGTTGCAGGCGGTGTTATGGTCACGATACCGCCCTGCACAGGAGGAGCAGTATTTTTGGTCGTTCCGCCTGAAGTCGTCTGTGAGGTTGCAGGCTCACTCACCGTACCCGATGTCCCCTGCGAAGCCGTGGTGGATGCTGTAGTGGTAGTTGTCTCGATAATGGAAACATTATCATTGTGAACATACTCGTCTTCGGTAGTTGTCTGCTGTTCGCCTATTGAGATATCAACACCTACCGAAGTACTGTCAAACCCTGACTCTTCGCCCATATCGGAAAGCTCGGCAACAATGCCTGATGGCTGTTCGGGAGACTGGCTGATCTCCACAGTATCCATCGGGAAATAGGTGTTGCTGCCCTGCACGCTTATTCCGAAGATGGAGCAAAGCATCATTATTGAAATCAGAACAAGGTAGAATACCTTCTGTGAGGATAACACGCAAAGCACCTCCATAAAGGAATAATTATCCAAGTACAATATACACCATTTAAGCGAATATTGCAACAATAAAATTGTGAAAATTACTCAGTAAACGAAATGTATGTGTTGATTATCTGCTGTGCATTTTCCAGTATTGAAAGTTTCTTGTCAGGCCGCACTGTCATATGAGGCTTCGCTGATGGAGTAAACATCACTCTGCCTCTGAGCCTCTGTGCAAGAGCGGATATCCTCGGCATATCTATTTTCGCAATGCTCAGCACATAGTTTCCGTCTATCTGCTTGATCTCGGATATGCCTGCCTTTGCAGCCTTATTGCGCAGAAGGGCTATATCGCAGAGACCCACGACCTCATCAGGGGGATCTCCGAAGCGGTCGATAAGCTCGTCTATTACCTCTCCCCTGTCGCTGTCAGTGCGAATAGAAGCAATGGTTCTGTACACGGAAAGGCGCATGGGCAGAAGCTCGATATAGCTGTCGGGGATGAATGCATCGATGTGCAGATCCACTCTGCAGTCGGTTTCCGTCTCTGCCGTTTTCTCTCCTTTTTCCTCACTCACAGCCTCGGAGAGAAGCTTCATATACATCTCGTATCCTACGGTCTCCATATGTCCTGACTGCTCACCACCGAGCAGGTTTCCTGCACCTCTCAGCTCAAGGTCACGCAGAGCTATTCTCATGCCCGAACCGAATTCGGTGAATTCTCTTATGGCATCAAGGCGCTTGGTTGCGATTTCCGAAAGCTCCTTGTTGCGCTTGAAGGTCATATATGCGTATGCACGGCGAGTCGAACGACCTACTCTGCCGCGTATCTGGTGAAGCTGGGAAAGCCCGAAGCAATCGGCATTTTCTATTATCAGCGTGTTGCAGTTGGGAACGTCAACGCCTGTTTCTATTATGGTGGTACAGACAAGAACATTTGCCTCCTGCTCACAGAGGCGCGCCCAGACCTTGCTCATCTCTCCCTCGCCCATCTGTCCGTGGGCGACGGCTATGACCGCCTCAGGCACAAGCTCCTGAATCTTCATTGCGGTACGTTCTATCGTGCCGACGTTATTGTGGAGATAGAAGACCTGACCACCGCGGCGAAGCTCCTTGCGGATAGCCTCGGCTATTATGCCCTCGTCATATTCAAGAACATAGGTCTGCACAGGACGTCTGTCCTGTGGTGCTTCCTCCAGCACGGATATATCGCGAAGTCCGCCCAGCGCCATATTAAGGGTTCTGGGTATGGGAGTTGCCGACAGTGTCAGCATATCAACTCCTCTGAAGATCTCTTTGAAGCGCTCCTTCTGTGCAACACCGAAACGCTGTTCCTCGTCAACAATGGCAAGCCCCAGATTGCAGTACTCAACGTCCTTCTGCACGATCCTGTGAGTTCCGATTATTACATCAATATCACCGCGCTTAAGCTTTTTAAGTATTGCCTCCTGCTCTTTTGCCGTGCGGAAACGTGAAAGAAGCTCGATACTCACAGGAAAGCCGTCAAAGCGTCTGAGGGCGGTCTGATAATGCTGCCATGCAAGTATGGTGGTCGGCGCAAGTATGGCACACTGCTTTCCCGACATGACACACTTGAACACCGCGCGCATGGCTACCTCGGTCTTTCCGAAGCCGACATCGCCGCACAGAAGTCTGTCCATGGGAGCGGGCGACTGCATATCCCGCTTTATTTCTTCGATACAGCGCATCTGGTCATCGGTCTCATCATATTCAAAGCGCAGTTCGAAATCTCTCTGCCAGTCGTCGTCTTCGGAAAAGACGATGCCCTGAGCATTTTTGCGCTCTGCATACAGCTTTGTAAGCTGCTCTGCAATATCCTTGACAGCCTTTTTGACTCTTGTTTTCTGCCTCTGCCATTCTCCGCTGCCGAGTTTTGTTATTTTTACATTGCCTCCCTCTCCGCCGCCGATATATTTACTTACCATATCGAGCTGGGTTATGGGGATATACATTATATCTCCCTGGGCGTACAGTATCTTCATGAATGCCTTTGTAACTCCGTCTGAGGTTCGGGACTGTACTCCGTCAAAGATACCGATTCCATAGGTGGCATGAACGATATAATCGCCCACGGAAAGCTCACTGAGATCCTGAATGGCAAGACCGCGCTTGTATTTTCGAGCTGAGATCTTCCTTGAGGGATTGCTTTTTCCCCATGTTATAACAGCACACAGCGCTTCGGGATATTCAAAGCCGGCGGTATATGCGCCTTCAAGCACCATTGCCTTTCCCGGTGCCAACTCCTCGGGTGATTTTGCATAGAATGCGCTTACCGCGTCCTCTCCCTCTGAAAGGGAATACGCCAGCGACATTGCCGCTTTTTCAGTTCCTGCCATGACAGCTACGCTGTAGCCCCTGCCGAGAAGGGAATGAAGATCCTCCTTCAGCACTGCAATGGAACCGCTCCACACGGAATTCTGGTGCATGGTGGCATTGGAAAGAGATTTGAGCTTTACATCATATGCACTTCTTGCGAAGGTGTCCATAAATACCGTCCTGTGCTCAAACCACTCGATAAGTTCAGAGGCACTTATGGAAAAACGCGACAGGTCATTGCAGAGTGTGCCGTTCTGCAGAAGTGATTTTATCTCTTCATTCAGAGTGTTTTCGTATGCCTTTGCCATTTCTCTCACGGAAACGTGCTCAGACACGAAGATAAGACCGTCATCGGGAAGATAATCCATGACAGTTGCCTCTCTGCAGCAGATAAGCGGCAGAAATTTATCAACGCAGGCAAGTCTGCGTCCGTTTCTTATTTCGTCAGCTTCTCTCAGAAGCTGTTCTCTTGCAGGGGCTGAGGATCTTGACGTGAGCTTTTTTGCTGTTTCCTCTATGCTTTCTGCAAGTTCATCCCAATTGGTGGCGGAAAGCTCCACCGCAGGCAGAATGCTCAGTTCGGGAACATAGTCTGTTCTTCTTTGGGAATCAAGATCAAAATAGTTTATGCTGTCGATCTCATCGCCCCAGAATTCAAGACGGACGGGAAAATCCGAGTCGGGAGGGTAAATATCCAGCAGACCGCCTCGAACAGAAAACTGTCCTGTTCCGTCTATCTGGAAAACTCTCTCGTAGCCTGCCGCGGTAAGGGCTGCAGCACACTTGTCAATGGATATCTCAAGTCCTGAACGCAGGGTCAGCATTCGCTCCTCAAGCTGCTCAGGGGGCAGTGTAAACTGCATTGCTGCCGAGGCACACAGCACCACCGCACCGAAGTCACCCGTCAGCATACGGCTCAGAGCATTTACTCGCGCGTGTTCAAAATCGTGGCTTCTGCCCTCAAGAGGGAAAAAATCCATGTCTCTTGTAGGGAATATCACACTTTCAAGGCCCATGGCGCAGAGGTCGCCGCATATTTTTCCTGCCTCCATGTCATCTGCCGCCACAACTATCGCCTTGCGTCCTGTCTGAGCGCAGATCGATGATATGAAATGCGCCTTATGAACGGCGGAAAGCCCGCATATTGCAGCGGGCAGTTTGTTCTTTTCTATTGCTTCCCGAAGCTCCTTATATGAAGAAAGTCTGTCGGTAATTGAGGTTAAAAAGCTCATATATCGTTCTCCGTTTATCTGCTGTAACGGCTCATTGCGCCGTCGATATCTCCTTTGATTATAAGCTCTGCCGCAGAAGATGCGCTGTCTGTGACCTCATCTATTTTCTTGAGCTCTGCGGCAGTAAAATTGGAAAGCACCCAGTCCGCAAGGTCATAATCGGGGTGAGGCTTTGCTCCCACTCCTATCTTTATGCGGGGGAACTCCTCAGATGAACAGTGCTCTATTATGCTCTTCATGCCTTTCTGTCCGCCTGCTGAGCCCTTGCGTCGGACACGCATGACTCCCGGCTCAAGGGAAATATCGTCAAACATTATGAGAACACGGTCGGGGGTCAGCTTATAGAAATCCATAGCCTCACGCACTGCCTGACCTGAATTGTTCATAAAGGTCTGGGGCTTCATGAGAAGAAGCTTTGCACCGCCTACGGTGCAGGTGCCTGTAAGTGCGTGGAATTTTGAGCGGTCTATCTTAGCGCCGTTCTTTTCAGCAAACTTATCTATTGCCATAAAGCCTGCGTTATGACGGGTCTTTTCATACTTCTTGCCCGGGTTTCCAAGACCGACAACAATAAAATCAATTGGGCTTTTCTTAAAGATCATAATTATCTCCTCAGACAGCTTTGGGGCGGAGTATCTGTACCCCACCCTTCAAAGCTTTATTTTTAACTGTTTATTTGTTCTTCTGCGCCGATACCCAGCCGAGCTTGTTTGTCTGTCTGTCACGGGCGATGGAAAGGGAATCATCGGGAACATTCTCAGTAATCGTAGAGCCTGCCGCAACATATGCTCCTGCCCCTATCTCGACGGGAGCAATGAGGTTGACATTTGAACCGATGAACGCGTTATCACCGATAACACAGCGGTTTTTGTTTACTCCGTCATAGTTTGCGGTAACACAACCGCAGCCGAAGTTTACATTTTCGCCGATTGTGCTGTCGCCTATGTAGGTATGATGCGCTATCTTTGTGCCTGCGGCAACTGTACTGTTCTTTATTTCAACGTAATTTCCCACATGGACATCGGGACCTATCTGTGAGCCGGGACGCACATCGGAAAAAGGTCCGATGTCGGTGTTTTCAAGAATGCGGCTTTCCCTTATCTGAGAAAGGCTGATAAGGCAGTTTTCACCCACTTCGCAGTCATCGATATAGGAAGTAGGTCCGATGCGGCATCCGTCTCCGATAACGGTTTTTCCCTTGAGAACAGTGCCGGGAAGTATGGTTACATTTTCGCCTATTACTACATCGTTGCTTATAACTATGCCGTCGATGCAGGGCATTGCAACACCGTTTGAAATATGACGGGAAAGTATCTTGTCTCTTGCAAGTCTGTTAAGCTCAAAGAGCTGTGCAGGGTCGTTCGCGCCGAGAACGACATCATCAGACTGGGCTATGAATGCGCCGACGCTCTTTCCTGCTCCGATAAGCAGTTTTACTGCATCGGGAAGATAATATTCTCCCGTGACACTTGATGCCTTTATGCTGTCAAGCACCTCAAGCAGAGGATCTATTTCAAACCAGTATGCGCCTGAGTTTATTTCCTGAATGGCAAGCTGGTCGGGAGTTGCTTCCTTGTGCTCAACGATCGCCTCAAGCTCGCCTCGATTGCCTCGGATAAGTCTGCCGTAGCCTGTGGGATCATCAAGAACAGCGGAAATTACCGTTGCAGATGCACCGTTTTCATTGTGCTGAGCAAAGGCATCGGAAATGGTCTCGCTGTCAAGGAAAGGCGCATCTCCGCAGCAGATAAGAACATGACCTCCGTGATGACGCTCAAGAAATTCCCTTGCCATCATAACAGCATGACCTGTTCCCTTTCTTTCGGTCTGAACAACCGTCTCGCAGGAGCCTGCAAGATATTCCTCCACCTGCTCACGGCGGTGTCCTGTAACAACACAAAGATCTTCAATGCCCGATTTTCGTATTGCATCGGTGACCCAGCCAAGCATGGGCTTGAGCTGAACCTCAAGAAGAACCTTGGATTTATTTGATCTCATGCGCTTGCCCTCGCCTGCGGCAAGGATAACGGCACAGGTATTTGTCATAGTGTGTAAACCACCTTTAAAATAACATATATAATTATTATATCACATAGGTCTTACTATTTCCACTGTTTTTATAATTTAAGCAAAAATAAAAAGCGAACCGACTTATAAAAGCCGATTCGCTTTCTTACTTAAATTATTTATGCTCGGGGAACGATGGATGTAAAATCATCAAAATTCATCTTTGATGCTTTAAACATATCGTAAACATTGCTGTTTTCCTTTACTCCGAGCTCTGCATAAAGTGCGTCAAGCTCTGCATAAAGAATGTCGTTGCACATTGTTTCGCGAATTTCCTCTGCGCTCTTGAGATAATCAGAACCCGTCTGATCGGGTGCTAAATTCTGTGCCGCACAGATAACATGGCAGGTTCTGTAGTACTCGTCATACAGGGACAATGTGTAGATACCGGATTCGCCGTACTCGAGGCTGTCGATATAAGCATAGACATCTCCCATGCTGGTATCTGCAAATAATGCTTCTTTATCAGCAGCGTCCATGATGCCGCCTTCCTTGTACAGGTCGATATTGGTGTATTTTTCTGCAATCTTTGCATACTCCTCCTCAGAGAGCTGCTTATCGGTAATTCCGTTGAGATAATCAAGCTCAGCCTTGTATGCATCGCTCTCCTTGGTGAGGTAATTGCCGTTCTCATCAACTGCATAATAGATCATGTAATTGAAGCGCATATAATTCTCATTGAAATACTTTTCAATGTCGCCATCGGATACATAGAGATCAGAAGCGCTGTTTGCCTGCTGCTCTGCATAATAATCAGCAAGAGCATCAAGACGGAGAGAATTCATGATCACAAGCTCATCAAAGGATTCCTTGCTGATTCCGTTCTCCTTGTAGATTGCGCTCTGTGCTGCATAGTAGCTGCCGTATTCTGCCATATATGCATCATAATCCTCATCGCTGTAGGAAAGTCCGAGCTTCTCGTACAGTGCCTTGGTTGCAACATAGTTCTTTACGGAGTCCTTAGCGGAGGATTCAAGGTATTTTTCAATTGTAGTCTTTGTGCCGTCCTCAAACTCAATGGGAGTTGACAGATCAAATGCTCCGTATGTGGAATAAACATTCTCGTATGCCAGCATTACTGCCAGAGGATAGATACCTGCAGGAACAGTCTCATCATCATACTTTGCGACCCATGAAGTATCGCCGCAGGCGGTAAGGGTGAACATACAAAGTACGGTAATTGCTGCCAGAAGCAGAGATAAAAGTCTCTTGGTCATTTTCATGTTGATACGTCCTTCCTTATTACATGATAGCAATTACGATTATTATATACTCCCTTTTTCGATTTGTCTACAGAAATATTGCATACGCCGAAACTTCATTACACAAAAGCGGTGCCGCTTTGCATTGCTGACAAATTTACAGAAAATTCAAATATCTGTTGACAAATAATTAACTGCGGTTTATTATTGCTTTGTTGCTCAGGCAATAAATATTGATGAAAGGAGCCGGAATAATGACTATGCTTAACTATGCTAATCTTTACGCGATCATCGCTGACTGCAAAGAGAACAGCTATACCCTTTTTAATTTTAATAAAAGTATCCGGCTCACGGAATCGTTTTGATATATGTATCGGCGTAAATAAATGCCATTTTGCCGAAAAACCATGTTATCAGAGCGCCGCAGTCGGCTGACTGCGGCGCTTATTTTTATGCTTCCGCAGAGAGGGAGGTAATTATTTTGAACAAATCCGTAAAACCGCAGAAAAAACGAAAAACCATTTTTTCCTACATGAAAAGATACTGGGCAATGTATCTTTTTGCAATCACAATGCTCGCCATCGTAATCGGTCTCAAGGCTCTTATCCCTCAGATCACCGAAAAGGTCATAAACAAGGGCCTTTCTCCCGATGTCGCGGACAATGAGAGAATGGGAATTGTAATGCCCCTGCTGATAATCATTCTCGTTATGGGCATCGTCAGGGCTGTTGCAAACTACTTCAAGGAGTTTGTCTCCGACAAGATAGGCGTCTATATCGGAAGAGATATGCGCCGCGACCTGTTTTCCCATGTTTCGGGTCTTTCCATGAATTACTATAACAAAACCAACACGGGCGAGCTTATGGCGCGCATCAAGGACGATGTTGACAGGGTATGGTTTGTACTGGGCTTTGCAGGTGTGCTGACAGTCGAGTGCATTATTCATACTATCACTACTCTTGTCTGCATGATAAACTACAGCCCTCTTCTGACTCTTATCCCTATCTTTTTCATGGTGATTGTCGGTATCGTTGCTCTTAAAATGGAAAAGAAGCTTGATAAGGGCTTTGATAATCTCAGCGAGATCAATGCAGAGCTTACCACCGTTGCACAGGAGAGTCTTGCAGGCGTACGCACCGTCAAGGCATTTTCCCGTGAGGGCCACGAGATACTCAAGTTCCGTGAAAAGAACCACAAGTACTATGAAGCAAGCATGGTCATTGCTAATGTTTTCCGCAAGTATTATCCCTACATAAATGTCATCGGCGGTCTGCTTACCGTTGTTGTTGCAGTACTGGGCGCCGTGCTTGTTCTTTCGGAAAGAGGCTTCCTCAGTCTCGGTTTTCTTGACGCTATAGCGGGTGACATGAACGAAGGCAAGCTCATTGCTTTCATCACCTACGCAACCGAAATAATCTGGCCTATGGAGTGTCTCGGCTGGCTTGCAAACGAGATAGCCTCCTCCCTCGCCTCCGCAAAGAAGCTTAATGCAATATTCAATGAGCAGTCTGACATCACCGACCCCGATGACCCTGTCGAGCTTTCCGATATAAAGGGCAATCTGGAATTTCGCAATGTTTCCTTCAAGCCCGAGGGAAAGGCTGTACTTGACAATGTCAGCTTTACCCTGCCTCAGGGCGGAACCCTCGGTATCATGGGAATGACAGGCTCGGGCAAATCCACGATAATCAACCTTGCCGAGCGATTCTATGATGTCACTGACGGCGAGATCACAATTGACGGTGTTGATATCAGAAAGCTCAGACTTAAAACCGTAAGAAGCTGTATGGCTGCCGTTATGCAGGATGTTTTCCTCTTCTCCGACACAATTGCGGAAAACATCAAGCTCGGCTCCGACGGAAAGCTTACGCAGGAAGAAATGGAAGCTGCCGCAAGAGAGGCAGGAGCTGCTGAGTTTATTGACAAGCTCACCGAGCGGTACGACACCGTTATCGGCGAGCGCGGAGTCGGCCTCTCAGGCGGTCAGAAGCAAAGAATAAGCATTGCCCGCGCTCTTGCAAAGAAACCTCGCATTCTCATTCTCGATGATGCTACCAGCGCTCTCGATATGGAAACAGAATACGAAATACAGCAGTCTCTTGACAGACTCAGCGGCTGTTCAAAGATCATCGTTGCTCACAGAATAAGCGCTGTAAAGGACGCTGATGAAATAATTGTCCTCGCAGACGGCAGCATTGCCGAACGCGGCACTCACAGTGAGCTTATGGCAAAACGGGGTATGTATTTCAATACCTACGTTGCTCAGTACAACACCGAAGAAGATATGGTGGAAAGGAGTGAAAGCTGATGTCGATAAACTCTTTCAGAGAAGACGAGGAACAAAAGGAAGTTCTGAAAAAGGACACACTCATACGTCTCTTCAAACATCTTCTCGCATATAAAAAGCAGATTGCCGTTGCACTTCTGCTGACCGGCACCATAATTGCAATATCTCTTATCAACCCTCTTATTATCCAGCGCGCCATCAACGTAAATCTTACAAACGGCGACTGGAAGGGACTGCTGATTCTTGCCGGCATTGCCTTTGCCATGTATACCTACTATCTTATCGCCCTTAAATGCCGCATGAAGATAATGCAGATAATGACAAACAAGATACTTGTCACTATCCGCGAAAATCTCTACAACCACATTCAGACTCTTGGCTTCGGCTTCTTCGACAGCCGTCCCACAGGAAAGATACTCGCCCGAATCGTCGGCGATGTCAACGGTCTCAAGGACGTTCTCAACAACGCCGTTATTACCTTTATTCCCGATCTTATCAGAATTATAGCCGTTGCGGTCATCATGTTCATTCTCGATGCGAAAATGGCTCTGGCAGGTCTTATTACTGTCCCCGTTCTCGCAACTGTAATGGTTATAATCCAGCGTGTTTCACACAAGCGCTGGCAGAAGCACAGAAAGAAATCCTCAAATCTCAACGCATTTCTCCACGAGGATCTTTCAGGAATGAAAATAGTTCAGTCCTTCTCCGCCGAGCAGGAATCAATGAAGGATTTCAAAGTTCTCACCGACGAACATTGCAGCACCTTTATTGACGCGGTCAGAATAAACGATATGTTCGGTCCTTCCGTTGATATCTGCACCTCTGCCGCCACCTTCATGCTTTATTTCGCCGCAATTCAGTGGTGCGGCATAACCACAACCGCTGAATCGGGCACCATCGTTGCCTTCGCTTTCTATCTCAGTATGTTCTGGTCTCCTATCAGAAATCTCGCAAGCTTCTACAATCAGCTTATTACAAACATTTCTGCCGCAGAGCGTGTCTTTGAGATAATGGACACCGACCCCGAGCTTTACGACAAGGACGATGTGGGTATCCTCCCCGAAATAGAAGGTGAGGTCTCCTTCAAGAACGTTTCTTTTGCCTATGCAGATGACATTGAGACTCAGGTGCTTCATAATGTAAACTTCACCGCAAAGCCCGGTGAGACCATCGCTCTTGTAGGTCCTACAGGTGCGGGAAAGACAACCGTTGTAAACCTTGTCAGCCGCTTCTACGATGCTGTTGAGGGTGAAGTGCTTGTAGACGGACACAACGTAAAAAATGTATCCATCGCAAGCCTGCGCGGTCAGATGGGCGTCATGACTCAGGAGAATTTTCATTTTTCAGGAACCGTCAAGGACAACATCCGCTACGGCAAGCTTGATGCCACCGACGAAGAGATAATCGAAGCTGCAAAGGCTGTCAACGCTCACGACTTTATCATACAGCTTGAAAAAGGCTATGACACCGAGCTTTCCGACGGCGGCGGTTCTCTTTCCTCGGGTCAGAAGCAGCTTCTTGCATTTGCGAGAACCATGGTATCAAAGCCGAGAATACTCATTCTCGACGAAGCTACCTCAAGCATCGACACACACACCGAAATGCTTGTTCAGCAGGGCATTGAAAATATGCTCAGAGGAAGAACTTCATTTGTTATCGCCCACCGCCTGTCCACCATAAAAAAGGCGGACAGGATATTCGTCATCGACCACGGCTGTATCCAGGAGGCGGGCAGTCATGAAGAGCTTCTTGCTAAGAATGGGCAGTACTACGAGCTTTATCAGGCACAGTTCAGGAGCCTGAAAAGTGCAAAAAACGCATAAGTCTTTAAAAGAGTCGGAAATACTCCGACTCTTTTTTCTCTTGCAACACGGAAGGTTTGTGTTATAATACCTTTATTGCAGTACAATTTTCACGGAAGGTGTATTATATGTCATCAACATGGGGCAGCAGCATAAAGATCTCAATATTCGGTGAAAGCCACGGCATCGGCATTGGTGTCGTTATCGACGGGCTTCCCGCAGGTGAAAAGCTCGATATGGAGGAGCTTCAGTTTCAGATGAGCCGACGTGCTCCCGGAAACGACAGCACCGCAACTCCGCGAAAGGAGCAGGATCTTCCCGAAATATGCTCGGGTATTCTGAACGGTGTTACTACGGGCGCTCCTCTCTGCGCTGTTATCGAAAATGCCAATATGCGCTCGGTGGACTATGAAAAGCTGGCACGTCTTCCCCGTCCCGGTCATGCGGATTACACAGGTGCAGTCCACTACAATGGCTATAACGATGTTCGCGGCGGCGGTCACTTTTCAGGCAGACTCACAGCGCCTCTCACCTTTGCAGGCGCTGTATGCAAGCAGATACTTGCAAAGCGCGGCATAACCATCGGCGGTCACATCTATGCTATCGGCAATGTTTATGACAGACCCTTTGACCCTGTAAAGGTAAACTCGAAGCTCCTTTCTGAGCTTCAGAAGAATTATTTCGCTCTTGTTGACGAAACAAAGGAAGAGCAGATGCGCAGAGTCATTACCGAGGCAAAGGAATCTCTCGACAGTGTGGGCGGCATGGTGGAGATCGCTGTCACAGGCGTTCCCGCAGGTATCGGTGAGCCCATGTTCGGCGGCGTTGAGAATGTTCTCTCCTCAATCGTGTTCGGCGTTCCTGCCGTAAAGGGAGTTGAGTTCGGCGCAGGCTTCAATGTCACCCGTATGCGCGGCAGTGAGTGCAATGACCCCTTCGCTCTGGACGGTGAAAATGTCATCACTCTCACAAATAACTGCGGCGGTATTCTCGGCGGAATCACAAACGGTATGCCCATTATCATGCGTGCCGCAGTCAAGCCTACTCCCTCTATCTCACAGAAGCAGCAGACCATCGACCTGCGCGAAAAGCAGGAGACCATGCTGGCTATCGGCGGCAGACATGATCCCTGCATCGTTCCCCGTGCACTGCCTGCCATTGAGGCGGCTGTTGCCGTTGCAATTGCCGATATGATGAAAAGTGAAGGCAAGCTCAACTAATATGATAAATCAGAAATTTAAGAACAAAATATAAATAATATCATTTATTCTATTGACAAAGAGATAAAATGCCTATAAGATTTCAGTAACGGTATAAATCGCCGCCTGCATTTGCGGCAAATATCGAATATAATCTGACCGAATAAGGAGGTGCGAAGCATGGTATTCGAGAAGGTAAAGGCTATCCTTGCCGAGCAGTTTGATGTTGAGGAGGACTCTATCACCACTGAAACCAATATTCAGGAGGATCTCGGTGCTGATTCTCTCGACGTTGTAGACCTCATCATGTCCATCGAGGATGAGTTTGAGTTTGAAGTACCCGATCACGAGGTTGAGAACATCAAGACCGTCGGTTCACTTGTTGACTTCATTACTGCAAACAAATAAGTTGAAATAAATATTTTTTCATAAACAAAACGGCTTCGTTTTCGAAGCCGTTTTGTTTATTTTATTTTAACTTTTCACAAAGGTCATTATAGAGTGCATTGGTTTCTTCTGCGCTTTCAAGTCCGATCACAAGAATCTCTCCGTCGGCTTCAAGCACTATGCAGGGCTTTTTTCCTGTGTAGGTACAGCGTGTGTATTTTCCGAATTCTTCGTTTTCAAATACGCCGAGCAGAAGTCTTGCACTGCCATAGCCGTAGACTCTGGTTCCGTCGCAGCTTTCTCTGTATTCAATGCTGTCAATGTCATCATAATCGACCTCTATGTCGTCCCAGTATGTGGCATTTACTTCAAAGCTTTCTTCTCCAAGTTCAACTTTGACGTCCCCGGTGAGCATCAGCACTGCCACAAATACAAGTATCAGAGGAACTGCTATTGCAGTTATAATAACTCCGACCTTATTATTCTTTCTTACTTCTTTGATCGCAGCCTTTACCTCTTCCTTATTGCCCTTCTTTTTGTAAAGGAAATAGGAATAGACAGTAGGAATAAGAACCATCAGCAGCATAACGGGAATGAACGCGATCAGGTAGACTTCAATGGGAAGGAATATTCCTGCCAGCATCACGATGCCGCCTATGACCCATGTTATTCCTGCGATTCTGTGAGTTCTGTTCCAGTTTTCTTCGTCTGCAAGAGTCCATGTTATCTTGATTCCCATGGTGCTGTTCTGCCTGCACTTGGGAAGATAGTTTCCGATGAGTATAAAGCTTATGCCAAGTACTGCAGGTATTATTTTCTCTACGCTGAACTCCAATCCCAGTGCCAGAGAGTACATTACTGCGCTCACCACTATGGACAGTACGGGCATTATCCATATTCCCATATTTATTGCCTTCGGGCTCTGTTCCTTGTTTTTCGGATCCTTTGCGGTGATTATGAGTCCCAGCCACTGCAATGCGGCAAGTATGAGAGGCAGTCCGAAGACAGCAAATGCTTTTGAAGAAAACCCGTCTGCATTGCCCGATGCTCCAAAGTGAGTTGCCATGGTATCTGGCAGCTTATCCCACAGAATAATACCTGCGACCATGGGCAGGAGTATCACGATCGTTGCGATAATGAGCTTACCAAGATTTTTCTTAATCATTTTCTTTATCCCCTTTCAAATCGGTTATCCAGAGCATTATTTCCTCAAGCACAGAGGCGTTAAGCTCATAGTAGATATATTTTCCCTCACGAGTGTCCCTTATAAGGTCAGCATCCTTCAGTACCGACAGATGCCTCGATATTGCCGCCGCAGTAATATCAAAGCAGTCGGTTATCTCCCCTGCTGACATTCTTCCCTTTTTCAGGCGGTTCAGTATTTCCCGTCTGACAGGGTCGGAAAGTGCTTTGAGCGTGTTGTGTATTGACATTTACATCACCTCATTTAACATTTAACTTAACTGTTAAATGTATGATAGCATGACTTTTCTTTTTTGTCAAGAAAAAAAGATGCAGTTTTCACTGCATCTTTTCAAGGTAATCCTTTGTGCTTTCTCTGACCTTCGGTGCGAGGAAGACAAGTGCTGCCATATTCGGAAATGCCATTACTGCATTGAGTATGTCTGCAACACTCCATACCGCTGAAAGCTGCATTACGCTTCCAAGCACTGCCGCTCCGATAAATACCACCCGATACAGCACCGTGTATCTTTCCCCGAATATGTAGGTAAAGCTTTTTTCTCCGTAACAGCTCCAGCCTATCATTGTGGAGAAGGCAAAAAGTGCAATCGATACTGTCAGAAAAACTCCTCCTGCTTTTCCCAGCACCGATTCAAATGCCGCGGCAGAAAGAGCTGCTCCGTCAAGACCGCTTGAGACTGCTCCGCTGGTGAGAATAACAAGGGCGGTCAGTGTGCAGAATACCACTGTATCGGTAAAGACCTCGAATATTCCCCACATTCCCTGTATGACGGGATGCTCCACCTCCGCACAGCTGTGTACCATGACAGAGCCGCCAAGTCCTGCTTCGTTTGATGCAATACCTCTTCTTATTCCGATAAGAAGAGCGCCGAGCACTCCTCCTGCGGCGCTCTTTGGGTCAAAGGCTCCGTTTATTATATCTGA
>JAZSJQ010000086.1:0-7721 GCA_045534445.1 Acutalibacteraceae bacterium
GCTCAGGCACTTGTTAATGAGGGTATGAAAAATGTTACCGGTGGAGCAAATCCCATGTTTGTTAAGAAGGGTATTGCCATCGCTGTTGATGCTGCTGTTGAAGCAGTTAAGAAAAATTCTCAGGCAGTTAGCGGCTCTCAGGATATTGCAAGAGTTGCTGCTGTTTCCTCCGCTGATGAGGTCATCGGTCAGCTTATCGCAGATGCAATGGAGAAGGTCACTGCTGACGGTGTTATTACTGTTGAGGAGAGCAAGACTGCTCTTACCGATATCGATATCGTTGACGGTATGATGTTTGACCGTGGTTACATTTCTCCCTACATGGTAACCGATACCGATAAGATGAAAGCTGTCATTGACGATGCATTCATTCTTATCACTGATAAGAAGATCAGTAACATTCAGGAAATCCTTCCTCTTCTTGAGCAGATTGTTAAGTCCGGTCAGAAGCTCGTTATCATTGCTGAGGATATCGAAGGCGATGCGCTTTCCACTATCCTCGTCAACAGACTCCGCGGTACCTTTACCTGTGTATGCGTAAAGGCTCCCGGCTACGGTGACAGAAGAAAGGAAATGCTTCAGGATATTGCAATTCTCACAGGCGGTACTGTTATCAGCGAGGATATCGGTCTTACTCTCAAGGATACCGATATGTCTCAGCTCGGTCGTGCACGTCAGGTCAAGGTAACCAAGGAAAACACCGTTATCGTTGACGGTGCAGGCGATTCCGACAGCATCAAAGCAAGAGTCGGTCAGATCAGAACTCAGATCGAGACCACTACTTCCGAGTTTGACAAGGAAAAGCTTCAGGAGCGTCTTGCAAAGCTCGCAGGTGGCGTTGCTGTTATCCGTGTCGGTGCTGCTACTGAGATCGAAATGAAGGAGAAGAAGCTCAGAATCGAAGATGCTCTTGCTGCTACCAAGGCTGCAGTTGAAGAGGGTATCGTTGCAGGTGGCGGTGTTGCACTTCTCAATGCAATTCCTGCAGTTACTGCGGTTGTTGATTCTCTTGACGGTGATGAGAAGATCGGTGCAAAGATCGTTCTCAAGGCACTTGAGGCTCCCGTACGCCAGATCGCTGAGAACGCAGGTCTTGAGGGTTCTGTCATTGTTGACACCATCATGAAGAACGGCACTATCAGCTATGGCTATAACTTCGTAACTGACCAGTATGTCAACCTTATCGAAGAAGGTATCGTTGATCCTACCAAGGTTACCCGTTCCGCACTCCAGAACGCTGCTTCTGTTGCTGCAATGGTTCTCACCACCGAGTCCATTGTCACCGACAAGAAGGAGCCTGCTCCTGCAATGCCTGCTGATCCCACAGGCGGAATGGGAATGTATTGATTTGTGATACTGACAGCCTCGGTTAATCCCGAGGCTGTTTTTTATGAGGCGTGATCATGGTTATAAAAACACCGATAGGAAATCTGCTTATTGATGACAACGGCAGAGCAATTACAGATATCTATCTTACTGATTTGCCTGAGAATGAAAACGGCAATGAGCTTCAGAAGGATTGTAAGCGCCAGCTTATTGAATATTTCTCAGGCAACAGAAAAGCGTTCGATATTTCGTTTGAGCTTACAGGTACTGATTTTCAAAAAAGTGTCTGGAATGCTTTACTTGAGATACCTTTTGGTGTTACAATGACATATGGTGAGATTGCGGAGAGAATCGGCAGATGCGGTGCGGCACGAGCAATCGGCGGTGCCTGCAGAAAGAATCCGATTCTTATTGTTGTTCCGTGTCACAGAGTAGTAGGCGCAAACGGAAAACTTGTTGGTTTTGCGTGCGGTCTGAATATAAAATCTTACCTTCTTAATCACGAAAAATATGAGGTGTCCGATGTTTAATCTTATAAAGAAAAACGGTAAAGCAAGGCGAGGAGAATTTGTTACTGTTCACGGTACTTTTCAGACTCCCTGCTTTATGAACGTTGCAACGACCGGTGCGATAAGAGGCGCTGTATCTGCAGAGGATCTTAAAAATATCGGCTGTCAGGTTCAGCTCTGCAATACATATCATCTTCATCTGCGTCCAGGTGATGAAAATGTCAAGGCACTGGGCGGTATCCGTGAATTTACCACATGGAACGGTCCCGTTCTGACTGACAGCGGCGGATTTCAGGTTTTCTCTCTTGCTCCTCTGAGAAAGATCAAGGAAGAGGGTGTATACTTCTCTTCTCATATAGACGGTCATAAGATTTTCATGGGTCCTGAAGAGAGCATGAGAATACAGTCAAACCTTGCGTCTACAATCGCAATGGCTTTTGACGAGTGCGTTGAAAATCCTGCAAAGTACGATTATTCACGCAAAAGCTGTGAGCGGACAACCCGTTGGCTTATCCGCTGCAAGGAAGAAATGGCAAGACTTAATTCACTTGATACAACTCTTAATAAGAATCAGCTGCTTTTCGGCATTAATCAGGGCTGCACCTTTGAAGATCTGAGAATTGAGCATATGCAGCAGATAAGAGAGCTTGATCTTGACGGATATGCTATTGGCGGTCTTGCTGTTGGTGAGCCGGCTGAAGATATGTACAGGATAATAGATGCCGTCGAGCCTGAAATGCCCGAGAATAAGATCCGTTATCTTATGGGTGTCGGTACTCCTGAAAATATACTCAATGCTGTGAAACGCGGCGTGGATCTTTTTGACTGCGTAATGCCCAGCAGAAATGCACGTCACGGTCATGTTTTTACTTCGGCAGGCATTCTGAATCTCAACAATGCAAAGTACACTCTCGACACAAAGCCCATTGACGAAAATTGTACCTGTCCTACCTGTCAGCGCTATTCAAGGGCATATATCCACCATCTTATCAAAGCAAAGGAAATGCTTGCAATGCGCCTGACAGTCATGCACAATCTGCATTTCTATAATAACCTGATGACTCAGATCCGCGATGCGCTTGATAATGACAGCTTTGATGAGCTTTATAACAGGCTGCTTCCCACGATCGCGACCCGAGTATGATTACTGAGTGCCTGCTTTATACTCTGATATTTCAGATATTTTTACAGCAGTGAAATAAAACATAATCCGGCAAGTTTGGGAATTACTATTGCTTTATGTGATGAAGTTTGGTATAATAATTAAAGTACAAAATTATTTGGAGGTACATCAATGAATCTTCTTTCAATCATTAATTATGCAGCGATTTTTGCGACCGCATCCACACCTGCAGGTACTGCACCCGGAGCAGAGGGAGAAGCTCCTGCTCAGGTATCATGCCTTGAATCTATGGGCCCGATGCTTATCATCTATGCACTTCTCTTCGGTCTTCTTTATCTCTTTATGATCCGTCCTCAGCAGAAGAAGCGCAAGGCTGAGGAAGAAATGAAGAAGAACATCGAGGTTGGCGATGACATCACCACCATCGGCGGCATCTGCGGTCGAGTAGTCAGCGTCAAGGATGACGATGCTCTTATTATCGAAACAGGTGCTGAGAAGAACAAGATAAAGATCATGCGTTGGGGCGTTCTCCAGAACAACACCATCAAAGAAGTTGCTCAGACAGAGGAAGCTGCAGCAAAGAAGAAGGGTCTTTTCGGATTCCTTAAGAAATAATCTTATTTGAGCATAAATCCCCTGTAAAAAGAATAGTATTTATCAGAAATGAAGATAGATACCATTCTTTTTGCAGGGGGTTTTGTTATGTCATCATACAGAGTTTCAAGAGAAAGAAACGGTTCGTGTATCCGTCACGCGGCAGTTGGAGTTGCGGTCTCGGTAGTGCTGATACTTCTGGTCATCGGCGCTGCTTCACTTATTTTTTCGTTAATAGAAAGTATTGCGCGCTTTGCAGTAACTCCAATTGCATTTGCGGCACTTGCGTTGGGGTGTTTTGCGGGAGGTTATACCTACGGTGTGTCTGACGGCAGAAACGGAGTGGTCTGTGGTGCGATAATCGGAGCAGCAGTGGCTTTTCTTGTAATCATCACAGGTTTTTTTGATGAAGGATTTCATCTGGGCAGTATTGCATTCATAAAAATTGCAGTGATGATTTTATCAGGATGTTGTGGAGGGTATATTGGCTCAAACAGAAGATGTTGTAGAAAAAGCAGATAGTTTTGTTTGGTAAACTTTATCTCTTTCGTCGAAGTTTGGTTTTGCAAACTCGTCGGGAGAGATAAACTTTTTAGACTTTACATAAATTATTGTTGACATAATAGATTGTTTGTATTAAAATACAGATGTGGTGAATAGAGACTTAACAAAACGCAAGTTTAATATTACAGTTTGTAATATCCTTGAAAAACCTTGATTTTATGCGATTTTTTCTAAGTTTCTATTTTAGTGCACACAATATATTGATTTGTACTATGTAAAAAACACATCAGATTGTTGGTTTACAGAATTATTTTTGTGGAAGGGTGATATAATGACGCTTGGCTTCATCGGCTTCGGCAATATGGCATCAGCTATTGCCTCGGGTGTTATTAAATCAGGTATTGTATCTGCTGATAGCATCTTCGCTTATGATGTCATAAAGAATAAGATTGACGAATTCGGAAGCTCTCACGGCATAAACTCTGCAGAATCGATCAGTGAGCTTCTTTCCGCCTCTGAGATTATCGTTCTCGCGGTCAAGCCTCAGAATTACAGCGATGTTCTCAGTGAGATATCTGATTATGATATCAACGGAAAGATTTTTGTTTCCATTGCCGCAGGCATCTCCATCGATAAGATCAAATCTCAGATCGGAAGCGAAGCAAAGATCGTTCGTCTCATGCCAAACACTCCGCTTCTCCTCGGCTGCGGCGCAACTGCCGCCTGCAAGTGTGCAAACACCTCTGACGATGAATTCACAGCCGTATGTTCACTGTTTGAATGCAGTGGAACGGTCGAGGTCATTGATGAGCCTCACATGAATGAGATCATTTCCGTCAACGGCTCATCACCTGCATACATATTTCTCTTTGCAAAAGCTGTATGCGAGTATGCCGAATCATGCGGGATAGATTATGGCACCGCCAAAAATCTGTTTGCCCGGACGCTTATCGGAAGCGCAAGGATGATAATTGACTCAGGTGACGATCTTCAGACTCTGATCGACAAGGTCACCTCCAAGGGAGGCACTACTGCTAAAGCGCTCGAAAAGTTTTATGATGCCGACTTCACAGGCATTATAAAAGAAGCTATGCATGCCTGCACGGAGAGAGCAAACGAACTCGGAAAAGAATAATTACATATAAATGCTCATAACATAGCTGTGAAAGCAGGTGTGTTATGTATGAACAATAAAGATAATGTCCGCAGGTGCTTCTGGCTTTTCTTCTTCTCAGTGGTTTTTATTGCAGGTTTTATAGCGGGAGCGATCATTCAGAACAGCGAAAGGATCAACGGTATTATTTCTGACCATGCGTCAGATGTCGTTCTTCTGAGACTTGAAAACAACGCTGTTTCCATCTTTGCGGATACGGTTGTTTCTTATTTAATTCTGACTGTCTCAGTCTGTCTCATTGGTTTATCTAAAAGCGGAGTATTATTGAATGTCTGTCTCATTCTCTGCATGGGTATGGGAAAAGGAGCTCTTATATCGAATCTGGTCTGTGATTCAGGATCACGAGGATTGGGCTTTTCTGTTTTCGCCTTACTGCCGGGAATGATAACTGCAGTATGTTCCGTACTGATTTTTGCTTCAGGCATTTCTTCTTTATCTAATACTCAACAGCATTTCAGACAGATATTAAAAATGCTGTTGATATGTATATTTACAGTTGTTTTTTCAGCAGGACTTGATGTAACCTTTGCGAAATTATACAAAGTGATTACCTGAGCCTGAATAATGGAGGGTTAAAAAATGGGAAATATGGTTTTGAATAATTTTAAGACTTATCTTGTGGAGAAGAAGGCAGTTGCCGATAATACCCTTGAATCCTACTCCCGTGATGTCAACAGATATCTTGATTATCTTGCACAGGAGGGAATTGAGCTTTTCGCAGCAGACACAAAGACCGTTGAAGGTTTTGTGTCCGAGCTCAAGGCATCCAATAAATCAGCCGCAACAATTACAAGAACGGTTGCATCTATCAGAGCATTGTATCAATATTTGATAATTATCGGCGCAGTTGAGTCAAATCCCGCAAAGAACATAAAGCTCGAAAAAACTGAGAAAAAACTCCCCGAGATACTTAACGACAAGGAAATCCGACTTCTGCTTTCCATGCCAAACTCGGACGAACCCAAAGGCGCCAGAGACAAGGCGATGCTTGAGGTTTTATACGCGACAGGCATAAGAGTTTCAGAACTGATAAATCTTAACGTCAATGACGTAAAATGTTCAAAAGGCGAGAGAGGCGAAATCATCTGCCGTGGCGGCAAGACTATGCGTACAGTTCCTATGCACCCTGCGGCTGTCGCAGCCATGAGCTACTATATTGATGAGATACGTCCTTCGCTTGCTTCTGACGACAGTGCAGATGCACTGTTTATCAATCTGAACGGACAGCGCCTGACCAGACAGGGCTTCTGGAAGATCGTCAAGAACTATGCCGAGGAGGCTAAGATCGACAAGGAGATAACCCCTCACACCCTCAGACACTCCTTTGCAATGCACCTTTATCAGAATGGTGCATCACTCCATGATCTGCAGAAGATGTTAGGACATGCTGATATTTCATCGACTCAGCTCTATGCCAACATCGTAAAAAAGAACAGTTTTTCCGATGTTTACGACAGATGTCATCCCTTTGCAAACAGGGCTCAGTAGTTATTAAAACAGCGTTCTTTGAACGCTGTTTTTTATTTTTGTCTGAATTTATTGCGTTCTCTGCGGCAATAATTTAAGTAATAAATTACAGGGAGCTGCAATGAATGCAATATTATAAGGTTGAAGTATGCGGTGTTAATACAAGCAAGCTTTTACTTCTCAGTGAAGCTCAGAAAACAGAACTTCTCAAAAAAGTGTCGGAAGGAGATATCAATGCCCGTGATGAGCTTGTAAAGGGAAATCTGAGGCTGGTGCTGAGTGTTGTTCAGCGATTTACCAACAGAGGCGAAAATCTTGATGATCTGTTTCAGGTTGGCTGTATCGGACTTATAAAGGCAATAGATAATTTTGATCTCAGCCAGCAGGTACGTTTTTCCACTTACGCCGTACCAATGATTATTGGAGAAATAAGGAGGTATCTCAGAGATAATAATTCCGTAAGAGTCAGCCGCTCACTTCGGGATACTGCATACAAAGCAATGCAGTCGAAAGAACGTCTCATGCATGAACTGAACAGAGAACCGACGATCGAGGAGATAGCAAGCGATCTTCAAATGCCGAGAGAAAGCGTTGTTATGGCGCTGGAGGCAATAGTCGAACCTGTATCACTGTATGAATCAGTTTATTCTGACGGCGCAGATTCAATATCTATCATCGACCAGATAGGCGATAACAACGATGACAGTAACTGGCTTGATGAAATCGCCATACGGGAATCGATTAAAAGGCTCGGCAAAAGAGAAAAAAGCATACTTTCTCTGCGCTTTCTTCAGGGCAAAACACAGATGGAGGTTGCGGAGGAAATCGGAATTTCGCAGGCACAGGTCAGCAGACTTGAAAAAGGCGCTCTCAAAATGATAAAAGATAAGATCTGATCCCCTTAAAATCAGAGATTTTACATAAAATTAATTCGTTTACAAAAAATTATTGAAGTCAGACTTATCGTATGATAAAATATAATCAAGTTTATGCTAATTTTAACCATACGGGGGATATACATATG
>JAZSJQ010000101.1:0-2362 GCA_045534445.1 Acutalibacteraceae bacterium
AACATACGCATATCCGGCAAAGCTACCGAAAACATTTGCCGCAAAGCCCTCACTAAAATGCCGGATAAATTGAAAGTAATCGGTGCTAATCGCTCCTGAGCTTTTCGGGACAAAAAACCTGAACTTTCTTAGTGTAAAATAAAAATTGGCAAAACGTAAAAATTTCGGCGAATATAAAAAAAGAGGAAGAACCGGAGTTCCCCCTCTTGCCAACCTATGATATAGTGTTAGTGGTCAAAAAAACATCGAATCAAGGTGGCAATGATGAATATAACAGTAAACTTGGAAATTTGCAATAGCAAAATCGAAAATTTTGAAAATTTTGTTTCAATGGTGTATCAGAGTGTGCTGAAAATGGGCCAAGAGATCGTTGCCCAAACTCTTGAGAAGATGGACGAAGTTCTAAAGAAGGAACGAGATCGTAAAAGATTTCGTTGCAAGGGTCCAAGGAAAACCTGTGTAAAGACCATCATGGGCCCGGTGGAGTATCATCGTCAAGTCTACCTGGACACAACAGCGGCAGAAAGGAAACAATATGTATACCTGCTGGATGAAGCTCTGAACATTAGTCGGGTAGGTTTATTCTCAACGGATCTTTGTCGTCAGGTAGCCAGTCTAATCTGTGAGACGAACTACAGAGGAACAGCCCGTGCAATTACCGAAATGACAGGAATGAGCATTTCACATCAGGCTGTCCATAATGTAGTTCAACGCATGGGAGGGAAGCAAGCTGCAGCGATCGAGAAACATACTTCTCTTGCACAGAGCCAACAAGGACTTGGACAAATAGAAACACCCATTCTTTATGAGGAAAACGATGGTATATGGTTGAAGTTGCAAGGGAAGTCTCGAAAGGAACATGGACCATCTAAAGAAATGAAGGTGGGCATAGCATACGACGGAGTTCGTTATATGCCCTGCGGAAAAAACGAGAAGCGGCGAATTCTGGATAACAAGGTCGCTTACGCAAGCTTTGAAAGTGCCGCAATTTTCAAGAAGCAAAAAGAGGGGCTTGTGGCAAGCAGATTCAATGTAAACGAGATCCGGATGCGAATTCTAAACGGTGACGGTGCAAACTGGATGTCGAAGAAGAATTCAGAAAGAATCATTAGTGTTCTTGATGAATTCCACAGAAACAAGAAGATCACCGAGTGCGTTAGAGATCCGAGTTTCGCCAAGCTTTTGAAAGAACTTCTGTACAAAAAGGACATTGATACACTGCTTATGTGCATTGAAGCACAAATCAACTCTGTAAGCGAAGAGTCTGAAATTGCAAAACTGCAAGAACTGCTGAGATACTATACAGACAATAGAGAAAACCTGTTAGGATACTATGAACGAGGGATTGAGATCCCACCAACCAGAGTGCCGGGAGAAATCCATCACGCTCGCCTTGGTTCGATGGAAAGCAATGTGTACACCTTAATCGGAAACCGGATGAAGGACGGGAGAGCTTGTTGGAGTATCCGAGGTGCAAATAATTTGGCACTCATTCTGTGTGCTTACCATACCAGCGGATTGGAAAGTCTGTTTTGCGATTTGGACAGCATACCGACTCCAACAAAGGAACCGGAGTTTGTAGATACTCTACCTCTGTTTGGAGCGAACAAGGTTCCCATTCGAGAGGGAAAAGGCTATGAGTTCTGGGCAACTTCTACATTGTCATCCTGTGCCGGAAGCTTCGTGCAAGAATTCGCAAAAACTCTACGCAGAGGATTAAGAAATAATTTCTGAAAACACTGCTCTAAAGCAGTGAGCTTTGCTGTACCCTTTTTGGCTCTAAAACAAGATAGACTTATTCATACTGTTTCGGTGCTCAGTAATGAAAAATCTGACCTTGGCAGATCCCGAGCCATAGCATTTTGATACGGAACAGATTAGCCGCCTGCGGAGCAGGTTGCCTTGACAGGAGGTTGTCGGTCTGTTACCATGGAAAAAGCGAGGGAGGATGTAATAATATCTGACCCCGTAGCCCCTCGCCACATTATACCCAACAGACCGGCATCCTCCTGTCAAGGTCGGCGGTCGATGGTTGGGATTGCTGACTCGTTTACATCATCATAGAATAAAGCCGAAAAACCCGTAAACAAATTTGCCAACTCCTACTTGACACATACATTTCACCTTTTGCTTCCGGTTTTCTATAGACATTTTCTTTTCCTTCTGATATACTGGATATGAGCATGATTGTTTTTATCTCGGCTCAAATACATAAAAAGGGAGAAATACCATGAAATCATTCCGTACCCTATTGGCATGCCTTCTGGCTCTGTCGCTTCTCCTGTCCTGCTTCACGGCGGCAAGTGCAGCCGTGGCCGGCAGCAAGGAGATCTCCGACTCTGCGGTAGGAGATGCCACCCCC
>JAZSJQ010000076.1:0-30399 GCA_045534445.1 Acutalibacteraceae bacterium
TAGAAGCACCTTGCTTTTCGTTATTTATGTCATTTTCCATCAGCAAGCTTAACAAAAGTATCCTTTCTGATCTCTTCCCTCAGCTCTTTCAGATACTCGGAAAAAGCCACTTTGTCGTCCGCATATGTTTTGTTAAGCTTATATTCTTTCGGTATCCACGTGGATAGATCCGATATATTATGCTGTATCAAGGCTTCAAGGCTGTCTATAGCCTTGTATATCTTCGATTCCACAGTTTTTCGTTCCGACATTTCTTCGTAAAGCTCACGCATCTCAGATGCACGATTCCAAGGAAGTGAGTTTACCCACTCATAAAGCATCTCTTTTTCATCTGCTTCATTATCCGCTGTTTTCTCAAAGGTCGGTATATCCCCTGTAAATGCCTCTCCAAGGTCATGGATAATGCACATTTTTATAACCTTGTTCATATCAGCTTCCGGAAATTCGTCCATCATAAAAAATGCCATCAGCGTCATCATCCAGCTATGCTCTGCGACACTCTCGCGTCTGCCGCCCTTTGTACAGCAATGGCGGACAGCATCCTTAAGCCTTTCTGCAACACTTATTGCCTCCAGCAGCTTCCTTGCCTCCATAACTTCCTCCGCAGTTGATATTTTAATCTTCGCAAAGCAATTCTATCGCATGATAAAGCTCTTCTTTGCTCATCTCTCCTGAATGATGAGCAATCTGATTGCCCTCTGCATCAATAAAAAAGGTCATGGGAATTCCATATACCCTCATATTTGTATATGCGTCTTTTGACGTGTCAAGATATACGGGAAACTGATACCTTTTTTCATTCAGAAAGTTTGTCAGCGATACTGAATTTTCTCTGTTGCCGTCGAATTTATTTACCATCATAAACACAACCTCATCCTTGTATTCATGATACGCTTCCTCAAAAGCCGGCAGTTCCTTTGTACAGGCGTAGCACCAGCTTGTCCAAAAATTTACCACCACGGGCTTTCCTTTCATATCGGAAAGCTTTACTTCCTTCCCGTCAAGATCATACACCGTAAAATCCATTCCGCTCGCTTCTATCTTCTTTACATATTCATCAGCTTTTGCATCATTTCTTTCCGCAAGCATATTTCTCACAGTGCCGTATGCCGCCACTGCCGCTATCATGACCAATGCAAAAATAACGGTAATCTTTATAAGTACTTTTTTATTCTGCAAAACAGACCCTCCTCATTTTTCTTCCTTTTCTGCAGTAATCTTACCATCTTGAGCTGCCGAAATCTACATATAATTTATTAAAATCGAGAGACATGCGTACATGCGCACGTCTCTCGATTTTCAATTCTGTCTGTAAATTTTCATATCCTTTTTCAGAGGATATACAGCAAGCTCTTCTGAATCAAGGTTTTCTCTGTGCATATCCACCTCTGTTATCTGAGGGTTTTCGTAAGTCGTGTAATAATAAATTCCGTTTTCTGTATTACAGCAGGAGGAATATACTGTTGTTTCATACTGACCCTTTTTGAGTTCCACAGCACCTTTGAGCTGTGCTACCGATGAAAGAATGTGAAAGAACTGAGCAATGTTTTCTTCTTCAGATTTGCCGCACTTTGAATTCTCTTTGACAAATGCTGCTTTAACAAACCTCGACGCCGAACTGAAATCTCCCGGCAAACCTATTGCTCCCATTCCTTTACTGTATGAATGAAGGTCATTCTTTTCAGAAAATGCATTCTGTGCAGGATAGGGAGACAGCCCCATATAATTATTCAGATTTGTCGTCTGATAATCAAAAGGCGGACTGTTTGTAAGAATCCCCCATGGATTCTCATATATCTTCAATCCTTCCGCCGTCGGTTCTGCAACAATCGATTTTTCCCTGTCCGCAATTATCCAGTGAAGCGGGGTCAGCGGCAATTCGCTGCTGTATTCACACTCTATGATATTCACATTTTTCAGCAGGTTTTTTGCTTCATCTGTAGTTCTGCACTGCGAAAGCACCCACGGAATGAATTCAAAAGGTGCAATATTGTCGTACCCGTCACGTTCCTCCGAATACTCAGCATAATCAGGGAAGCTCAGCCCTGCCATCCCCAGTCCCGATTCATTGACTCCATCGTAATAAAGCGGGTATCCGTTCCGTACATACGCTACGCCTATCATTGCATAATGATTCTTTATTTCTGACGCTCTTCGAAAAGTGAACCTGTAATTCCTTGGGGTTATTGTGATACTTTCTTTGTAGCAATATTCAAGATCAAGATTTCGCCCGAAATAATGCGCTCCGTTTATTAAACTTATTGCTGTACACATTGTCAATCCTCCTTTTCAGGAGGATTGACAATGATGCCTAATCATATTCGCTTACTGCTCACATTGCACTCTCAATTATTCTTATCCCATCTTCCAGCGTTATATTTCCTCTTATGGATATACTTCCACGCGGAATCTGTCCGACCATAAATGTATAACCGTTTTCCTTGTCTTCAAAATAGTAAATTATGCTGTCCTTTATCTGGATCTGCTTAAGTTTATGGTATTCGGTGTCTGCAGCATACATTCCGTTCACAGAATCAAGCGCAAACACATAAAACTTCTCGCCATTCCTATACATCAACTCTCCCGGAAGACCTCTGTATTCGCTGTCAAGCTCAAAGCCCTCGGGTACATACAATTCATAAGTTTTCTCTTCGCCTTCAGACGAAACATCGCCCGTACCGCCTTCTATACTGGTGTATTCCAGCGAACCGTTTGCATCGGAAATATTGAATGTGCTCATAAAGAGCATTATCTTCTCTTTCGCCCCCATGCCCAGTGCAAAGGCAGCAAGAACAGATATAAGCGCAGCCACAAGTATCATTATCTTCAGATTTTTTCTTTTTCTCTGTGCGTTGATATATTTTTTATAGGACAATATCTTTTTGCCGAATTCATCGGACAGATAATACTTCTCTCGCAGAAGCTCACACGGCGGCACTTCAGGATACAATCTGTTTTCCAGTATTCCTGCCGCCTCTGTCAGAAGGCTGTTAATTCTTGGATCGCTCACCGCTATGATACTCATCTCCCTTATACAGTTTCTCCGATACTGCTTCCCGTATCCTCTGAAGTCTTTTTCTCACCGTTGCCGCCTTCAAATCAAGCAGCCCCGCTATCTGCACACTTGACATGTCATGAACATATCGCAGGGTAAAGATATCCGCATATTCCGGTGACATCTTCCCCACAAAGTCCGCTATCAGTTCAGCATCACTTTTGGATTCCAACCTGTCTACAAAATCATCATCTTCCCCGGCTTCATATTCACCATATTCAAACAAGCCTATTTCTCTTTTCTGCTTCGCATACATATTGAAAGCGCAGTTTCTTGTAACTGTACGAAGCAGCGGCAACGGCTCAGGTCCGATGTAAATACTGTCTATGTTCTTTGCTATACGGTAATATGCCTCCTGCACTATATCCTGCGCATAGTCATAGTCTTTTATTATCCTGTATGCGTCATCAATAAGCACCAGTCGGTATTTTTTATAAAGCGTTTCAAATAACTCTGCTTTTTCTGCATCGGTTATCATCGCAAGGCACAGTTCGAGTAACAAATAATCACCGCTAATCAAATAATAATATTGCCATAAAAAACTCAAGTAATTATAACTTCAAAATCTCGTAATTTCAACCCTCAATTTACAAAAACGCAGGCTTTATGCCTGCGTTTTTGTAAATTAATCAATTATCGTCAGCTTATTATCGCCTATTTCATGAGCTTCCTTGGATACATTGGGTCGTCCTATGCATATTGCTATGGAAAAATCATACCCCTCCGGGAATCCGCATTTATCCGCAAGCTCTTCCTTCTTATCGCCTTCAAATGCCATCGCGCAAAGCCCTATTATGACCGAGCCAAGACCCATTGACTGTGCGGCAATCGCAAGATTTTCAACGGCTATTCCTGCATCTATATGGCTCCATCTGTTATCCTTTTCAGAGGAAATGAAAATAACCAGCGGTGCGTCATAGAATATCTTGCGGTTTCTTGCATTAGTCCGCGCTTTTGTAGCTTCATCGGATTTTTCATCGATTATTCTCAGAGTTTCATTTTCAACGAGAGAAATAACCGCTTCATCACTTACAAAGGAGAAATGCCATGACTGCATATTCCTTGCTGTAGGAGATGCCAGCGCACACGCCTTCAGCATTCTCATCTGTTCCTCTGTTATTTTTTTATCTGTAAAACCGCGATTGCTGCGTCTTGACAGAATGGAATTGATAGCTTCGTTCATCACTTATCAGACCTTTCAGTGGTATCGTTATCCGCCTTCGGAAGGGTAAATCTGAATTCCACGCCGTCCGCCACATTCCGTACAGAATAGGAGGTTCTGTACCCCTCCAGATTGTGGGAATCCAGTATACTGCTCACGATCTTCAGACCAAGCCCTGAGCCTCCGTACTTTCTTGTGCGCGCCTTGTCAACTTTATAAAAGCTTTCCCACAGGTGCGGAAGGCTGTTTTCGGGAATATAACTTCCCGAATTGTACACTATAAATTCGATCTCGTCAACTTTTTCCGATACTCTTACGGATATTCTTCCGTTTTCAGGTGTATGATGCATTGCATTTGAGAGCAGATTGTTTATTACCTGTTCTATTTTGTTTGCATCGGCATAAACACGGCAGTCTCCTTCATTACTGCATTCTATGCTTATTTTGCTTTCTGCCAGCAGATAGCTGATCTTTTCTGTTCTGTCCGCGGCAAGCTCCGCAAGATCAAAACAATTTATGTCAAGCGGCGCTCCTCCGGATTCAAGCTCTGCTATATCAAGAAGACGGGATGCGAGATTACTCATTTTTTCTGCCTCATCCTGAATTATTGAACAGTAATAATCACGATCCTCCCCTTCCTTTGTGAGCTGAATGGCTTCACTGTAGCCCAGTATTATGGACAAGGGAGTCTTGAGCTCATGGGATACGTTGGATATAAGCTCTGTTCGCATCCTGTCTATTGCTTCCTTTTCGCGGATATCTTTTTTCAGCTGTTCGTTAGCAATGCTCAGTTCCTTTATTTTTACTTCAAGTTGGTCCGACATATGGTTTATGCTTTCTGCCAGCTGTCCTACCTCATCGTTGCTTTCAATTTGAAGTCTGTCATTAAAATCAAGATTTGCCAGCTTTTTCGTTGTCAGGTTAATTCTTCTGAATGGCGCAATTATCCTCTGTGTGATAAGCGTACTGAAAAACAGACCCATTACAAGCACTATCATCATTACAAAAAACGCAAATCTGTTGTATATCTCTATACTGTGGTCAATAGCCGCTATAGGAGTATTTATTATTGCAAAATACTCACTGCCTTTCACTGCATACTTTGCGCACAAAGAAATATACTGCGTATTCAGACGCTCATTTGTTGTTATTGTTATTCGTGGTTTCTTTGTAAACACAGAGGTATCAAATAAACCTCCGCCGGCTTCTCTGTCCCCTGAGATCGTCCATGAATTGAACCAATAACGGCCGCCGGTTCCCGGCACTTCATAGATCACACCTTCAGAATGGTAATTGGAATAATATGCACGAAAATCACTATTCAATATATAGACCTGAATATTCATGCTGTCTTCAATCATTTCAATCTTCAGATCTATTGATTCCTTGTCTTCAGTATAATCAAGCTTTTTTATCTTTTCATAGCTTTCATTGAGATTGTACTGTTTTGAAGAAATATAATACACTCTCAAAAAAGCGGTATTCAGTGCAAGTGTAATGACAACGTACAACGCAATAACGCCCAGAAGCATTATTATAATTTTTGCACGTATCGACATTTTCACTTACTTCACCTCAAATCTATATCCTATTCCGCGTACCGTCACTATCATGTCACCTGCTTCGCCCAGCTTGCTGCGAAGCTGCTTTACATGGGTATCGACTGTGCGCAGATCGCCGAAATAATCATAATTCCACACACCGTTGAGCATTCTTTCTCTGGAAAGCGCTACACCCTTGTTCTGCATGAAAAATACAAGCAGGTCATACTCCTTGGGAGTCAGTTCTATGCTCTCCCCCTTAAGATATACGACATGGGCAAGCTCATCAACATAAATATCTCCGCATGATATCCCTTTGTCCGCAAGACGTCCTCTTCTGCGAAGAAGTGCCTGCACACGCGCAACAAGCAGAGACGGAGAAAAAGGCTTTGTTATATAGTCATCCGCACCAAGTCTGAAACCGCCGAGCTGGTCGGATTCCGTGCTTTTCGCAGTGAGAAGTATTACGGGAATGTCAGAGGTCTTTCTTATTTCAGAAAGGACCTCCCAGCCATCCATCCCCGGCATCATTACATCAAGAATAACAAGGTCGGGCGCAGGCTGTTCCATCGCCTTCTGCAGTGTTTCCACTCCGTCAGCGGACTCTGTTATCTCAAAGCCCTCCCGTACAAGAAAATCCGCTACAAGCTTGCGGATCCTGTCCTCATCGTCGGCAACAAGTATTCTTAGCTTATTCATATCAGCAACTCCATTCATGTTATTGCCTGTAGTTTATACTTTTTATGTGATATGTTTGTGTTGCAATTGTGTTGCTAATGGCATAATCCGGAAAGGATCTGATTGGTTTTCTCTGCACAGAGTACAAGTCTTTCGTCTTCATTGTCAAGCTCTGTTTTATCAAGATTGTTTATTACAGCAATTGAAACAAGCTCGGTATTCATAACGCTGAAGGATTGCTTCAGCTGACGGATCATCATTTCTCCGTCTTCATTTTCACTGCCTGCTGCCGCAAGAAGCACTGCCTTTCTGTGTTTTTCTATTGCAGGCTTTATTCCGCGCGAAAACCTTGCGTTATAGTATTTCTGAAAACGGTCAATAATGGCTTTCAGCGGTGAGGGAAAGCTCAGATTATATATCGGTGTTGCAATTACAAGCAGATCACATTTTTCTATTGAAAAATACAGTTCATCAATATCGTGAAATGCACATTCTTCTCTTTTTTTGCAGCAGCCGCAGTCAATACACGGCGCAGCGTTAAGCTTGTAGGCATCGAACACTTTTATGTCTGCAGGTAATTCTATTTTTTCAAGAAAGCTGTTCAGCATATTGGCACTGTTTCCGTTCTTATGCGGAGAGGAAAAAAGCACCGTGCAGGAAATTTTCTTCATTTTTATCACTCTTTCATTGAAATGAGTTGTTGACAAGTCGGGTATGATTTGATAAAATATCTTGCAAGTGAATACGGAGGGGTGTCCGAGCGGTTTAAGGAGCTGGTCTTGAAAACCAGTGACAGGGCAACCTGCCAGGGGTTCGAATCCCCTCCCCTCCGCCATGAAAAAGCCTGATTTGTCCGCCTGACAAATCAGGCTTTTTCAATGATGTTTGCCTTCGGCAAATGATGCCGTTTCACTGATGATGACGCTAAAGCTAATGATGTCGGCCTCGCCTGATGCTTTTGGCAAACATCGCATCATTGCGAGCAAAACGAGCAACATCATTATGCGAAGCATAACATCATATCACCAACGGCGATGCATCATTGAAGAACTCATAGTTTTGTTGTATAATCAGTTCGATAAACTTGAATTTGTAGGTGAGATAATGATTATTTTAATTACCGGAGCATCGCATACAGGCAAAACTGCACTTGCTCAAAAACTGCTTGAAAAATATAAATACCCCTATCTTTCAATAGACCATCTGAAAATGGGTTTAATTCGTAGCGGCAACACAGAACTTACCCCTATGGATGATAATGAATTAACCGAATACTTGTGGCCGATTGTTAGTGAAATGATAAAAACTGCTATTGAGAACAAGCAGAACTTAATTGTCGAAGGTGGCTACATTCCATTCGATTGGCAGAAGGACTTTGACTCTGAATATCTCAAAAACATTAAATATTATTGTCTTGTAATGACTGAGAAATATATTAGAAATCACTTTGCCGACATAAAGAAATATGCAAATGTCATTGAAAATCGTTTGGATGATGAATGGTGCATAATGGAGAGCGTGTTGGCAGATAATGCAGAAATATTAGCCCTCGCACAGAGGCATAATGTGAACTATATACTCATTGACGATAAGTACGAAATCAATATTGAGTTATAACGACAAATTCCAATTTATCAAACAGTTCAGTCACGCACCGTCATACTGCTCTTTTCCGTAAGAAAAATATTTCACTTAATGTTTTCAGCAGAAATAGTTACAGCCATATGATATCATGCATTCTGCAAAATTAATTTCATGGAGATGAAGATCATGAAAATAGTCGATTTAAACGAAAAACAAATAGAGGACATTGAAGATAGGCTTAATTCATTCGATGAAAACTACATTACATACAAAATGGAGGGCAGTATTCAGATCGGAATAGAAGAAGACGGGAAAATAGTCGCAGGCTTGGACGCTTGTATCACTGCATTTAAAATTTTGTATGTGTCTACTGTATTCGTGGACGAAAATTACCGCAGAAAAGGATACGGAAAGCAACTCATTGAAGAGATGGAAAAGCGTGCTTGCAAAATGGGCGTGAATACAATTCGTCTTGACACATTCAGTTGGCAGGGAAAAGAATTCTATGAAGCATTAAATTACGAAGTAGTCGGAAGCTATGAAAACGCTATTGATGGATATGCAGAATATTTTTTCCTGAAGCGTATTGGATGACCAATCACAACTTATCGAATCACTTTTGTTCCGTTTATTCTTCTGTAACATGAGTTTATTATACATTTATAGGCTATCAAAAACAACACTTTAACAGAAAGCTCTCACTTTTCGGTGAGAGCTTTTCAGACTGTCAAAGAACCTTCCTCTGACGAGGGGAGATGACTTCATAAATGAAGTCGGTTTTGCGTAGCAAAACTCGGAGGGAGAGATCTTCGACTACCCCTCAGTCACTTCGTGACGGCTCCCCTGACAAGTGGAGCCAAGTGTGGTGACTTTTTTGACAAGCTCGAAAGCTCTCACCTTTCGGTGAGAGCTTTTGTAAAATAATCAGAGGTATTTCTTCAATTCGTCAATAACGCCGGAAAGACGCTCATCGGTAAGGCCGAAGTCCATTTCCCTGTAGCTCCATGCACATCTCGAAATGTCATACTTCTCAAAGACAGCGTTGATATCCTTGTACCATGCAAGGGTAGCCTCGGGAGTTGCTCTGTCAATAACGCCGTACTCACCGCAATAAAGGGGAGTATCATACTTCTTTGCGTATTCGATGGCAGGCGCGAACATATCCTCAAAGAACTTCGGAGAATAAACATCTCCGTCAACTTCATGGAAGAATTTAAGTATTTCAGGTACACGCTCTGCGGCAATCTTCTTGTACTCCTCGTTTGATTCAGGATAAGTGACCTTCAGATCAGCAGGCATACCGTCGATCCAGTAAGCACCCTGATGAGTAAAGATGAGAGGCTCATAGCAATGGAAATTATAAACAATCTTGTCATCGTAGGGAGCGTCAAGCATGGGCACTGCATCAACGCTGTTGTTCCAGATACCGCCGATGAGGATGTGGATATCGGGAGCAATGGGACGAATACGCTCGACGCAGCGACGTGCGATCTCGTTCCAGATCTTTGCATACTTTTCCTCAGTGACCTCGTTGAGAAGCTCAAAGGAGATCATGTCGGTCTTGCTGCCATAACGCTTTGCAATATCCTCCCAGAGCTGGTAGAAACGCTCCTGAAGCTCTTCATTCTCGAAGAAACCGCCCTCACCATAGTGATAATCAAAGGAGAAGCCTGCGGTCTTGTGGAGATCGATGATTATGTTGAGTCCTGTACGCTCGCACTCGCGGACAGCCATATCCATGTAGTCATATCCCATGTAGTTGCAGTCTTCATACTTGCCGTCGAGAATGTTGTAGTCAACAGGGAGACGGACATGGTCAAGACCCCATGATGCTATAATGTCAAAATCGGAGGGGGTAATAAAGCTGTCAAAATGCTCTTTTGTGTACTCCTTGCACTGGGAAAGCCAGCCGCCAAGGTCAACACCTTTTTTATATCCTTCAAACTTGCTCAAAATGATTCTCCTTAATTAATTTATTGGCACAACATAGCAGTGCAAATTAATTTTACACTATAATTCAAGCAAGTACAATAGAAATCATTTATTTAATTCAGTTGAAAATCACTGCTCTTGACAAAAGGAAAAATGAGCATATAATTTTAACCGTAATCTGATATGCGGGCATAGTTTAGTGGCAGAACTCCAGCTTCCCAAGCTGGCCGTGGGGGTTCGATTCCCCTTGCCCGCTCCAAAAGTAAAGCTCCGACGAAAGTCGGGGCTTTTTCTTTTGGCTCAGCGGCATGAGGGAATCGAGGGGGGCAATCGCAGATTGCATGGTGATCTCCCCTTGCCCGCTCCACGAAAAGACCGCATTTGTCAGCTTGTCCTGTTCGGTGGGTGATTACCTATTTTTAGCTTATATACTAAATCTATCGCCAAGAAACACAATATCCTTTTTCCCAAGTACCTATCAACAGCTTTGTATCATTATCGATAAAATCAACAAAATATCCATAATCAACCTCATACGCTTTTATACACTTCTTTTTCGATATATCATAAACATGGATACTTCGCGATTCCGCCAATGCAAGGAATTGTCCGTTTTTTGAAAGCTTCATGTCATATAGAACACCTTCATTTGAATGATCAAGATGCTTCTGACGATGCTTTTGAATGCCGAAAATTCTGATATTACCGCTATAATTTGAAATTGCAAATTCACCTGAAACATAATCGATTTTTGCTACTTTATTGTATTTTTTAGTAAAAAGCTTTTTCAATTCAAATCTACCGGCTATATATGATAACTCGTAAAAGTCTTGAACACTAACATCCGGTGCATCAATTGTTTTAGCGCAAATGGCAACCACATAATATTTTGATTCGGTTTCAGTTTGAAAAACATCACATCCTCTTGCATATCCAAGATCAAAAAAAGTATATGTCCCTGTTTCTATTTCAATAATCATCAAACTATAAGTAGGAAAAACATAAGAAAAATCTATTATGTATTTGTTATCCGAAGTTATTTGGAAATCAGTTGATGTTCCCTGAGTATTTTTTGGGGGCGGTATTATTCTATCGAGAGTCATTGACTCCAAGTCGTAAATATGATACCTGCCTGTAGTTGTTTTAACAATCAACCTTTGATCTGAGGTGAATTCAGAATAACATGAGTGCTTGATATCCTTAAATGTGGATACCAATTTCCCATCCTTTGAATCATATAAATTCACATTTGAACCAGCGCAGCAAAAATATTCTTGATTATATGATATGTGATAGGATGTTTTAAATGTATAAATAATATCGTTTTTATCAATCATATGTATTCTCCTTCCCCTGCATTAAGGCAATTATTAAATGTCACTTTACATATTGAACCTTTATGATTGTAATTTTTTAACTTTATCACCTCATAATATTATATCACATATTTTGACTCAGTCAAAGGATAAAATGACAGGCAGCAAAAGGCATAGTGGCAAGGAGAATCAGAATTTCCTGGAAAACTGTAACCTTTTGGGGTTATGCTGTGTTATTATAACAGATGGCCATCGTAACAAGTTGGAGGTGACGGAATTGACTGAAGAAAAAGCATTGATACTGCTTCAAAACGGCTCAACAGAGGCATTAAAATGGTTCATAAGCAAATACACGCCATATGTTAGCACGGTGATTCATAATATTATTGGCGGTGCAATGAGCATTGCCGATGTTGAAGAAGTAACAGCGGACGTGTTTTTTGCTTTATGGAATAACGCTTACAAAGTCAATTCCCCAAGAGTGCAAGGCTATCTGGGTAGCATCGCACGAAATAAGGCAAAAAATAAAATGCGAGAGCTTGGTCGAGAGCTTCCATTGGAGAGCGATTTGTTTGTATCTGAAGATTTACTGTTAGAAGATAAGTATATCGAAAGTGAAATGCAATCGATCGTTAAGCAGGAAGTAATGTCTCTAAAGGAACCCGATCGGGAGATTTTGTTGCGTTACTACTATTATTATCAGTCTATTGCCCATATTTCCGAAGAAATGGGCATTACAGAGACGAATATTAAGGTAAGGCTGCACCGGGTCAGAAATGCACTTAAATCAACTCTGACTAAATACTTTGATGAATAAGGAGGCGGCTGTTATGTCATTTCAAACTGTAGATTTATTTGACAAAATTGAAGATAGCAATGTACATCTGCAGCCTCGCATAGTAGTCAGTACAGACAGAATTGAGGAATTAACAATGCAGAAAATAACCAATAATAGAATAGGTGTTTTTGATAAACAAAACATTGCTGTTGTTAAAAACACACCGAGAACAGTTCATCGCTCTGTTAAACGCACAATTATACTTATCGCGGCTATAATCTGTTTATTTGCATTAACTTGTTACGCAGTCGCCGCAACTCTCGACGCTGGTGATTTGTTCAAATCCTACTTTAGCTCACATCAGGAAAATCCTTTGTCTGATGGTCAGATCGAATACATTGACAATCAAGCCGCAACTATAGGTGAAAGTGTCACACATGATGGCGTCACAGTTACAATAACAGGAGCGATCAGCGATGGCACAATGGCATATATCTGGGTTGACATTACAGCTCCGGTCGGTCAAAAAATTGAGTCTTTGCCTCTTGGGTTTGATGTTGAATTTGATAAGCTCAAGCTGGAAGGTCAAGAAAACGACCGCATCAGCAGTATTAGTACGTCATGTGCTTCGCTTCCGAATCATGATGGACTGGATAACACAGCGTCAATATTAATCAAATACGAAGTTTATCAATTCCGTGGCAGCAATTTTTCTTTTACAGACGGTAAGAATCGCATATTACAGTTGAGAGATATACACTACTATGAAACAGAGCATCCATACTCTCTGCGTACTGTCGCAAAAGGTTTATGGGAATTTGAATTTGCATTTTCTGCAGTTGATAACACAGAAATTGAACTGCTTTCTGCCCCTGTATCAGCTTCGTATAGTCAGATTTCCGGCAATTGGGTTGATGCCACAATTTTCTCAATTCAGCTAAAAGGGTTAAGCGCCGTTGTTTATTACTCTCTTGACTCTAATGAGGTACAAGAAGCCGGCGACTTTGGTGTTCTGAAATTTGTGATGAAAGACGGCAATGTTATCGATGCATACCCTGAGAAAGCCGGTCAAACCTCTCAAATTGAAAACGGCAACTTGATTTCCGATGCAGGCAGCCACTACTGTGCCTATTCATTCGCTGCACCTATCAACTACGAGGACATTGCTGCACTGTATATCGGTGAAAAAGCAATAAATATAAAGACTGCAGTAAATTGAGCAACAACTATCAATTAATCATACAAAATGGTAAGGGCGCGATTTGAAATCGCGCCCTTAATTTTATAACAGTATTATTTTATAGGACAGCTTCTCCTTTCGGAGAAGACTTTTTACTTATTCGTAGTCAACTACGTTTACCCATGAATGGAGGAAGTCGCGCTCTTCTTCTTTGCCCTTCACCGACTGTGATGCTGCAACGATGGGCATCCACTTCTGGACATACTGCTTTGCGGTATCGCTCTTCTTGCAGAAAAGGTTCAGGTAACGCTTTGCAAGGTCCTCGTCGCCGTTAAGGCAGAAAAGCAGATAGGTTCTTGCAACGTCCGCAGATGCATTGCCCTGTGTTGCGTGGGACCAGTCGAGTATATATGCTTTGCCTTCTTCGGCAATTATGATATTGGAGGGGTTGAAGTCGCCGTGGCAGACCTTATTGTGCTTGGGCATTCCCTCGAGTCTTGTGTGAAGCTCATATCGGGTGGTTGCATCAAAGTCTGCCTGAGAGATCTTGCGGTTCATCTTATCCTTGAGCTTTGTGAGCATGGGGCAGGTTTTTGACTGCACCTCCATCTGAATATCAACGAAAAGTTCGAGATATTCGTCAAGCTTATCAGGATTTTCATCCATAAGCTGCGCAAGGGTCTTGCCCTCGACATATTCAAGCACTATCGCCCACTTGCCGTCAACCATTGTGACCTCGTGGATCTTAGGGATATTAAGTCCTGTTTCCTCGATTCTCGCCTGATTGAGAGCCTCATTGAGAACATCAGCCTTGGAATAGTCTTCATTGAATACCTTGATACATCTGTCGCCGTCACGATAAATAGTCTTTGCGGGTCTTTCTGCAATTATATTTTCAAGTTTCATAGCTGTGTTCCTCCTCAGATTTCAGTATGTGTGCCGTAGTACGCGTTGAGATACATCTGCTTTATCTCGCTCATAAGCGGATATCTGGGGTTTGCACCTGTGCACTGGTCGTCAAATGCCTGCTCGACCATGTCGTCAAGGCGTGCAAGGAAATCCTCTTCATCGGGGACATAATCTTTGATAGTATCCTTTATGCCGACCTTTGCCTTGAGCTCGTTGATAGCCTTGATAAGATTTTCAAGCTTCTCTTCATCGGTATTGCCGCCAAGCCTGAGATAATCTGCAACCTCTGCGTATCTTGCAAGGGTGTGGGGATGGTCATACTGGGAGAAGGTACCCATCTTTACAGGTGCCTCGCTTGCATTGAAGCGGAGAACTTCGTTTATCATAAGTGCGTTTGCAACACCGTGGGGCAGGTGGTGGAAAGCACCCAGCTTATGAGCCATGGAGTGGCATACGCCGAGGAATGCGTTGGCAAATGCCATACCTGCCATTGTAGCTGCATTAGCCATCTTTTCTCTTGCAACTACATCAGTCGCACCGTTATCGTAGGCTCTGGGGAGATACTCAAATATCATCTTGAGAGAGCGAAGTGCCAGAGAATCGGTATAATCTGTTGCCAGCATTGCGGCATATGCCTCAAGTGCGTGGGTAACAGCGTCAATGCCCGATGCGGCGGTAAGTCCCTTGGGGGCGGACATATGAAGGTCTGTATCGATGATAGCCATATCGGGGAGCAGCTCGTAATCTGCAAGGGGATATTTGATGCCTGTCTTCTCGTCGGTGATAACAGCAAAGGGTGTCACCTCGGAGCCTGTGCCTGCAGAGGTAGGAATTGCAATGAAGTATGCCTTTTCGCCCATTTTGGGGAAGGTGTATACTCTCTTGCGGATATCGATAAAGCGCATTGCCATATCCATGAAGTCTACCTCGGGATGCTCATAAAGCACCCACATGATCTTTGCTGCATCCATTGCAGAGCCGCCGCCGAGAGCTATGATGCAGTCAGGCTCGAAGCTTCTCATCTGTGCAGCACCCTCGTTTGCGCTTGCAAGAGAGGGATCCGGCTCAACGTTATAGAAGGTAGTGTGAATGATTCCCATTTCGTCAAGCTTATCGGTAATGCACTTGGTAAAGCCATTCTTGTAAAGGAAGCTGTCGGTTACGATAAATGCCTTCTTCTTGCCCATTACGTTTTTGAGTTCGTCAAGGGCAACAGGCAGGCAGCCTTTCTTGATATATATTTTTTCGGGAGCACGGAACCAGAGCATATTTTCTCTCCTCTCAGCCACGGTCTTAATATTGAGCAGGTGCTTGACACCTACGTTCTCGGAAACGCTGTTGCCGCCCCATGAGCCGCATCCAAGGGTCAGGGAGGGTGCCAGCTTAAAGTTGGAAGGGTCGCCGATACCGCCGTGGGAGGAAGGTGTATTTACAAGAATACGGCAGGTCTTCATATGAGCTGCAAAGTATGCGGTCTTTTCCTTTTCAGAGATCTCATTGATGTAGAGAGACGATGTATGACCGTAGCCGCCGTCAGCGATGAGATGCTCAGCCTTCTCAACGGCTTCTTCAAAGCTCTTTGCTCTGTACATTGCAAGGACGGGAGAAAGCTTCTCGTGTGCAAACTCCTCGGAAAGCTCGACGCTTTCGACTTCGCCTATGAGTATCTTGGTCTTTTCGGGTACATCTACGCCTGCAAGCTTTGCAATGGTATATGCGCTCTGACCTACTATCTTTGCATTGAGAGCGCCGTTTATGATAATGGTGCGTCTTACCTTTTCGGTCTCCTCTTCGTTGAGGAAGTAACAACCGCGATATGCAAACTCTTTTCTGACCTCGTCATAGATCTTATCAAGCACGATAACAGACTGCTCAGATGCGCAGATCATGCCATTGTCGAAGGTTTTGGAATGTATGATGGAGCTGACTGCAAGAATGATATCAGCAGTCTCATCTATGATCGCAGGGGTGTTTCCTGCGCCGACACCGAGAGCAGGTTTGCCGCTTGAGTATGCTGCCTTTACCATGCCGGGACCGCCTGTTGCAAGGATTATGTCCGCTTCCTTCATGACGGTATTGGTCATTTCAAGGGAGGGAACATCTATCCAGCTTATGATATCCTCGGGTGCGCCTGCCTCAACCGCGGCTTCAAGAACAAGCTTTGCAGCCGCAATGGTGCAGTTCTTTGCTCTGGGGTGCGGGCTTATGATAATGCCGTTTCTGGTCTTGAGCGCCAGCAGACACTTGAATATTGCGGTGGAAGTGGGATTGGTTGTGGGGATAACTGCCGCGATAACGCCGATAGGCTCTGCTATCTTCTTTATGCCGTATGCGGCATCCTCTTCGATGATACCGCAGGTCTTTGTATCCTTATATGCATTGTAGATGTATTCTGATGCATAATTGTTCTTGATGACCTTATCCTCAACTACGCCCATGCCAGTCTCTGCGACAGCCATTTTTGCAAGAGGGATTCTCTGCTTGTTTGCCGCGGATGCTGCTGCAAAGAATATTTTATCTACCTGTTCCTGGGTATAGGAAGAAAATTTTTCCTGTGCTTTTCTTACTCGCGCAATAGCCTCTTCAAGCTTTTTTACGCCGTCTACGATCTCATATGTTTTATTTTCCATATGGATTTCCTCCTGTTCTGAAATGTCAGATATCGTTCGCTGTCAGTGTTTTTCTTTCTTTGTGATTATTTTAACGAACTGAATTCTCTTTGGGAATAACCAGAAAGTTAAAAGGGGTATATCACAAAAGATATATAAATCAAAACCAATAAATATGTGAGTAATTTTTGGTGTAACACTACAAAAAAGCAGACTGAAATTCATCAGTCTGCTTAAATTCAATTGCTCTTAAGGCATTTTTCTTTTGCAATATGCAATTCGGCAATAAATCTTTTGTCAAGCTCTGTAAGGTGATAATTCGAGCGGTATATGAGAACATCCTTATATATCCTGTCATTACCGCTGCATGAGCGCATAACAAGTCCGTGTCGCTCAAGTATCTCATCAGGCAGAGGAGACACCCACATAAACATATTTTCATTCTTTGACAGCAGGTCATATTGGCTTGCCCGCTCGAAAACATATATCCTTCGGTCTATATCGCCTGAAAGCTCCTCTTTCTTCACCGCCGCAGAAGGCAATGACGGGACAAAGGGGTCAGCATGGGCAATTTCTATGTAAGGCTTCAGATCATCACGGCTGATGGTCTCTTTTTTTGCCAGCGGGCAATTCCTATGCATTAAAAGAAGGTATCTGAATTCTGCAACAAGCTCCGATGCAAAGCCTTTTTCTTCAAGCATACTTTTAAAATATCTGTCGAAGGTTTCGGCATATCTTATTATTCCCAGATTATAGTCTGCTTTGAGAATGTTGCTGATAGCACGCGAAGAATTTGTTTCCTTGTAAAATATCTCCGCAGGATCACTGCTTATGCTTTTTGCGAAATTGGCAAAGGCAAAGGATACATAGCTTGCTCTCGGTACCGATATTGAAAAGCGCTGTTTTATGGGTGCTCCGTCTCTGTACAGCGCTTCCACGGCATCGATCTGATTGAGTATCTTCTTTGCGTATCCTATGAATTCTTCTCCTTCGGGAGTCAGGAACATCCCCTTTGCAGTACGGTCAAATATCGTTATACCGAGATCTGATTCAAGATCCTTTATCGAACGGCTGAGATTCGGCTGTGCTATAAGAAGCTGCTCCGATGCTTTGTTTATTGAACCCGCTTCAGATACTGCCACGGCATATTTCAGGTGCAAAATATTCATATTTCATACTCCGTCTGTATTTTTACATTGTGTTTATTATATCACGGGCTTCTTTTTTCGGCAACCGTATATTATTTTGTAAATTTTTGTCACGTTTTATGGTTTTAAATTGTTTTATTATATGGTATCTCAAAATATTTACAAGTTGGTGTTTATATGAATAACTATTTGTGTCAGATTGAAAAACAACTGAGGATCTTCATTTCTACAAGCATAGACCGAAGCTTTTTCCGAACCACAGCAGATGATTGCATCATACTTTCCACCCACTCACTCAATCCGATCACTCTGACACTCTTCAGCGACACTATCTGCATTGATTTTGCTGACGAATATCAGGAATTTGACATAAGCAACAGTACAAAACTTCTGCCTGTGCTTGAAAAAATCGGTGCTTTTATCAATGAACTGATGACCGGTGCTTTGATATACGAACGAGTATACTACGGAAAAACTCAGACGATCTGTCGGGTAACTCTTATTAATAAAATCACAAAAAGAAAAATCCATCTGCGAGATACTGTACTGACCTCGCAATATCCGCACAACGTTCCACGGCTTATTATACGCGAAAAGCTCTTTTTTCAGTAAAGATAACCCCCGAAGCATTATTGCTTCGGGGGTTGAAACTATTCCTCGGTCACTTCCATAAGTCTCATGCCTGCAGTATCTGTTACCGGCAGAGAAAAGACTATAGAACCTGCCTCTGTTCCTGTGCCTGCTTCGTCCATTATGGCACGCATTATATCATTTTTACGGTCCTTTCGCACTACCATAAAAACCATCTCTTTTTCTGGCACCAGCGTCACACCCATAAACTTTTCAGCAGCCTTGCTGCCTGTTCCCTTTGCATGTATGACAGTTCCGCCAGAAGCCTTTGCTTTTCGTGCTGCAGACATTATAAGCTCAGTATATCCCTGATTTGCTATCACTATAAGCAGCTCGTATTTTGTATCCTTCAACGAGGCTTCCTCCTCTTTTATATAGCTCTGACCTGCCGTCAGGTAATTTAGTGCCTTCTTTCCTCCTATACTGCTCAGAGGTATTGTAAAGGCGATTCCTGTTCCCGGAATCTCTATCTTCATCTGAACCTGCAATTCTTTTTTGAGTGTCAGCCACTTCTCATCTGTTACAATATGGATCATTACAGCTTTTTCATTGCTCTCAAGCCCAAAGTAATCAAGTATTTCGCTTGCGGCTGTGCCATGTCCGAGAGTGCTGAAGGATACCTCCATACCCTTCTCAGAGTAGAAGCTATTGAACTTTTTTGCGTGCTTTCGGTCGGTTATTGTGACCATCATATACAATTGGCTCATATCTTCACTCCTTTACAGCTCAATGATGTCATCATCTTCAAATTGTGCAAGCGCAAGCTCCTCAGGTGAGCCCTTTCTCTGCTTTATCCTGTTCACAAGACCGAGTATCTGAATGGTAATGAGAGGTGTCATCGCTACCATTGCAACTACGCCGAAGGCATCTGCAGCCATATTGCCTCCAAGCGCCGAGCAGGCACCCTGTGCCAGCGGAAGCAGGAAAGTCGCTGTCATGGGACCTGATGCAACACCGCCCGAGTCAAAGGCTATTGCGGTGAAAATTTTTGGTGTTACAAAAGATAACCCAAGTGCAATTGCATAGCCCGGTATCAGAAAATACATTATGGGAACACCTGTAAGTACTCTTATCATTGCAAGTGCCACAGAAACAGCTACACCTACAGAAAGGCTTACCCCCATTGCTTTTGCGGATATTCCTCCGTCGGTTATTTCTTCAACCTGCTGATTGAGAACATATACAGCAGGCTCAGCTTTTACTATATAGAATCCTATAAGAGCGCCTATAGGCACGAGAATGTACTTGTAGGACTCTCCAAGCACACCTCCCAGATAACTGCCCGCGGGCATGAATCCCACATTTGCACCCGTCAGAAAAAGGGTAAGTCCTACATAAGTATAAACAAGACCTATTATAATCTTTTTAAGATTTCTTCCCCGAATCTTCAGTGAAACCATCTGGAATATACCGAAAAAAACGACAATGGGAAGAAGTGATACAGCTATTTCAAGCATGTATGTAGGTATCTCACCGAAAAACATTTTTCTCAGTTCCACAGAATCTGCCGCATTCTTTGCTACGGTTGCCTCGACTTCTCCGCCGTCAGGCATATACAGAAGTCCCAGTACCAGCACGGCAAGTATGGGTCCCACAGAGCAGAGAGCAACCAGTCCGAAACTGTCATCCGCTGCGTTTTTATCGTCACGGATTGCACAAACGCCTATACCCAGTGCCATTATAAAAGGTACTGTCATGGGTCCTGTTGTAACTCCACCCGAATCAAAGGCTATGGCTCGGAATTCGTTTGGTACAAAGAACATCAGCACAAAGGCTATGATATACAGTACAACCAGCAGCGGTGCGAGGGGTATTCTCAAAAGCATACGAAGCATGGCTATGACAAGAAATACGCCCACGCCCACGGCGACAGCCAATATTATCGTCATATTGGGAATTGACGGCACGAGCTGCGCCAGCACCTGAAGATCAGGCTCTGATATTGTTATTATTACTCCCAGCACAAGAGCGAGAATTACAATCAGAAAGATATTTCGGCTTTGGGTCATTTTTGCTCCCACTTTTTCCCCCATGGGAGTCATTGACATTTCCGCACCCAGCGTAAAAAACATCATTCCTATCACAACAAATACCGCACCTATAAGGAAGCTCATAAGTGTGCCCGTCGGCATTGGGGCAATAGTAAAGCTCAATACAAGAAGTATCGCAACAACAGGCATTACTGCCACAAAAGCTTCCTTGAACTTCATACTGAGCTTCTGATTCCAACGCGCCAAGTCATCACCTCTAATTTATATATATTTTATTTATTATATATCATTTATCGTCTTTTGTTAACCCTTTTGCATATTATTTTTAAGCATATACAGGCATGCTCTGTTCTTCTGTTTTATCATTCATCTGTCTTTTTAATGATTAAGAACGTTTAAGAATCACTATGAACGGTTGAAATTTATTTTACTTATGATAAAATACAACCATTAAAGGGGTGATGATTTTGAAAAAGCTTATGCTTATAATTAATCCCAATGCCGGTAAAAAAAGGATACGTTCTCAGCTTTGCGGTCTTGTTGAACGTCTCACCGAAAACGGTTTTATTCCTACCGTTTTTATTACCGATCCTGTTTACGGTGCGGAAAAGATCGTAGATCAGTATTCTGACGATTTTGACGTTATTGTGTGCAGCGGCGGCGACGGTACTCTTAATCAGGTCATCAGCCGTCTCCTTCGCAAGGAGAAAAGACCGCCTATCGGTTATATCCCTGCCGGCACCGCAAACGATGTTGCTAAAAGTCTCGATCTTTCCACTGATATTATCAAAGCGGCAGACGATATTGTCACCGCTGTGCCTACACCATTTGATGTGGGCACCTTCGGCACCTCCAACTTTATCTATATCGCTTCATTCGGTGCTTTTACCGAGGCATCTTATTCTGCGCCCCAATCCACAAAAAACGCACTCGGTCATATGGCATATGTTCTTGAAGGGTTAAAGAGTGTTCAGAATATCAAATCCTATCACATAAAAATAGAAACCGAAGATGTTGTATATGAAGATGACTATGTTTTCGGCGCCATGATAAACTCCTTCTCCTTTGCAGGAATGTTCAAATTCAATAAAGATTATGTATCTTTCGACGATGGAGAATTTGAGGTTATGCTTATTAAAACCCCTCGAAATCTCGCTCAGCTTCAGCGTGCTGTGGTTTCCCTGCTTTCTCAGAAATACGACGACGATTCTCTGACCGTATTTCATGCTTCAAAGCTCAAGGTGTCCTGCGATGAGCCTATTGCATGGACTACCGACGGCGAATTCGGCGATGTATATAAAACCGTTTCACTTTCGGTCAACAAACAGGCTGTGCGGCTTCTCTTAAAAGACGGCACATTCCTTGGCGGTCTCAAAGCGCCTGAACAGAATGAGACTTTGGAATCATAAAAAAGCAGTCTTCTCCAAAAGGAGAAGACTGCTTTTGGGTATTAAGCCTGCAAAAAACCGCATCGGTAATCCGATGCGGTTTTTCTTGATTCTGTTTTAACCCTCCGAGCCGGGTTCAGGCTGTGGCTCAGGATCCGGTTCCGGAGGAGGCGGAGCCTTTGTTGTGGTAGTGGTTGTAGTCGGCTCCGTAGTCGACTTGGTAGTCGATTCCGTGGTCGATTCCGTCGTTGACTTGGTGGTCGATTCCGTGGTCGATTCCGTCGTTGACTTGGTAGTCGATTCCGTGGTCGATTCCGTCGTTGACTTGGTAGTCGATTCCGTGGTAGAGCTTGAAGTAGACTGTGTAGTAGAGTTTGAAGATGATGTGGTCGGATCGGTGGTGATTATCGGAGGCGGAGTTGTTGAGGATGAAGTCGGTACAGTTGTATCCTCGCTTTCCTCCGTTTCACTGTCACCGGTTGCAAAAGAACTCTTGTTTGTTATAAATCTTGTGTATGCATCATTAGCCACACCGCCGCCGTGTACGGGACAGACAGGCATTTTTGTCTTCTTGTGGAAATAGCCTGTTGCGGTAGAGGGACAACTTGCGCTTGCAAGTCCGCCTGAAGATGCACAGTACTTATAAGGCACGATATTACTGCTCATATTTTCGAAGTTCTTTCCTTCAAGTCCCTTATGAGCCGCCTGCATTACCATCTTCCATGCCATCATTGCGTGGTTGGGGCTTGTTATCTCAAGCTTTGCAGGAATATCGTAGCCAAACCAGCAGGCTGATACATAGTATGCTGTGCCGCCGGCGAAGTATCTGTCCTTGTTGTCAGAGGTCGTACCTGTCTTGCCGAATGCCGCATGACCGCTGAGCTTTGCTTTCTTCGCAGTACCGTTGGAACCCGAGATGGGAGTACGGAGAAGTCTGTTCATTATGGTTGCGGAATCCTTTGAGAATGCCTGGATAGGCACATTCTTGGTATTATCGATAAGAAGATTTCCGTCAGCGTCATATACCTTTGTGTAGAAAATAGGCTCATAAAGCTTACCGCCGTTGCCGAAGGTTGCATATGCTGCCGTCATCTCAAGAACTGTTACACCGTCGGTAAGAGCGCCGAGGCAGGTAGAGGGGTTCTTATCGCTGAATACCGTTCCGCCGATAGTACGGCTGGAAACAAGAGTAAGTCCGAGTCGTTCGGTCATGAAGTCAAAGGCTCTGCTGTAACCGATATAAGTCGAAATTCTTACAGCTACGCAGTTTGCGGAGATCTCAATTCCCTTTGCAACAGGAATATTCTTGCCTGTATAGCTTGCGTAACCCGAGTTCTTAGGCCAGTTTTTGCCGTTGACCTTAAGAGACGGGGAGTTGGTTACGGGAGTTGAATACTCAAGATATCCCATCTCAACAGCGGGACCGTAAACTGCCAGAGGCTTCATTGACGAACCGGGCTGACGCTGTGACTGAGTCGCACGGTTAAGCACAAGATCCTGAGTCTTTGTGCCTCGTCCGCCGGAAAGTGCCTTTACCTCGCCCTTGTAGTTCATGACTACAATAGCACACTGAGGCTGGGTCTTTTTCGGAAACTTCTTGAAGTTGCTTGCATTTGCAAAAAGCTCATCGACCTTATTCTGGAGCTTGAGATCCATACAGGAGTATATCTGCAGACCACCGTTGTAAACAGCAAGCTTTGCTTCTGTCTCGGACATTCCTGCCTTGGTCTGGAGATCCTCTCTCAGCTCATAGATTATCTGGTCAACATACCAGTTGTTATAGCTCTTTGTCTCAGGATTGTATCGTGCATTTTCGTTGTAGACCATATTGGTGATCTCATCGTATGCCTGATCGTACTCTTCCTGAGTGATAAAGCCGTTGTTGAGCATTTCCTTAAGAACCCAATGAGCTCTGTCCTTGTTGTTCTCAGGATGATACAGCGGATTGTACTTGGAGGGGTTCTTGGTTATGCCCGCGATACAGCACGATTCCGCCAGAGTCAGTTCTGATACATCCTTGTCAAAATATGTGTTTGCCGCCGCCTGAACACCGTTGCAGCCGTTGCCCAGCGCGATAACATTCATATATGATTCAAGAATGGTTTTCTTGGAATATTTCCTTTCAAGCTCAAGTGCTCGGAATATTTCCTTCAGCTTACGCTCGATACTGACCTCATCTTCTTCGGTTACGTTCTTGATAAGCTGCTGGGTTATGGTAGAACCGCCCTGGTTGTCATCAGAGAGGTGAAGGAACATATTACCGAAGGCAAATATGGTTCTTCTCCAGTCAACACCGGAGTGAGTCCAGTAACGCTTGTCCTCGATAGCTACAAATGCATCCCTTGTATCCTCGGGAATGTTCTCATAGTCAACCCAGATTCTGTTTTCAGAACCGTGAAGCTCCTGGAAAACATAGTTCTGTCCGTCATCACCCTGAACGTAGATAGCAGATGTATAGCTCATCTTCAGATTATAGAGGTCAAAGTCTATATCCTTATCAAGAAATGCGAGGACATAGATCATAGCCGTAGCGCCGACGATACAACCTGTCATTACGCAGATAAGAAGAACCGTTGCAACCGCACGCAGAATGAATTTCAGTATGCCGCCTGTGATCTTCCACCATTTGGGAACATCTTTCTTGCGGCGCTTATAATCTTCATCATACTTGCTTCTGGTCTGCGAGCGTACGGTTTCACGCGCTTCTCCCGGTACATACTGGGCTCGAACGGTTTCGTCGATATGGATCTTCGGCCTCTGCTGCTTTGCGCCAGCGGTGCGTACAGTATCACCGTCCCGCATCGGCTCTCCGCCTTCCACCCATACTCGCGGATAATGCTGTCCATCATTGCCCTTTGACGGATTTTTGATGTTATTCACAAATACCTTCAGGTCAACTCTGAGATTCTCCCATGTGTCAACACAGGCATTTCCGAAATTCTTAGCAAATTTCACCATGCTGCTCCACAACTGAGAGAAAAATGCTTTCATTTTTTCCGAAAAGTTCAATGCTGTTTCGCCTCCTTTTTACTTTGCATAAAGCCAATCAGCCTGTCAAAAATAATAATAAAACCAAACTTGAAAGGATTTACTGATTATGACAAACGTTAAATTCCGCATGATTGCACTTGCCGCTTTGTTTCTTTCTGTGATGTTCGTTTTTGCCGCGGCATTCTTTCCTTCGGTAAATGGTGATGCTGCTCCGACCTCCGGCATTGCAGATGAACACCCTTCGGTCTATACCGTGCGCTCCTTCGGTGACAAGATAGGCATCTTTGTTTCCGACAGCGAAACACCGATAAAAATCATCAGCGTCGATCCGAAATCACTCCCCGAAGAAGCTCAGCTTCTTCTTTCAAAAGGAATTACAGTCAACGGCAATGAGGAGCTGCTTCTTCTTATCGAAGACTATATCAGCTGATACGTCTGCTCCTCTTCGGTATATTATATATTTTTTGGAACCAATAATCAACTGCTTAATTCAATGTCTTTTGTCATTCTTTTGGATTTTTTATGACAATTTTTTAAACATTTCAACAAAACCACAAACCTTCCACACACTGCCCGATGTTTTTTGGGCAGTTTTTTATTTTAATCTTTTATTCCCGATTACACACAAAAAATATTCTTATTTTTAATTTTTATTAAAGACAAAACGGTATTTGTGGTGTATAATGACTTCACGGCGTTTCCGAGTTTTGCGAATGCAATATTCGGAGATCTGCAAAATCATTAATGCTGCAAATGCAGAAAACACTTGTACATTTTATTATTGGCTTTGTTTTATTTTAAAGTCAGATATCTGTATTTCAATTTCACGGAGGCTTCTTTTATGGCAAACAAAAAATATTCTCAGCCTGCTGCAAAAAAGAACACACAGGTTGAATATTATCCCATGAACACAATGATGAACGGTGTTGCAATGGCTCTTTTTGTTGCTCTGACCGTATTTTTCCCGCTTTTTATGAATCACGAAAAATACGCTGATATTACGAGAACAAAAAAGGAGACCTTTTTCTATATTGCCGTGTTTGGCTGTATCCTTGCCCTCGGCAGTCTGCTTCTGAGCTACACAACAAGCCCATCATCCTCCCGTTCTGTCAAATCAATAACCGTCCCTCCCCGCAAGGGACTCCCCTCCGATATTCTCGACATTTCTCGCAGAGTGCTTACTGTCACTCCGATAATTGCTGCTGTTTCCGCGATTATCGGAATCGTATTCCATTTTATCGGAACAAACACACTGCCTGCACTGATATGCACCGTTATTTCACTCATTTTGTTTGCCTCTTCCGCTTTTATCGTTCATTTCGGTTCTCCCCGTGAAGAACAGGTCGTTATTAAGAAAGAATCTTCTTTCAGCCGCTTTCTCTCTGCCCTCACCCTTCCCGATATCGCAATTCTCCTCTACTGGGTCTGCATGGTAATTTCCGCACTGAACTCAGACGAACCCTTTGCAAGCATTGCAGGTCTTGATAAAAGAAACAACGGAGTCTGGATCCAGACCCTCTATATTGCTGTTTACTTTATTATTTCCAGAGGTCTCATATTTAAAAATTATAAGCTCTCCATTCTCACTCTCTGCGGTACTGCCGTTTCTGCCGTTGCAATTCCTCATTATTTCGGCAACGATATCTACGGCACCGGCTTTGCAAAACCTCGCTGGATGGTTGAAATGTTCCAGCAGAAAGCAATGCGCGATAAGTCAGGCACCAATTTTCTCGGTTCTGTGGGCAATATTAATCTGCTCAGCTATATTATCGTTATCTGTTTTGTTGCTGCTGTACTTATCTATGTTGTAAATGCGCTTCCGAAATGGGATAAATACGGCTTTGTGACCCTCCCCTGCTGTTTCATTATGGCTTTCGGAGAGAAATGCACACGCACCGACGCAGGCATTGTTGCAATTGTCGGCGCAGCCTTTTTTGCAGTTATCGTTCTCTGCAATTCCATGGAACGCCTCAGAAGAATATGCATCGCTTTCGGTGTTTCCGCACTCGGCTGGTGCCTGCATCTGTTCTTGGTCAAACACCATCTTCAGAAAATATCTGTTGACTCCCTCAGCAAGCTGCTTTTCTGCGGCGGTGTTCTGCTTATTGCTGTGGGCACTGTTCTCTGGCTGTTCAGAGAATATACTGACAGGATCGACAGCCGCATAGTCCGTTACAGTGCATGGAGCATCATGGCTGTCGGCGTGATTGCCGTACTTATTCTTGCCATTCATGCCGCAAAGACTCAGACCAGCGGTACTTTCTACGAATTCGGTCAGATACTGCTCGGTAACTTTGATGAAAAATTCGGAAACGCCAGAGGTAAGATCTGGATGAAATCCGTTCACCTTATTGACGAAAGTCCTCTCTTCGGTATCGGTCCCGATCGCTTCTCCACAATATTTGCAGATAAGCTGGGACAGATCTTCAAGGGCAAGGTTCTCGATAAGGCTCACAACGAATATCTTGATGTTCTTATCTGCAACGGCATAATCGGTCTCGGTCTGTTTATGACCTTCCTTGTAAGCCTGCTTGTCCGTACCCTTCGCCGTTCCGCTTTCTGCCGCGGTGCAGGTGTCATGGCGGTCGTCATGTTTGCTTACATGATCCATGCGTTCTTCGGTTATCAGCTGCCCTTGCAGTCTCCCGTAATGTGGGCTATGCTCGGTCTTGCAGGAGCTTCCTGCTTTGCCTCGGACGAAGCCTCCGAGCCTTTAACAGAAGGTAAAAAGAAATGAGAAATCTCCTTCTTACCATTCGTTTTCTGGGGACCGCTTATCACGGCTGGCAGATACAGCAAAACGCCGTAACCGTTCAGGAGAAGCTTCAGGAAGCTTTGAAAACCGTTCTTGGCAGGCAGCCCGATATCAAGGGCTGTTCCCGAACTGACACCGGTGTTCACGCTTCTCGCTTCTGTGTAAGCCTCAAAACGGAAAGCAGGATTCCTTGTGACAAGCTTCCCATTGCCCTGAATGTTAACCTTCCCATGGATATCGCTGTTCATTCCTGCAGAGAGGTTTCCGAGGATTTTCATGCCCGCTATGACGCAAAAGGAAAGCGGTATATTTATAAAATACTGAACACTCCTCTGCGTGACCCTTTTTATGACGGGCTTGCACTGCACTGCCCCCGTCCTATCAATGAGAAGGTTATGAATGAAGCCTGCCGCCATTATATCGGCACTCACGATTTTGCATCATTCTGTGCAAGCGGATCTTCGGTGGAGGACACTGTCCGAACGGTTTTTGATGCAAGTGTACACCGCGAAGGTGACCTTGTGGTCTTTACCGTAAGTGCGGACGGTTTCCTTTACAACATGGTGCGTATAATGGTCGGAACTTTGCTTTCTGTAAACGAGGGTAAGCTCTCGCCCACCGACATTCCCGACATTATTTCTTCCCGCGACCGCAATCGCGCAGGCATTACCGCTCCGCCTCACGGGCTTTATCTCGATGAGGTTTTTTATGATTTGTGATTATAAATGAGGGACAATTATGAACAAAGAAAAAGAAAGAGTATCATCTCACAAAACTGCTCCTGCTGAGACTCGCAGAGCCTCCGAAAGAACTTCATCAGGAAGTTCCTCAGCGAAAAAGACCGTCTCAAAAGCTGTTTCCGCCAAAAAGCCTGCTTCCGACGAGCTTGGAAAACGCTCTGCACCAAGCGGTGCAAAGCGCACCAGCAGCACTTCGAAGACGGCGTCTCGAAGAACCCGAACCGGCAGCGGAAAGCGCAGTTCAAGAAAGAAAAACACATCAAAAATTCTGAAAAATCTTCCTGCAACCGTAAAATTCCTTCTGAAGATCGGCTGTGTGATTGTCGGTCTTGTCCTTATTGTAACCATCTGGACTGCAGTATCAGGTTGGTCCGTAAGTGACCTGTTCTCCCACAGTGTTCAGGTGGTGAAAGATTTCGGCGCGTTTAGCGGAAAAGGAAATGATTTTCCTGTTACGCTCAGCGGGAGCCTTTCAGCAAAGCAGGAAAAAATCGGCAGCGGTATTGCGGTTCTTACCGACACTACGGTGACTGTATACAGCAAAAACGGTCATATCGCCCGTTCTCAGGCTCATTACATGGCAAATCCTGCGCTCTCGGCAGAAAGCAATTATGCTCTTGTCTACGACATAGGCGGTACTCGCTGGAGGCTTGAAACTGCCTCCGACACGCTCTGTACAGGCAATGCAGATGCTCCTATTCTTCATGCCTCTGTTTCAAGAAGCGGTTATTTCGCTCTTGTATGCAATGACGCGGATTATCATTCATCCGTTTCTGTATACAGCAAGTCAGGCAAGAAAATCTTTGGCTGGAAATGCGCCAATTATTACATAACTTCCTCCGCAATAAACAGCAACGGAACTTATCTTACTGTCTGCGGTCTCAATGCTGAAAACGGCCTTATCAAGTCCGCTGTATATGTTCTCGACATCACTGACCGCAAGGAAATCAATGTAGAGGAGTTTTCTGATGAGCTTCTTCTCGACATCGGTTATCTCAAAAGCGGAAAGGCCGTTATTATAGGTTCTCAGAGTGTAATCACTGTTTCAGAAAACGGAAAGAATATAGAATCCACCCCCCTTGAAGACAGTGTGATCTCCTATGATTACGACTACAGCAGCGGTCTTGTGTACTGCACCTCTCCCGTTGAAGGCAGCGGCATCTCCACTCTTACCGCCCTTGACACCGAGGGACGTGAGCGCTTCACTCAGAAGCTGTCCTGTAATATTACCGATACTGCGATTTCTTCCGATTACGTCTGTGTTCTTGCCCAGGGTTTTGCTGCCGTCTATTCTATCGGCGGCAGTGAGATAAAGGAGTTCGAGGTCACTGTCGACGCAAAAAAGATTGAGCTTATTGATGACTATGCATATATTCTCTGCAACACCGTTCTTCGCAGAGAGGCAATCTGATACAGTATAAATAAAGCGGATATGTCAAGACTATCTTCATAATGCTTATGAAGGGTGACTGACATGTCCGCTTATTCTTTGGTCACTGACTGCCTCAAGGCTTTTCTTGTGGGCGGCCTCCTGTGTCTCATAGGTCAGGTGCTGATCGACAAAACCAAGCTTACTCCCGGCCGCATTCTTACAGGCTTTGTGGTTGCAGGTGTTTTTCTGACTGCCGTCGGAGTCTATGATCCTCTTGTAAAATGGGCAGGTGCAGGTGCTGCTGTCCCTCTTACAGGATTCGGGTACTCTCTGGCTATGGGAGTAAAAAAAGGCATACAGGAGGACGGAGTTATCGGCATCATAACAGGTGGTGTAACTGCCACTTCAGGAGGTATTACTGCCGCTATTGTTTTTGGTTATATAGCCGCACTGCTGTCAAAGCCTCGGGACAAAAGCTGAAAGGCGCCCTTTCGGGCGCCTCAGCCTGTCAAAGAACCCCGATTTTTCGAGATGAAAAATCGGGGGTTTTGGTATACAGAAAAAAATGAAGTGGAAAACTGAGCAGAAAGAGGAATGTTTCCATCCCCATATTGCCAGTTTTTTCAGGTTCATGGCAGCA
>JAZSJQ010000046.1:0-5916 GCA_045534445.1 Acutalibacteraceae bacterium
TCTCATCAGCGGTTGCGCCATCGGGTGCTTGAGCAGTTGCAGAAGCGGTTGCGTTTTTGCAACTATGAATATCGAGCAGACGATATTTGGGCGAGCAAGAATTTTGAACTCCTTCTGTAAAATCAATCAGCCCTCGTTCACTCAATTTTACCCTGGCACGAGTAATCGTGCTTTTATTCAGGCCAAGTTCGCTTTGTAGAGTAGCCGTCTTGCAAGCTATGGGCATTTTCCAATAGTTCTGATTGCAAATGTGTACCAGATAGAGGTATAGGATTATCTCGGACGATGAAAACCTATCATAGGCATTCATCCTCCAAAATCCTTCTATGATATTGATGTAGTTCATATAATTTTACCTCTTCTTATTCTGTTGTTGCTGCAAAATTATACAGTCACAGTTAGAAGAGGTAAAATTCCGATTGGTATGTATTGGCGTGCCGATAAATACCATTCTGTGAGATAAAGAATCTACGAAAAGAGCTGTGGTAAGCGCTTTTTGAATAGTTGCTTTATCGGTTCCTTCTCTGAATCCAGAAAACCATCAGAAAGATATTTGTTATAATTGGAGCGACCACCCACGGATGGGAACTCCTTGTTGGCTGCAAGGTACGGCAAACGGGTTATAATGCCAAGTTCCATAGCGCATACGATAACAAGGATAGCATCCTTGCCTCGTCTGTCAGCAATGGCATCATGCATAACCGCCGTTATTTCATTGGTGCAGGATTGATCTATAATGTAGGTTGAAAACTCAGGTTCTGCTTTATGGGGGGGGTGATTTTTGTACTAGTGGTGGAACATGGCATATCGTCATCAAGATCCGCTATTAGTTTTTTCATCTCCGATACAAACTCTGATGGCATATCATCAATGTTTATCTGTTCTTGCATATTTTTGAAGAGTTCCACACCTTGAATGATTATGTTGTTCATTGTCATTGCTGCTTTGGGAGACTTTGCTATATCAGCAAATGACTTTTGTGGGTTCCCAACCATCTTAGCAAAAAGTTTGGTGGTCTCATCCATAGAAGCAGGTTCGGGTACAATCAGGTTCCCGTCCTTGTCAACATTCTCGGATATAACCGAAAGAGCATACTGAACGTTCGCATTTATTGTTTGCTCGTCAAATAATACATTTTCCATGTCTGTTTTTCTTTAAATTTTTACTCTATTTTGCAGCGCCGCAACTCAAAGTTATAATGCTTTTTACAAACAAAATCAAATTGACATAAATTAACGACAAAAACCCATGAAAAATTAAAATTATTTTAAAAATCATACTTTAAAATCATACTATATTTTTGATTTTCACCGCGTTTATGGTAAATATCGGTCAGCCGATACATGCCGCTTGGTTTATTATGCGAATGATAAAATGGGATATAAATTTGCAGTGTGATTGAAAAACAAAGTATAAATTTTGCACACGATAATATGATAAAAGGATTGGAAACATTAGGCGATATTCAGACTCCGTTGAATGTTATGCTGGAGAAGCTGGCTGAGACGATAGCTGATAAGGTGGTGGCGAGAATTAAGGAAGAGGATTCAAACAAGCCGAAGTATTATACACGCAAGGAATTGTGTGAGATATTGCATGTAACGAATCCTACTGTCATAGAAATGGTGAAGCGTGGAGAAATCCGAGAAAAGAAAATAGGCGGCCGCATTCTTTATGATGCTGCCGAAATTGACGAGGCAGTAAAAGAGAATAAGATTTTCCGCTATAAAAGGAGAAAGAACGATAGATTCTAATGGTTTTCTATTCAAATCCTGTTAATGCCTGTTTGCCGTCCGCATCGGTAGATAGGCATTTTCTTTTCCCTTATTTTGAAAATTGTGGTGACAATATAATTGGGGCATTAACAAATTACGGTGAGTGATAAAAAATAAACCAAAAAAACATTAGTAGACTAGATTTATTTTGAAAAAGTAGTAACTTTGCACTTGTTATACAATGAGCAATAGTAGCTGTTTTGTATTATATGTCGTTTAAATACGGTGGTTCACTTTATCTTTTTGCTTGCAAAGAGAGTTTGCCAACATTATGGACATGTTTCATAGGATATTTTGGCACATTTAACTTTATAAACAACATAAATAAAATGAAAGGAGACACAGGTATGAAAAAAGGACTATGGTTATCAACAGGGGTAAGCGCGCAGGGCTGATAGAAATGGCTTTGTATCTCCGTTTTTTACGACATACAAATCATAAACAGTAAACGCTATAGCTGCCCATGGGGTTCGATTCCCCATCCCTGACCATTTAGAGGTTGCCATCCATTGGTAGCCTCTTTTTTGTTGTACTAATTGGAAGTTGTTTGTTTCTAAGCGTAGATAATGGGATTCATGGTCTAGATTATAGTTTAGCGTGGTGATAAGAATAAAATGTGGTGACAATGCGGTGACATTACGTTCGAAAGAATAAAAAGAAGAAACGCTAACAACTTGATTTCAAGTCATTAGCGTTTCTTCTTCGTGGTGCCACCGGGAATCGAACCAGGGACACAAGGATTTTCAGTCCTTTGCTCTACCAACTGAGCTATGGCACCAGTTTTTTGTTGAGAACTACCCTATCTTTCGATTGGGATTGCAAAGGTAGACATTTTTTCTAAACCTGCAAACTTTTCTTAGCAATTTCTTGAAAATAATGCATTTTTCTTGGTTTTTATCGATAGCGAGGTAGATTTTGAGATAGTTTTGGTAACTTCGCAATTCTATGAACAAGGCAAACTACATATCGGGCATCCTTCCTCTCAAGCTTGAGTGAGAGCCTGGCTATCGTCTTCCCGAAGGCGACAGCGGCTGCGTTACCATAGGAGGCCGCGTCAAGGTAAGATTTGCCAACAGATCCTATTCAGGTGTAGTCAGCGCCATCGGCATAGAACCGAAAACTTCCGTATCAAGAATCAAAGAGATCGACTGTCTGGAAGAAGGACTTGAAAAGATCCTTCCCGAAGAGATAGAACTTTGGAGAAAAGTGGCAGAGTATTATCTGTGCACAATAGGAGAAGTATACAAGGCCGCTTACCCGGCAAGCAGGATAAACCTCGAAGAAGCCCACGCGGCGGCAATTGCAAAAAGCAATCTCAGAAGGGAAAGATTACTCGAAGCCATGCGCTGCAAAGTCAAAAAGCTCAAAGAAAGGCTTGATAAGAAAGAAGCTCTTATATCTGAATCCAAAGAAGGCACTAAAGCAAAGGTAAGATACACGGAAGAGGCGGTCAGAATACGCAAGGAGCTCGCTACTGCTGCATCTGCACTGTCTGTTGCTGAAACAAAAGCCGCAACAGGTCAGACTCAGCACCTGCAAATGCAGGGACACTCTGCCGACAGGATTGTTCTGAACGAAGCACAACAGGAGTCATATGGAAAGATCAAAGATGCGTTCAGACATGAGAAACCGATTCTTCTTCACGGAGTGACAGGATCCGGCAAGACAGAAATATATATCAAAGCCGCTCTGTCAGTCTTGGAAAAAGGGAAAAACGTCCTATATCTCGTACCGGAAATCGCATTGAGCAGACAGCTGAAAGAAAGACTTTACGAACATTTCAACGAAAGACTTCTCGTATTCCATTCCGCAGAAACACCGGCAAGCAGGAGAAATACAGCGGAATCCATACGTAACGGCAAAGGTTACATTGTACTGGGCACGCGATCTGCACTCTTTCTTCCGCACCACGACCTAGGTCTGATAATAGTCGATGAAGAGCACGACAACTCATACAAACAGGACTCACCTGCCCCGAGATATAACGGCAGAGACACTGCGCTGATGCTGTCAGTCATCCACAGATGCAACATAATACTCGGCTCTGCCACTCCTTCTTTGGAAGAGATCTACAACTGCCAGTGCGGAAAACATGTACTGATCAGACTTATGGAAAGGTACCATGGCTCCGAAGATTCCGACATAGAAATCATCGACACAAAGGCTGAAAAGAGGAAAAGAGGAATGATCGGAAATTTCTCAAGAAAGCTGATCAGCCGCATACAATGCGTGCTGGACGAAGGAGGTCAGGTTATGATTCTCCGTTCCAGACGTTCGTGGGCCCCGGCATTACAATGCGAAGAATGCGGTGAGATACCGAAATGTCCGCATTGCAATGTAAGCATGAGCCTGCACAAGGGAGGCGCGGAAAGAATGGTATGCCACTATTGTGGTTTCAGCATATATGCAAACGGACATTGTGGGAAATGCGGAGGACCGTTGAAAAGCCTTGGAGCAGGCACTCAGAAGATAGAGGAAGAAGCTGCTGCACTATTTCCGCATGCGAGGATAGCGAGACTCGACGGTGACAATGCCCAGAGCAACGGCTATGAATCCCGCATAATAAGGGAATTCGGCAAAGGAAACATCGACATCCTCATCGGCACGCAGATGCTGGCCAAAGGCTTTGACTTCAGCAACCTTAGGCTTGTCGCAGTCATCGCAGCTGACACATTGATCGGAATGCAGGATTTCAGAGCAGACGAAAAGGCTGTCCAGATATTGGAACAGTTCCGGGGAAGATGCGGCAGAAGAGACCGCAAAGGAAGAATCGTCATACAGACATCGCAGCCAGAGCACCCCGTATACCAAAGATTTGCAGAAGGAAATACCGGCACATTCTCTTCAGCACTGCTGCTGGAACGAAAGGATTTCAACTTTCCTCCGTTCACCAGGATCATTGAAATTGCAGTCCGGGACAGAAGCGAAGAAAGAGCATGCAGGGAAGCGGCAGCACTTGCTGGTATCTTGGGAAGGAAATTCGAAATAACAGGTCCTTACCCGCCGGCTGTGGACAAAGTCGCAGATCAGTTCATCCGAATCATCAGGATAAACATGCGCAAAGACAAGACCCTTGCATCAGGAAAGTCTGCAATCAAGGAATTGACTGCCGTTTTTGAAAAGGAAAGGAAATACGATGGTCACATAACCATCAACGTGGATCCTTCATAACAACATTGATCTGTTCTGGCAGAACCTCCATCCTGACAGGAGCTCTACCTATTACTTCACCATCTACCTCAGCAGGCTCTGCATCTGCTTCTCCGGCGGGAAGTACAAGCACCTCACGGCATTTTGCCTGCGTCAGCACTTCCACCTTATGGAATGTACCGGTAAACAGACGGGGAACCTCTTTTGCAATTGTCCATATCGGGATATCAGGTATGACGGTAACATCAAGCAGCCCGTCCCCTAACTCTGCAAGCGGTGTCTGTCTCATTCCGCCACCTGAATACTTTCCCACACCGAATGCAATCGACAGATATTTTCCAGAAAAGACCTCGACTCCGTCGCACACTACTTTCGCCCGGATAGGAACGCGATGACGTATGCAATAAAGCAACGCACTCACATACAGTTTCTTGCCTCGCTTACCCTGTTCCTTCTTCCTGTTTACAATTTCGCATACCCTTGCATCAAGACCTACCCCTCCGACAGGTGCCATGAATGGCAGAACAAGAGGACTTGAATCGATATCACAAGGATCAAGGACGCTTACTTTCACTACATCCTGAAGACCGGTATATCCCTGCGCAAGAACTCCTACCGCATCAAGAAGATCTCCTGGTACTCCTGTCGACTTGACCCAGTCGTTTCCGGAACCTACCGGAAGCACAGCAAGCGTGAAGTCTGACAGAGCTGAACATTCCGAATCATACACATATTCTGCAATGCCATTCAGAACGTCATGCACAGTTCCGTCACCTCCTACTGCGACGAATTTCCTGTATCCTTTTGCTGCAGCCTTTCTGCTTATGGCAATGGCGTTATCTTCTCCACCGGTAAACTTTGCCTTGTATTTCAGACCAGCCTGATCCATCATCACTGCAGCTCTTTTCCATACTGAGCCTGCTTTTCTGGAAGCAGCAAAGACGTTGACAACAACGAGCCATATATCCTTATTTGTATTCCTGTCCATATC
>JAZSJQ010000030.1:0-12525 GCA_045534445.1 Acutalibacteraceae bacterium
ACCAAAACTTTTATCACTAAATAAATGATATCTGGTCGGAGTCAGGAAGTCCTGTAAGCGCACCTGCTGTATCAAGGGCGGCTATTACTGCCTTGGTAACACCTGCGCGCTTCTGCATATCGTCACGGGTTGAGAACATGGCTTCATCTCTCGCCTCTTCAAGCTGTTTTGCAGCATTGAGACCAACACCTTCAAGAACTGAGAAGGGAAGTCGTATACCATCACCTTCTACAAGGAATTTGTATGACGAGCTTTTCTCAAGGTCAACAGGCAGGAATTTTACTCCTCGTGCAAGAGCTTCATTTATTATCTGAAGCACCGCAAAGGTCTTTGTTTCCTTATCACTTGCAGCCTTGCCCTTTGCTGTTATTTCCTTCATTTTATTCTTGACTGCCGCTCTGCCCGCAACGGTTGATTCTGCATCGAAATCATCGGGACGTGCAGTGAAATAAGCCGCATAATAGGCTTCCTTCATATGCACCTTATACCAGCCGAGACGAAGGGTCGCTATCATATATGCCGCCGCGTGGGCTTTCGGGAACATATACTTAATCTTGAAGCATGAATCAATGTACCAATCGGGAACATTATTGTCCTTCATAGTCTGTACCATCTCAGGAGTCAGAAGCTTCTTGGCGTTACCCTTACGGACTATCTCCATTATCTTGAAGGCAAGTCCCTTTTCCACGCCCTTCTGGATAAGATATACCATGATGTTGTCTCGTGTTCCGATAACCTCGGAAATGGTGCATATTCCCTGGTCGATAAGATCCTTTGCGTTGCCGAGGTAAACGTCGGTACCGTGGGAAAGTCCCGATACCTGCAGAAGGTCAGCAAAGGTTTTTGGCTGGGTATCAACAAGCATCTGACGAACAAAGGAGGTTCCGACTTCGGGCAGGGAGAAGGTACCTGTGAGGGAATCTATGTCCTCAGGGGTTACACCCAATGCATCAGTAGATGTAAAGAGGCTCATTACCTCAGGGTCACTCATGGTGACCTCCATGACGGGTATGCCCGTATACTCCTCAAGGTAATGATAAATGGTCGGATTATCGTGTCCGAGTATATCAAGCTTGAGAATGGTATCATGTATTGAATGGAAGTCAAAGTGGGTAGTGACTATGTCAACGTCCACCTTATCAGCAGGGTGAGCTATGGGACAGAAGTCATAAACCTCGTACTCTCTCGGCACAACGACCATGCCGCCGGGGTGCTGGCTGGTGGTGCGCTTTATACCCGTACAGCCGTTTTTAAGACGTTCTATTTCTGCCGCAGGAAGGGTAAGTCCGCGTTCCTCAGCATATTTGAGAACATAGCCGTATGCGGTTTTTTCAGCAACCGTACCGATAGTACCAGCCTTGAAAACATTCTCCGCACCGAATATCTCTTCGGTGTACTTATGGGCTCTCGACTGATACTCTCCTGAGAAGTTAAGGTCGATATCAGGCTGTTTATCACCGTAGAAGCCAAGGAAGGTTTCAAAGGGTATTTCGTGACCGTCGCGTCTGCACTCCTCGCCGCAGACGGGGCAGTTTTGGGGAGGCAAGTCAAAACCTGAACCTACGTTGGGGTCTTCTATAAAAAACTGACTCCAGCGGCATTTGGGACATACATAGTGGGGTGCAAGTGGGTTAACCTCGGATATACCTGCCATGGTCGCGACAAAGGATGAACCGACCGAACCTCGGGAGCCTACGAGATAGCCGTGAGCCTCGGAATCCGCAACAAGCATCTGCGCTGTCATGTACATGACGGAGAAGCCGTTGTTGATAATAGAATCAAGCTCACGCTCAAGGCGCTCGTGAACATAATCAGGCAGAGGATCGCCGTATATTTCCTTCGCTCTGTTGCGGCTGATGGAACGGAGGTTTTCGTCCGAGCCCTCGATTCGGGGAGGATATACTCCGGGAGGTATGGGGGCAATTTCTTCTACCATGTCGGCTATGAGATTCGTATTTGTTACGACTACTTCATATGCCTTGTCCTTGCCGAGATACTCAAACTCCGCGAGCATTTCTTCAGTAGTACGCAGATAGAGCGGCGCCTGCTGGTCACCGTCCTCAAAGCTTGCCATAAGCACTCTTCGGAAAGCTTCGTCCTCGGGGTCTAAGAAGTGAACGTCGCAGGTTGCCACAACGGGCTTGCCGAGCTCATCACCCAGTTTACAGATAGTTCGGTTATAGTCCTGAAGAGTCTCCACATCGGTAACCTCTCCGTTTCGCACCATAAACATATTATTTCCGATGGGCTGTATTTCAAGATAGTCATAGAATGAGGCTATCTCAACAAGACGCTCGTGAGGAGCCCCCAGCGCAACAGCCTTATAAAGCTCGCCTGCCTCGCAGGCAGAGCCTATGATAAGTCCTTCACGGTGCTTTTCTATCATGCTGCGTCGGGTTCTCGGACGCTTGTAGAAATCGTGAAGATTTGCCTGAGATATGAGCTTATAAAGATTTTTAAGTCCAACCTTGTTCTTTACAAGAATTATCTGGTGGTGAGAATCAAAGGTCTTTATCGGTCTGTCGGTAATGGCTGTATTAAGCTGTGATATTTCCGTTACCTTGTAGTCATCGCGCATACGGCGAAGCTCTTCGATGAGGATATACGCAAGGGCAACTGCATCGTCAACCGCTCGGTGATGGTTGAATGAAGGGAGCTTCAGGTGCGATGTCACGGTGTCAAGCTTATGATTCTTGATATCAGGGAACATTGCACGGCTCAGCGCAAGGGTATCAAGGCTTGTGAAATCACAGTCATATCCGCATCTTTCGCAGGCGGCTGACAGGAAGCTCATATCGAAGTTTGCGTTATGAGCAGAAAGTATTTTTGTATCTCCGCAGAAATCAAGGAATTTCTTAACTGCCTCTGCTTCCTTCGGAGCATTGGCGACCATTTCGTCTGTAATACCTGTAATATCTGTGATCTTTGACGGTATGTGCTGTTCGGGATTCACAAAGGTTCCGAACTTATCAACGATCTCAAGTCCGCGAAGCCTTACAGCACCGATCTCTGTTATGCGGCAGGTTTTCGCATTGAGTCCCGTTGTCTCAAGGTCAAAGGCTATTATTTCCCCATCGATAGGGGCATTTGCCTTGCCTGCAACTACTCTGAGGCTGTCGTCAACAAAGTAGTCCTCCACACCGTAGATTATCTTTATGGGAGTTTCTGCCTTTTTAAGCTTGTTTGCGGTATTCATTGCCTCGGGGAACGCCTGTGCGACACCGTGGTCGGTTATGGCGATAGCCTTGTGTCCCCATTTTGCCGCTCTCTCTATGAGCTTTGAGGCAGGGGTCACTGCGTCAAGGGCTGACATATTCGTATGCATATGAAGCTCTACACGCTTTTCTTCACAGTTATCCATACGCAAACGCTCTTTCGCAAGCGCTATACAGCTTGCCATAAGGCAATAGCTCTTGTCGTAGCTATCGTAGGCATATTCGCCCTGTACTATGACAACTGCACCGTCCTTTAGATCCTCCGCCTTTTCCATGTCCTTTTCTTTCATAAAAAGCTTGACGGTATTGGACGAGGTAAGGTCTGTGATATTGAATTTTACTATGTAGCTCTTTCCCGATTTGGTAAGCTTTGACTCAAATCCGAACACTCTGCCCCAAACAGTTGCTCTGTGCTGCATGGGGTCAAGCTTGATAAGCTCTATTGCGGGCAGTGCTTCTACTTTGCCGTAGATAAGCACGGGACTGCTGATCTTATCGGGCAGTCCGTTGAGAAGATTCTCAACGGGCAGGGGAGCATATCGAATCTTACGCTGGGGCATGGGGCGCTCTGCAGGACGCGGTGCAGGGGCAGCAGATGCGTCTGCTGTCGCAGGCTTTGAGGCTGCAGGCTCGCTCTCCCACGGTGGTGTTATGTTAACTTCCGGTTCTATCTTCGGTATCTGAGCGCTCTTATCATACGAAAGGCTCAGCACAACGGGCAAGCCGAAATACTCTATTACGGCATTTTCAAATTTCTCGTTGAATTTCTTTGCGTGAAGCAGCATCAGGCTGTCTGTTTTAAGGACAGCGGACACTACCTTGCTGTTTTCATCGTAATTCCACGAGCATTTGTAAAAAGAGCCGTTGACGGTCGATACTGTCTTTTTGAGCTCTCCGATAAGGCTGTCAAGGACTGCTTCAGAAAAGCAGTCCTGAGTAAATTTTGGTTTTATGTAAACTTCTTCAAGGAGATAGCAATCTTTGATAACTGTCTCTGCCTTGTGAAATTTTTCGAACTCGATAAATTCCTTTGCACTTACAAATACTGTCAGTGACCTGAAATTATTTCGCGGCTGTATCTCATCTACATTCAGATCTGCAAGCTCAGCCACATATTCGTTCTCCACACATTCTGAAAAAAGCTGACCTAATGTCTGTTTCATATTTTCCCTTTCCTATAATTTCTCAATTTCCTCCATCAAGGCTGAAAGTGCCTGTTCTTCGCTAACTTTTTTAATAACTTCCCCTTTCTTGAATATCACGGCGCAGCCGTCACCGCCTGCAAGACCGATATCTGCCTCTCTGGCTTCACCCGGTCCGTTTACCACGCAGCCCATAACGGCTACCTTGATATTTTTCTCAACGCCTCTCAGCGCCTCCTCAACCCTGTTGGCAAGACCTACAAGGTCGATCCTCGTTCTTCCGCAGGTGGGGCAGGAAACAAACTGCACGCCTTCCTTGCGAAGTCCCAGTGCGGACAGTATGTCCTTCGCGGCATATATCTCCTCCACAGGGTCTGCTGTCAGAGATACTCTTATGGTATCGCCTATTCCTTCGGAAAGAAGCCCACCGATGCCCACAGAGGACTTGATTATTCCCATGCGGGTCGTACCTGCCTCGGTAACGCCCAGATGCAGAGGATAATTGCATTTCTCACTCATAAGGCGGTATGCCTCAATGGTGGTCTGCACATCGGATGATTTAAGAGACACGACAATATCATGGAAATCGTACTTTTCAAGCAGCCGCACATGATAAAGCGCACTTTCGCACAACGCCTCCGCTGTGGGTGAGCCGTACTTCGCAAGTATGCTCTTTTCAACGGAGCCGCTGTTTACTCCTATTCTGATAGGAACATTGTTTGCCGTACATTTATCAACTACCTGCTTTACTCTGTCCTCGCCGCCGATATTGCCCGGGTTTATGCGCACCTTGTCAACCCCTGCATCAACACAGGCAAGGGCAAGACGATAGTCAAAATGTATATCTGCTACAACGGGTATGGTAAGAGCATTTTTCAGCGCAGTAATGAGCTTTACTGCTTCCTTGTCGGGCACTGCGGCACGGACTATCTCACAGCCCGCTTTCTCAAGGGCAACAGCCTGAGCCACACTGCCTTCTATGTCATATGACGGTTTGTTTAACATGGACTGAATAAGTACAGGCAAACCGCCTCCGATTTGCCTGTTACCGATACTTATTCTGTCAGTGATCTTTCTCTGCATTTAAATCAATCCTTATCCTGAACAGCCAATAAGCCTTACTATATCATTGAATGTGACGAATATCATGAGAGCAAACAGCAGCATCAGTCCCACAAAATGAACGATGGATTCATATTTTGCAGGTACAGGCTTGCGGATTATCATCTCTATGATAATGAATACCAGTCTGCCGCCGTCAAGTGCAGGGACAGGCAGGAGATTGAAAAGTCCGAGGTTTATGGTTATGAGTGCCATTACTCTGAGAATGCTTATAAATACGCTTATAAAATTCTCCCACGGAGTAAAGCCGTCACTCATGGAGTTTTCCGCGACCTGACCAATGGTATCAACGATACCGACAGGTCCTGACATATCGGTCATCTTGAAATCTCCCGTTATGAGCTTCCACAGACTCATGTACACAACTCTGCACATGGACACTGTCTCAGTGCCTGTGGAGGTCAGGACATTACCAACGTTCTTTTCTTCGCCGACAATGATAAAATCCTGAATGGGAAGCTCATTCTTTCTGAGCTTTCCATCGGTAAATTCAACATCAGAGGGACTTATATTCATCGCCTGCGCAAACAGGTCGGTGTAGGAGGTTTCAGCCATTAGGGGGCTGACCCTCTGGTTCGTATTCATCTGAATCTCAATGTCCATTTCCTCTCCGTTGCGGAGCACGGTAAAGGTCATATTGCTGGAATTTGCAAATGCCATACCGTAGGAAATATCGGTTGCACAGTTTACCTTATAGCCGTTTACCGCAAGCACTTTGTCACCTGCCTGCAGTCCGCTTGCTTCTGCCGCAGAATATACGCCTTCATTGAACCCCCATATTTCTGTGGTTCCGATAAGGTTTGAGCTGCCCGGGACATTCACCGCCTGAACGATGAGCATGAAGATAAGACCGAGGATGATATTGAAAATGCCGCCTGCGGCAACTATGATGAACTTCTGCCATGGCTTTTTGTTGCAGAATGCTCTGTCATCGGTACTGTCCTCATCCTCGCCCTCCATGGCGCAGAAGCCGCCGATGGGAAGAAGGCGGATCGTATAAAGGGTCTCCTTACCCTGCTTTTTGAAAAGCTTGGGGCCCATACCGATTGCAAATTCATTGACCTTTACGCCGAACATTTTGGCGGTGATAAAGTGTCCGAATTCGTGCACAAGCACTACCAGCAGGAACAGAATGACTGCGCCTATGATTATCAGTGCTGTAGTCAAGAGTTCATCATCTCCTTATTTAGCGGCATATACATATTCCTTTGCCGCTCTGTCAGTTTCAAGTATATCTGAAAGGGTATATTCGCCCGGCTTATAAAGGGAAAGTGCTCCCTCCACCAGCTCGCCTATGCGCAAAAAGCCTATCTCGCCCTTTAAGAAAAGCTCTACAGCTGCTTCGTTTGCGCCGTTTGCCGCGGCACATGCTGTGCCGCCGAGAGAAAATGCCTTCTTACAGGCGGCAAGACAGCTGAAGGTCTCCATATCAGGCTCATAGAAGGTCATCTGACCGAGCTTGAACAAATCAAGCTCGCCTGCGGGAGAGGGATAACGCTCGGGATATGTCAGCGCATACTGAATGGGAATGGTCATATCGGGCAGACCAAGCTGAGCGATCACACTGTTATCCTCAAATTCAACCGCTGAATGGATTATGCTTTCGCGGTGTACCACAACCTCGATCTTATCAAGCGGAACTCCGAAAAGCCAGGCGGCTTCGATAACCTCAAGTCCCTTATTCATGAGGGTAGCAGAGTCGATGGTTATTTTTGAACCCATGCTCCAGTTGGGATGCTTCAGAGCTTCCTTTGCAGTCATGCCGGATAGCTCCTCCCTCTTCTTTCCGAAGAAGGGACCGCCCGATGCGGTGAGAAGTATTTTCTTTATGCCGCCGTTTGTGGGCTTTCCCTGCAGACACTGGAAGATTGCGGAATGCTCACTGTCAACGGGAAGTATATCGATATTGTTTTTTCTTGCCGCATCCATTACAAGGCTTCCGCCTGCTACAAGAGTCTCCTTGTTTGCAAGGGCAAGCTTCTTGCCGCTTTCAATTGCCGCAAGAGTCGGGCGGAGTCCTACCATGCCTACGACCGAATTGAGAACAACATCAGCACTCTCAAGACTTGCCGCCTCAATAAGACCGTCCATGCCCGACAGCACTTTTGTATCTGTATCGGCTACTGCAATTTTAAGCTCTGCCGCAGCAGACTCATCGACAGCAACAGCTATCTCAGGCTTGAATTTGCGTATCTGCTCTTCAAGCAGTTTTATATTTCTGTTCGCCGCCAGCGCAACAACGGGAATATCCAGCTTTTCTGCAACGCGCAGAGCCTGAGTTCCTATAGATCCCGTTGAGCCCAGCAGTGAAATTTTTTCTCTTTCTTTGATCATAATTATGCAGCCACCAGTATAGGCAGATATTTTGTGAGCACACATACGAAGGGTGCTACGAACATGAAGCTGTCAAAACGGTCAAGCACTCCGCCGTGACCGGGCATGATGTTGCCGTAATCCTTGACCCCGTAGGTTCTCTTTACTACAGAGAAGGAAAGGTCGCCTATCATTGATATTATGCTGCAAATCGCAGTCAATATAATGAGGTTTATGACATTTACGGAATAGCCATCAACGATTCCGAGAGTGGAAACGCAGAGGAATGCTATTGCCCAGGTAAGTGCAACGCAGACGATAACGCCGCCGATCGCGCCTTCAATGGTCTTTTTCGGGCTGATTCTGGGGGAAAGCTTATGCTTTCCGAAAAGAGTTCCCGCAAAATATGCGCCTGTATCGGTAAGCCATGAGCAAAGCAGGCAGAACACCAGCATAGCAAGGCCGTAGGTATCTGTTGCCTTACTGTCATGTATGTAGTACATATAAATTGCACTGTACACCGCAAAGGTTACTACCATTGTCATCATAATCGACATGGCTATCTGAGACACTGGCACTTTTTCGTATTTCCCCAGTGCACAGAGGAACATTATCATTACATAGGAAAGAGTTGCAAGAATGATAACGGACTGTCTGTCCCCGAAAAGGAAGGTCATTTCGATTACCGCAGTATATATAAAGCAAGGAATTGAAATAACTGCATTCTTCAGTGTTCCGACTGCGTTCAGTCCTTCATATACTGCAAGAAGCGCTATTGCCGCCAGTGCAAAGCACAGCACCTTGGCTTCGACCATAATGCTTACTGCAACTATTCCGGCAAGAATAAATATGCCGACTATAGCTGATATTATTCTGACTTTCATTTATTATACCCCTCCAAAACGTCTTTTTCTTTTTGAGAAAATATCAATGGCTCTGTCAAGATCCTTTTTTGAAAAGTCGGGCCACAGAATTTCATCAAAAAAGACGAATTCAGAATATGCCGACTGCCAAAGCAGAAAGTTTGATATTCTGTACTCTCCGCTGGGTCTGATTATCAAATCGGGGTCAGGCTGTGAAGCGGTGTACATTCTGTCCGATATCATCTGATCGGTTATATCTTCGCTCTTTATACCTTCCTCCGCAAGCTTCTTAACTGCGGTGACGATTTCCGCTCTGCCGCCGTAGTTTATTGCAAGGTTGAGTACAAGACCTGTCTTATCAGAAGACAGCTCCTCAGCCTCTGCCATAAGCTCCTGCAGCTTGGGGTGGAGCATACTTCTGTCTCCGATAAAACGCGTTTTTATATTCTCCTCACGGAAATCTCTAAGAGATTCCACAAGATAATCATATAAAAGCTTCATGAGCGCATCTACTTCTTCTTTCGGACGGTTCCAGTTTTCCGTGGAAAAAGCGTATACTGTGACATACTTTATTCCTATATCATTGCAGTACCTTGTAATGGTTCGGAAATTATTGGCTCCCTCGCGGTGTCCTGCCATACGGGGCAAGCCGCGCTTCTGTGCCCATCTGCCGTTTCCGTCCATGATTATTCCTATATGCACAGGAAGCTGCCTCTGCACCTTTTCTGCACTCTTTTTTCCTTTGAACAAGCAAATGCCCTCCCTTTTTCAGGCAGTTAAGCCTAACGCAATACCGTGGGCATTACGCCCACGGTAATAAACGTTTCAGGTTAGATTTCCATGATTTCTGCTTCTTTTGCAGCTGAAAGCTCATCGATCTTCTTGATGAACTTGTCGGTCATGTCCTGAGTCTTCTTTTCTGCATTCTTGAGGTCGTCCTCAGTAATTGCGGACTCTTTCTTCATTGCCTTGAGCTTATCAATGGCATCGCGGCGGATGGAACGGATAGCAACCTTGTTGTCCTCACCCATCTTCTTGATGTCCTTTGCGAGATCGCGGCGGCGCTCCTCGGTGAGGGGAGGGAAGGTAAGTCTGATAACTCTGCCGTCGTTCTGGGGGTTGATGCCGATGTCAGATGCGTTGATAGCCTTCTCGATATTACGAAGTGCAGATGCATCGTAGGGCTGGATGCAGAGAACACGAGCCTCTGCAACGCTGATGGATGCGAGCTGGTTTACAGGGGTCTCGGTGCCGTAATACTCTACGGTTACCTTATCAAGAATGCTGGCGTTTGCTCTGCCTGCACGAACGGTCTTATAATCAGCTATAAGAACGTTTATTGTCTTGTTCATTTTTTCTTCTGTTGTCTTGAAAATTGTATCCATTGTTATGCTCCCTTTCTTATGTAAAATTATTTGAATTATCAGTCAGCGTATACTACAGTGCCGATTCCATCGCCGCATACCGCTGCGATAAGATTCTCGGGCTTCTGCATATCAAATACCATGATAGGCATTTTATTGTCGCGGCAAAGTGCTGCCGCGGCACCGTCCATGACCTTGAGGCCTCTTTCAAGAACCTCGCCGTAGCTGATTCTGTCATACTTGACTGCATCGTTATACACATGAGGATCCTTATCATAAACACCATCAACGACAGATGCCTTGAGAATTATCTCTGCACCGATCTCGGCAGCTCTCAGTGCTGCTGCGGTATCAGTGGAGAAGAAGGGGTTTCCTGTTCCGCAGCCGAAAATGACTACTCTGTTCTTTGAAAGATGGCTGACAGCCTTGTTTCTGATATAAGGCTCTGCGACGCTGGGCATGGGAAGAGCAGTCTGAACACGGGTGCAGACACCCTTCTGCTCAAGTGCATCGGACACTGCCAGTGCATTCATTGCTGTTGCCAGCATTCCGATATGATCTGCCTTTATTCTGTCCATTTCACCGGAGGAACGACCGCGCCAGAAGTTGCCGCCGCCGACCACGATTCCGACCTCTACACCGAGATCAACGACTTCCTTTATTGCCGCGCAGATCTCAGAAATAGCTCCCTCGTCAAAACCGAATTTTTTATCACCTGCAAGCGCCTCACCGCTGAGCTTGAGCAGTATACGCTTATACTTTGCCTGCATACAAATCACTCCAAGATGTTATTAAACATATTTTACTAAAAATGTTCCAAGATGTAAAGCGATATCGTCCAATTCTTTGTAAATTTTCAAACACAGATCGTTTTAATTTTTTCGCATATAAATTCTGTCTGCTCGTCTGTCAGACCTTCGTGACAGGGAAGCAGAAATGTGCATACCGACAGATTTGATCCCACCGGCACATCGGACGCCTGACAGTCAAGCTCCTTGAATACTGCATTGCGGCAAAGGGGCTTTGAATAAAGCGTTCTGCACTCGATCCCTTCTTCGCGCAAGGATCTTACCATGCGCTCTGCACTCTCTTTGTCCTGCGCTCGCACGCCAAGGACCGGGTATGCACCAATGCAGCCTTCGGGCTCTGTCTGGAAGCTTATTGCGGTATCTTTTGCTGCCGCTTTCAGCTTTTCGGCATTCGCTCGGCGAAGAGCCGCTTTTTCTTCAGTTCCCCTGAGTTTCTTAATCCCGATTTCTGCAAGGCGACTTGATTCAGATTCACTTCCCTTTCTGATTATCTCAACTGAGCCTGTGGTATTATCGGATATCTTCCCGCCGCCGATTGAGGCAAGTCTGAGATTTCGGGCAAGCTGAATATCGTCGGTCAGTATAGCGCCTCCTGTTTCTTCAAAGCTCACGATCGATGCATCGCCAAGGGTTCCTGCGCACTTCTCACCCGCTTTTGCTCCCATCGCACAGGAGGCATCTTCTATAAGCAGAAGACCGTACTTCGCGCATATTCCTGCTATTTTTGAACAGTCAAAGGGCATTCCGAAAATGTCACTTACAATGACCGCACGAGGGTAAAGTTCATTCTGTTTGATACATTTTTTTACTGTTTTTTCAAGCTTTTCTGCGCTCATGTGCCATGTATCAATATCGCAGTCCACAAAAACCGGCACCGCTCCGCACTCAAGCACCGCAAAAACAATGTACGGTTCTGCAAAAGAAGGCACAAAAACCGCCTCCCCCTTGCAAACAGACCATGCATAGAGCAGATTTCTAAGTGCGTCACCCCTGTTGTCTGCAAGCACTGCCGCGGATACTCCCAATGTCCTGCACAGTTCATTCTCCAGCTCTGCGTTTTCTGCTGTCAGAGTCTTTGATGTATAAAGAGGAATTTTCATTCCGTTTCACCTCCGGAAAACTTAATCTGTATTTTATCACAGATTATTTCCATATACAATAAAAACATCTTGTATCGAGGCTCTTCCTGTGATAAAATATTAGGGCATTCGAGGGAAAGCGGTTTCGATTAACGCTTTATACACCTCTAAAAATTCTATACGGAGGGTTATTATGTCAGGACATAATAAATGGAGTACGATCAAAAGAAAAAAGGAAAAGACCGATGGCCAGCGCGCCAAGGTCTTCACTAAAATAGGCCGTGAGATAGCTGTTGCGGTCAAAAACGGCGGCCCTGACCCCGTTTCCAACCCCAAGCTAAAGGACTGCATTGCAAAGGCAAAGTCCCTCAACGTGCCTAACGCCAACATCGAAAGAGTTATCAAGAAGGCTTCCGGTGACAACGATGGCAAAGAATACGAAGCACTCACCTACGAAGGCTACGGTCCCTGCGGTGTAGCTGTTATCGTTGAAACTCTTACCGACAACAGAAACCGTACCGCCGGCGATCTGCGTCACTACTTTGACAAGAACGGCGGCAACCTCGGCACCACCGGCTGCGTTTCCTTTATGTTCTCCACCAAGGGTGTTATCGCAAT